>NZ_JBSFEP010000005.1:0-420533 GCF_053594495.1 Streptomyces sp. NPDC001920
AGCGACCAGCACCCGTGGTTCCAGGAGTCCAGGAAGGACCCCGACGGCCCCTACGGCGACTACTACATGTGGGCCGACGACGACAAGCAGTACGGCGACGCCCGCATCATCTTCGTCGACACCGAGGTCTCCAACTGGACCTTCGACCCGGTCCGCAAGCAGTACTTCTTCCACCGCTTCTTCTCCCACCAGCCGGACCTGAACTACGAGAACCCGGCCGTCCAGGAGGAGATCCTCGCCGCCCTCCGCTTCTGGCTGGACCTCGGAATCGACGGTTTCCGGCTCGACGCCGTGCCCTACCTGTACGCCGAGGAGGGCACCAACTGCGAGAACCTCCCGGCCACCCACCAGTTCCTCAAGCGTGTCCGCCGCGAGATCGACGCGATGTACCCGGACACGGTGCTGCTGGCGGAGGCCAACCAGTGGCCGGAGGACGTCGTCGACTACTTCGGCGACTACCGGGCGGGCGGCGACGAGTGCCACATGGCGTTCCACTTCCCCGTGATGCCGCGGATCTTCATGGCCGTGCGGCGGGAGTCGCGCTATCCGGTCTCGGAGATCCTCGCCAAGACCCCGGCCATCCCGTCGGGCTGCCAGTGGGGCATCTTCCTGCGCAACCACGACGAGCTGACCCTCGAAATGGTCACCGACGAAGAGCGCGACTACATGTGGGCGGAGTACGCCAAGGACCCGCGGATGCGGGCCAACATCGGCATCCGCCGCCGGCTCGCCCCCCTGCTGGACAACGACCGGCACACCATCGAACTGTTCTCCGCGCTCCTGCTGTCGCTGCCCGGCTCACCGATCATCTACTACGGCGACGAGATCGGCATGGGCGACAACATCTGGCTCGGCGACCGCGACGCCGTCCGCACCCCCATGCAGTGGACACCCGACCGCAACGCCGGCTTCTCCACCTGCGATCCGGGCCGCCTCACCCTGCCCACGATCATGGACCCGGTCTACGGCTACCAGGTCACCAACGTCGAGGCGTCGATGGCCTCCCCGTCGTCGCTGCTGCACTGGACGCGCCGGATGATCGAGATCCGCAAACAGAACCCGGCGTTCGGACTCGGTTCCTACACGGAACTGCAGTCCTCCAATCCGGCGGTGCTCGCCTTCCTGCGCGAGTACGAGGACGACCTGGTGCTGTGCGTGAACAACTTCGCGCGCTTCGCTCAGCCGACCGAACTCGATCTGCGCGAGTTCAGCGGACGCCACCCGGTCGAACTGTTCGGCGGGGTCCGCTTCCCGGCGATCGGCGAGCTGCCCTACCTGCTGACCCTCGGGGGCCACGGCTTCTACTGGTTCCGGCTCTCCCGAGTCGCATCCCGCATCGGCCGACGACTCTCAGCGTGAGCTTTGAGCAGGCGCCGAGGAAAGGACGCGTCACCATGCAGAAGACCGCATCACCCCGACCGAGCTGTACGCTCGACGCCGGCCCCATGGCCTCGCTCGCCGGGCTGCTGCGCGAATGGCTGCCACGGCAGCGCTGGTTCGCGGGCAAGGACCGCCCGGTGACGGACCTCGCGCTGCTGTCGATGACGGAGCTGTTCCCGGGCTGTCTGCATCTGCTGGTGCACGCCGGACACACGGCGGTGCCCGCGCCCGGCGGCGCGCCCCCGGCCGGTGACTGCTACCAGCTGCTGCTCGGCGTACGCCAGCACCTGTCACCGCGGCTGGGACGGGCGCTGATCGGTCGCGCCGAGGAGGGCCCGCTGGCCGGTCTGACGGTGTTCGACGCCCTGCAGGACCCCCGGTCGGCCCAGCTGCTCCTGGAGCGGCTGCGGCATCCCGGCGCGGCGGGCCCGCTGCGCTTCGAGGGGGACCCGTCCGTGCCGGTGCCGGCCGGGCTGGTGCCGCGGCTGCTGGACGCGGAGCAGTCCAACTCCTCGCTGATCTACGGGGACGCTTTCATCCTCAAGCTCTTCCGGCGTATCCAGCCGGGCGTCAACCCCGATCTGGAGGTGCCGGTCGCGCTGGCCGGGCAGGACTGCCGCCGGGTTCCGGCCCCGGTGGCCTGGTTCCGCACGACGCATCCCTGGGAGGCGACGCTCGGCGTGCTGCAGCCCTTCCTGCGGGACGCCACCGACGGCTGGACGCTGGCGCTGGACGCGCTGGCCTCGGGTGCCGACTTCACGGCCGAGGCCCGTCAACTGGGGCGCGCGACGGCCGAGGTGCACGTGGCGCTGGCGTCGGCCTTCCCCTCCCTGTCCCGCGGCGAGAACGGCCGTACGGCGGCGGCGATGACCGAGCGCCTGGAGAACGCCGCGCACTTCGTCCCCGTGCTGCAGCCGTACGTCCCCGGCCTGCGCAATGCCTTCGGCGCCCTCGTCGGCTGCGATCCGGGGCCGCCCGCCCAGCGCATCCACGGTGACCTGCACCTGGGGCAGGTGCTGCGGGCCGGCCGTGAGTGGTTCGTCATCGACTTCGAGGGCGAGCCGTCCCGACCGCTCGCCGAACGGTGCGGCGTCCACTCGCCGGTGCGGGACATCGCCGGCATGCTGCGCTCCTTCGACTACGCCGCCCGCCAGCGCCGGCCGTGGCGACCGGAGTGGGCGCGCCGCTGCCGGGAGGCCTACTGCGCGGGCTACGCCGCCTCGGCCGGGTGGGACCCGCGCCAGAAGCACGGCCTGCTGCGTGCTTACGAAACAGACCGCGCCGTGTACGAGGTCCTGTACGAGGCCCGGCACCGACCCGACTGGTTGCCCGTACCGATGGCGGCGATCGAACGCCTCGCCGTGAGAGGAGCCTGACCGCATGGCCCTGCACGAGACTTCGCGCCCTGAGTCGGCCGGACCGAACCGGTGGGCCGGCGCGCCCGCCCTGGACCCGGCCGACCGTGATCGCCTGCTGTCGGGCGCCCACCACGATCCGCACGCCCTGCTGGGCGCCCATCCGGTGCCGGGCGGGATCGCCTTCCGCGCGCTGCGCCCGTTCGCGCGGGCGGTGAGCGTCGTCGTCGACGGCGAACGCACCCGGCTCGTCTCCGAGGGGGGCGGCCTGTTCTCCGGCGTCCTGCCCCTGGCGGCGGTCCCCGCGTACACGCTGCTGGTGGCGTACGCCGAGGACGAGTCCGACGAGCGTGAGGTCCACGACCCGTACCGCTTCCTGCCCGCCCTCGGCGAGTTCGACCTGCACCTCGTCCGGGAGGGCCGGCACGAGCAGCTGTGGAAGGCGCTGGGAGCCGAGCCGATGACCCACCAGGGTGTGGCCGGCACCCGGTTCACCGTGTGGGCGCCGAACGCGCGGGGGGTGCGGGTCGCCGGGGACTTCTGCCACTGGGACGGCACGGCGTTCCCGATGCGGTCCCTGGGCGCGTCCGGGGTGTGGGAGCTGTTCCTGCCGGGCATCGGTGAGGGCGCCCGGTACAAGTTCGAGATCACCTCCCGGTACGGCGGCCGGTTCCTCAAGGCGGACCCGATGGCCCGCCGCGCGGAGGTGCCGCCGGACACGGCGTCGATCGTGCACACCTCGCGCTACGAGTGGGGGGACGAGAAGTGGATGGCGCACCGGGGCGACGTCCCCGTGCACCAGGCTCCCTTCTCCGTCTACGAGGTCCACCTCCCGTCCTGGCGCCCCGGGCTGACGTTCCGGGAACTCGCCGAGGAACTGCCCGCGTACGTCAGGGACCTCGGGTTCACCCACGTCGAGTTCATGCCGGTGGCGCAGCATCCCTTCGCCGGTTCCTGGGGCTACCAGGTCACCGGCTTCTACGCGCCGGCCGCACGGCTCGGTACCCCCGACGACTTCAAGTACCTGGTGGACCGTCTGCACCAGGCCGGCATCGGGGTGATCGTCGACTGGGTGCCGGCCCACTTCCCCAAGGACGACTGGGCGCTGAGCCGGTTCGACGGCGACCCGCTGTACGAACCCGGGGACTCACGGCGGGCCGAGCACCCGGACTGGGGGACGTTCGAGTTCGACTACGGCCGCACGGAGGTGCGCAACTTCCTCGTCGCCAACGCCACCTACTGGTGCGAGGAGTTCCACGTGGACGGGCTGCGCGTGGACGCGGTCGCCTCCATGCTCTACCTCGACTACTCGCGGGAGGGCGGGCAGTGGGCGCCGAACGAGCACGGCGGGCGCGAGGACCTGGCCGCCATGCGGTTCCTGCAGGAGATGAACGCGACCGTGTACCGGCGCAACCCGGGGGTCGTCACCATCGCGGAGGAGTCGACCGCCTGGGGCGGCGTGACCCGGCCCACCGACAGCGGCGGGCTCGGGTTCGGGCTGAAGTGGAACATGGGCTGGATGCACGACTCGCTTCAGTACATGGCCAAGGAGCCGGTGCACCG
Source organism: Streptomyces sp. NPDC001920 (assembly GCF_053594495.1). Taxonomy (NCBI): domain Bacteria; kingdom Bacillati; phylum Actinomycetota; class Actinomycetes; order Kitasatosporales; family Streptomycetaceae; genus Streptomyces; species Streptomyces sp. NPDC001920. The sequence goes on from NZ_JBSFEP010000005.1 coordinate 4,299, forward strand.
CAAGTACCACCACAACGAGATGACGTTCTCGATGGTGTACGCCTACAGCGAGAACTACGTCCTGCCCATCTCCCACGACGAGGTGGTGCACGGCAAGCAGGCGCTGGTCTCCAAGATGCCCGGCGACTGGTGGCAGCGACGTGCCAACCACCGCGCCTACCTGGGCTTCATGTGGGCCCACCCGGGCAAGCAACTGCTCTTCATGGGGCAGGAGTTCGCGCAGGGCGCCGAATGGTCCGAGGCGCACGGGCCGGAGTGGTGGCTGCTGGATCCGGGGTACGCGTCGGCGGGGGACCACCGGGGGGTGCAGGACCTGGTCCGCGACCTCAACACGCTCTACCGGGCGAGCCCGGCCCTCTGGGAGCGGGACACCGACCCGGCCGGGTTCCAGTGGGTGCTCGGGGACGCCGCCGACGACAACGTGTTCGCGTTCCTGCGGTACGGCGCCGACGGCGACGTCCTGCTCTCGGTCTCCAACTTCTCCCCCGTCGTCCGTCACGACTACCGGCTGTGGGTGCCGGACCACATCGACGTCTGGCAGGAGACCCTCAACACCGACGCCGCGCACTACGGCGGAAGTGACGTCACCAACCCCGGCCCCGTCAAGCCGGAGGACGGGCACATCCGGCTCACCCTGCCCCCGCTCGCCACGGTGTGGTTGTCGCCCTGAGCGGACCGAGATCACCGGACGGGATCAATTGTCAGTTCTCGACACCAGGCGCTCTCAGCTGGGCTAGATTCGGGCACCGCCGATAACGGAACTCGTCGGTGATGTCACGCCCGGTACACAGCAGGAGCAGCGCATGCGCGACCTCGGCCTCGCTCCCCCGACCGTCACGACTTTGACCGGTGGGCTCGCCGACTCTCTCTTCGAGACGGCGGCCCGCAGCCCCATGCTGCCGATGCTCGCGCGCCGTCCGGACCCCTCCTCCACCACCTGGGAGGAGGTGACCGCGGTGGAACTGCGCGACGAAGTGACCGATCTGGCCAAGGGTCTGATCGCGTCGGGGATCTCGCCGGGCCACCGCGTGGCCATCATGGCGCGCACGCGGTACGAGTGGACGGTGATCAGCTACGCGCTGTGGACGGTGGGCGCCGAGGTGGTGCCCATCTATCCGACGGCCTCGCGCGACCAGGTCGCGTTCATCCTCCGGGACGCCGAGTGCGTGGCCGTCGTGGTGGAGGACGAGCAGTCGGTCATGACGGTGGGTTCGGTGTGCGGATCGCTGCCTCGGCTGCGCCATGTCTGGCAGCTGGACGCCGGAGGACTCGGACAGCTCGTCCAGCGCGGCGAGCTCATCCCGCTCACCACCGTCGAGTCGCTGCGCCGCATCGTGCTGCCGGACTCCACCGCCGCCGTCTCGTACACCTCCGGCACCACGGGCCGGCCGCTGGGCTGCGCGTCGAGCCACCGCAGCCTCGCGAGCCCCTGCGACACACTGCTCGCGGGCTGGGGGCACACGGTGATCCCGCCCGGAGAGCAACAGGCGTCCGTGCTCGCCTTCCTGCCCTTCTCCCATGTGTACGGGCTTCTGGTGCAGAGTCTGTGTATTCGCGGCGGCATGCTGATGGGGCACGAGCCCGACCTGAGCGAGGCGGCGCTGTCCTCGGCGCTGCGGACCTTCCGCCCCACGTACTTCTGCGCCGTACCGTCGATCTTCGAGAAGATCTACAAGAACTTCCTGCGCGTGGCCCAGCAGGCGGGCCGCGGCGCGCTGTTCGAGCGGGCCGCGGACACCGCGCGGGACTTCGCGGCGGCTCAGGAGCGCCACCGGCTGGGCGGCGGCCCCGGGCCGGGTTTCGATCTGCGGCTTCAGCACGCCCTGTACGAGCGGACGGTGTACCGCAAGTTGCGTGCCGCGCTGGGCGGCCGGGTGTGCCGGGCGACCTCCGGCGGTTCCCCGCTCAACCGTGAACTGTCCTTGTTCTACGAGGGCATCGGCATCTATCTGAACGACGGGTACGGCCTGACCGAGACCAGCGGCGGGGTCACCGCGCAGCCGTTGGGCCGGGAGATGTCCGGAACGGTCGGGCGGGCACTGCCGGGCACGGACATCCGGGTGGCCGACGACGGGGAGATCCTGGTGCGAGGGCCGTCGGTGTTCCAGGGATACGTCAACGACGACGCCGCGACGCGGGCGGTGCTGCGCGGCGGCTGGCTGGCCACCGGGGATCTCGGGCGGCTGGACTCCGAGGGCTATCTGACGATCACCGGACGCAAGAAGGACGTCATCGTCACGAGCAGTGGCAAGAGCGTCTCCCCGGCGCTGCTGGAGCAGCGGCTCAGGCAGCATCCGCTGGTCCATCAGGCGGTGGTGGTGGGCGACGACCGGCCCTGTGTCGGCGCCCTGATCACTCTGGACCCGGATTTCCTGGCGTTCTGGCGGGACTCCCTCGCGGCGCGCAGTGACGCGCGGATGCGGGAGGCACGGGAGGAGAACGCCCTGCGCGAGGAGATCACCAGAGCCGTGGCCGCCGCCAACAGCGCGGTGTCACGTGCGGAGTCCATCCGGGTGTTCCGGGTGCTGCCGGAGCCGTTCGACGTGGCCAACGGTCTGCTGACACCGTCGATGAAGCTGCGCCGGGACGCGATCGTGCGGCACTACGCGTCGCAGATCGACGCGATGTACCAGGCCCGTTCACGGGTGCCCCGGGACCAGATGTCGGACGAGTTGGCGCACTGGGACGACGCGGACAACGTCTTCGGCTGAGGACACCCGTTCGCTCGTGGTGAGCCGTACGGCATCGGACTGCCCGCCGAGGGCGAGGGTGTTCCTGGACGGAGTTTCACACGATGACCTGCTGTTCATGTACGCGAACAGCAGGCCCGGCCTTGGACGAACTGTTCGGACGTCAGGTTCAGACCATTCGGCCCTCAAAAGATCGCGCGTACATGTCTTTCACTTCCGAACCGGTGTGCCCCCGGGTCGACCGGGGCAAGGTGGCTGTCGACGGGTTCGTCTGCCTGCTGCTCCCGGCTGGCGGAACGACCGGCGGCGCGGTGGGATCGATGCGTGCGAAGCAGCGATTCAGGGGCAGGCGAACGACGTCGAGGCAGACCGCCTGGAGCCGCAGAAGGGATGATCACCGTGACACGACCCAGGATCCTGGTGGTTGGCGCAGGCTTCGCCGGAGTGGGATGCGTTCGCCGGCTGGAACGCAAACTCGCCCCCGACGAGGCCGAGATCACCTTGGTGACGCCGTCCTCCTACCAGCTCTACCTGCCACTGCTGCCCCAGGTCGCCTCCGGCGTCCTCACCCCCCAGTCGATCGCCCTCTCACTGCGCCGCAGCCGCAAGTACCGCACCCGGATCATCCCGGGCGGTGCCATCGGCGTGGACCTCGCGGCCAAGGTGTGTGTGATCCGCACCATCACCGACAAGATCGTCAACGAGCCGTACGACTACATCGTGCTGGCCCCCGGGAGTGTGACCCGCACCTTCGACATCCCGGGGCTCGTCGACCACGCGTACGGCATGAAGACCCTCGCGGAGGCCGCCTACCTGCGCGACCACGTCATCTCCCAGCTGGACCTCGCCGACGCCAGCCAGGACCCGCAGGAGCGCGCCGCACGGCTGCAGTTCGTGGTGGTCGGCGGCGGCTACGCCGGCACCGAGACCGCCGCGTGCCTGCAGCAGCTGACCCACAACGCGGTCAAGCGCTATCCGCGGCTCGACCCGCACCTGATCCGGTGGCATCTGATCGACATCGCGCCGAGGCTGATGCCCGAGCTCGGCGAGAAGCTGGGCGGCACCGCCCAGGAGGTGCTGGGCAGGCGCGGGATCGAGATCTCGCTCGGCGTCTCCATCGCCAAGGCCGGTCCCGACGAGGTCACCTTCACCGACGGTCGGGTGGTCCCCACCCACACCCTGATCTGGACCGCCGGTGTGGTCGCCAGCCCGCTGATCGGCACGCTGGGCGCGGAGACCGTCAGGGGCCGGCTCGCGGTCACCGCCGAGATGAACCTGCCCGGGCACGACGGCGTCTTCGCGCTCGGCGACGCCGCCGCGGTGCCCGACCTGGCCAAGGGCGAGGAGGGCGCCGTCTGCCCGCCCACCGCCCAGCACGCCATGCGGCAGGGCAAGGTGGTCGCCGACAACGTCATCGCGGCCCTGCGCGACCAGCCGCTGCGCCGGTACGAGCACAAGGACCTCGGCCTGGTCGTCGACCTCGGCGGCCGCGACGCCGTGTCCAAGCCGCTCGGTGTCGAGCTCAAGGGCCTGCCCGCGCTCGCCGTCGCCCGCGGCTACCACTGGTCGGCGCTGCGCACCAACGTCGCCAAGACGCGCGTGCTGACGAACTGGCTGCTCAACGCCGTCGCCGGGGACGACTTCGTACGCACCGGCTTCCAGTCGCGCAGGCCGGCCAAGCTGAAGGACTTCGAGTTCATCCACGCGTATCTGACGCCGGAGCAGCTGCGGGAGTACGTCGCCGGGAAGGACGGGCCCGCGGGGACGGCCGGGTGAGGTGAGGACCCCGGCTCGGGGCGTGCGGCACGCAGGAAGCGAGGGAGAGAGTACGGCGGCGTGAGGGCAGCGGGACGACCGGTCCGGGCACAGGTCAGGGACCGGATCGCGGCGTCGGACCCCGGGCTCCTGCGGCTGGCCGCGGGTCTGCGGACGGTGGGCGCGATCGCCCTCGCGGTGGCCGTGCTGGCCGTACTGGGCAGCGATGTGACGCACCTGGTGGCGGGGGCCATGGCGGCGATGGTCGCCACCTTCGCCATCCGGGAGAAGCAGCGCGGGCAGCAGGCCGTCACGCTCGCCCTGGGGCTGCCGGTGGCCCTGGCCTCCATGACGCTGGCGGCGCTGCTGCATCGCCATGTCGTGGCCGGCGACCTGTTCTTCGTGGCGCTCATCTTCTGTGCCGTCTACGGCCGCCGGTTCGGGGACCGCGGGACGGCGCTCGGCCTGATCGGCTTCCAGATCTACTTCGTGTCCCTCTTCGTCGGTGCCACGGTCCCCGACCTGCCCGAGCTGTACGCGGCGGTCGCCGTCGCCTTCGCGTGCAGCGCGCTGGTGCGCTTCGCCGTCGTCGCCGAGACCCCTGCGGGGGTGCTGGAACGCCTGCGCGAGGCGTTCCGCGTCCGGCTGGCCCAGCTGCTGTCCGCGCAGCTCGAGCTGCTCGACGCCGGGCCCCGGGAGGCGGACCGTGCCCTGGAGCGGGTGCGCGAGGGCACCGCGCGGCTGCACGAGACGGCGCTGCTGATCCAGGGCCGGCTGACGGAGGGGACCGCCGACGAAGCCGTGGCCCGGCTCCTCCAGCGGCGGGTCGTGGATGCCGAGATCGCCGCCGAGAGGCTCGGTCTGTCGCTGCTCGCCGCCCGCGGTGCCGAGCGGGCGGACACGCTGGCCCTGCACCTGCCGGGCGCGCCGGTGCCGACGGGCGGACGGCATCCCGTACGCGACGAGGCGACCGACACGCTGCGCCGTGACCTGGAGGCGCTGCGTCTGCTGGTGCTGCGGCCGGTCGCCGACGACGCGGGCACCGCGCTGTCCCAGGTCCGCAACCGGCTCCTCGGCTACCGCGACGACGAGAACCTGCCGTCCGCCTCACCCGTCGTGCAAGACGTCTTCCGGCGCATCGGTGAGGCCGCCCGCGCGGTGCTCGGGCTGCGGATCGCCCTGGGCAGCGCCCCGGACGAATCGGACGACAGCCCCGCCACGGCCCGCTCGCGCGAGGAGCTGGACGCGGAGGAAGCCGTGCTCGACGCCGGGGAGGAGGAGTCCCCGCAGGAACCCGCGGGACTTCGGCGTCCCACCACGCGCGCCGCCGTGCAGGTGGCCGTGGGCTCGGCGCTGGCCATCGCCGGCGGTGAGCTGCTGTCCCGGGACCGCTGGTACTGGGCAGTGCTGACCTGCTGGATCGTGTTCCTCAACACCGCCTCGACGGGCGAGATCCTGGTCAAGGGATACCGCAGGCTGCTGGGTACCGTGCTGGGCGTCCTGGCCGGCATCGTGCTGGCGGGCGCCGTCGGAGGCCACACCTGGACGGCCTTCGCGCTGGTCCTGGTGTTCGTCTTCCTGATGTTCTACTCGGCTCCGCTGTCCTACACGCTGATGTCCTTCTTCGTCACCGCGGCGCTCGGGCTGCTCTACACCCTGCTGCACACCTACAGCCTGTCGGTGCTCGTGCTGCGCATCGGGGAGACGGCGCTGGGCGCGGCCTGCGGGGTGATCGCGGCCGCGTTCGTCCTGCCGGTGCAGACGGACCGGCGTACCAACGAACTGCTCGCGACCGTCCTGGAGCGGCTCGGGGACGTCACCCGCAGCGCCGTGGAGCAGCTCAGCGGCGGGCCGCCCGTCGACCTGCTCGACCAGGCACGGGATCTCGACCAGGCGTTGGCCGACCTCAGGGCCGCCACCCAGCCCCTGACGCACCCGGTGACGCCGCTGCGGGCCCGGCGGGAGACCGCCCGCCATGTGGTCGCGCTGCTGGAGACCTGCGCGTACCACGCGCGCTCGCTGGCCGCCACCGCCGAGCTGCTGCCCACCCATCCCGCGATCGCGGCGGACCCCCGGCTGCGCCGGGCCGCGGCGCGCATCGCGCACAACATCGAGGCGGTCGCGGCGCACGTCACGGACGAAGGCTCCGGGGCCGAGATCGAGACCGGCCCGAGCATCGCCTCGCTCCTGGGACCGACCGTTCCGGGCGTGCCGCGCTACGGCCGGGTCACCGACCGCGTGCTGCGCCATCTGCAGCGTCTCGACGAGGGCGTGGCCGGATTGGCCCGCCCGCTGGACGTCCCCGTGAAGGCGCTGGAGGGCTGACGGCTCACCGGAGCGAAAGCGGGTACGCGGAATGCATGACCGATGTCGTGGACTCAGACGAACTGTTGCGACGCATGCAGCGGGCCAGGGCTTGCGCCCGGCAGGAGGAGCGGACTTGGCGGGCACGGAGCGAGGAGTTGAGGTCGACCGACCCCGAGGGCGCCCGGGACGCGGCGGTACGGACAGTGGCCTACGGGGCCGTCCTCACCGTGCTGGAGGAGATCCTCACGCCGGGTCGGCACTACGAGAGTTCCTGACCGAGAAGCCCGGCGAACGGGACGTGAGGGCCTCGAAACATGGATCCGAGTGAAACCGGTCACGTAACCCGGCCCTGCCGGCCCTGGATCCCCACAGATGGTTTACGATTCATACATACGTGGTCGAGGGGTAGACCGTGACCGTCCCCCTGAACCACCACCTACGGCCCTGGCTGGCCTCCCCCGTCCAGCCAGGGCTTTTTCATGCCCTCAGGCACCACGCCACGCAGGAATTCCCGCGGAAAGAGCCCTCCGCCGAGGTGCTCACCGGGCCGGCAGCGGCTGAAATGGACGCAGGGAAGCAACGGAACCTCAGTCGCCGTGAGGAGCCCCGTGTCATGACCAAAGCGATCAAACTGCTGACCGCCCTTCCACCACCGCAGCGTGAGCGTCTGATGTCGCTCGCCCGGGACGTCGCCTTCCCGGAGGACGCCCGGATCTTCGAGGCGGGCGGTACGGCCGACCGCTTCTGGGTGATCCGCTCGGGCGCCGTCTCCCTCGACCAGCGCGTGACGCCGGTCCAGCGGGTCACGGTCGCGAGCCTCGGGGCGGGCGATCTGCTCGGCTGGTCCTGGCTGTTCCCGCCGTACCGGTGGGACTTCGGCGCGGAGGCCTTCAGCCCCGTACGCGCCCACGAGTTCGACGCCGCCCAGGTGCTGCGGCTGTGCGAGGAGGACCCCCGGCTCGGGATGTCCCTGGTGCGCCATGTCGCCGAGATCCTGGCGCACCGGCTGGAGTTGACCCGAGGCAGGCTCATGGAGCAGTACGGGCAGCGTCGGCGCAGTGTGCTGTGAGCGTCGGAGCCAGGTGTCGTACGGGCAGGACGGCCCCCGGGAGCGGCTCCCGGGGCTCCGTCGCCGTCTTCAGGTGCGGGCGAGTTCCGCGGCGCCGAAGGACACGTCGAAACGGTCGCACCAGATGCTGACGCTGCTGTACCGGGCCGGGTCCACGTCAGCGGGCACGACGTAGTTCTGACTGCCCTTGTTGCCCTTGAGCTTGCCCAGGCTGACGTACTCCCCGTCGTCGAAGACCCGCCAGCCGTCGAGCCCCTTCTTCACGGGCGCGTCGGTGAGCCAGACCCGCAGGTCGGGGCCGTTGCTGGTGTCGAGGTTCTCCAGGCGCACAACGTGGGAGCCGTCGGGCAGTCGCACGAGCCGCACCGTGCCGGAGGTCGTGTGCTCGTGGCTGATCAGCTCACCGCCGGCCAGCGTCACCGGTCCGGCCGGGGTGGGCGAAGCGCCGGACGACGGCACCTCGGCCGGCCTCCTGGAGGCGTCCACGGCGACGGGGAGGGCCTCCTGGACCGTCTCGTCCTGCCACAGCTTCCACGGCTGGAACCAGTACAGGCCGAAGCCGGCCCCGGCGACCGCCACCACCAGCACGCCGACCGTCCACGGCCTGATCCACCCGCGTCGTCCCCGTCCCATACCGCCCACCTCCTGGTAGTCCTGCGCGTCCCTTCCCATTCAACGGGCGCGACGGGCGGCAGGGGATGACCGGCGGGGTGACGAAATCCTTACGTCCGCCGCCCCGCCGGCCAGGGACGGTCAGCGGTGCTCGGGATTGTCCGCACCCGGGCGGCAGCCGGCGTCCCACTGCGAGCGCTGGTTGCCGTGGGCCGGGATGCCCCCCGTGCGCTTCAGCAGGCCGGCCACGTGCATCAGGTTCCAGGTCATGAAGGCGGTGTTGCGGTTGGTGAAGTCGTTCTCCGGTCCGCCCGAGCCGGGGTCGAGGTACGACGGTCCGGGGCCGGCCGCGCCGATCCAGCCGGCGTCGGCCTGGGGCGGGATCGTGTAGCCGAGGTGCTGGAGGCTGTAGAGGACGTTCATCGCGCAGTGCTTCACACCGTCCTCGTTGCCGGTGATCAGACACCCCCCGACCCGGCCGTAGTAGGCGTACTGGCCCTGCGCGTTCAGGAGGCTGGAGCAGGCGTAGAGGCGCTCGATCACCTTCTTCGTCACGGAGCTGTTGTCGCCGAGCCAGATCGGCCCGGCGATGACCAGGATGTCCGCGGCCATCACCTGCTCGTACAGCGCGGGCCACTCGTCCGTCGCGAAGCCGTGCTCGGTCATGTCCGGGTAGACGCCGGGCGCGATGTCGTGGTCGACGGCGCGGATCTCGGACGTGGTGACCCCGCGCGACATCATGATCTCCGCGCTTTTGTCGATCAGCCCCTGGGTGTGGCTGAGCTCCGGGGAGGGTTTCAGGGTGCAGTTGACGAACAGGGCGGTCAGATCGTCGAAGCGGTACTGGGCATCGGCTGAGGGAGGAACCGTCATGGAGGCAGCGTCTCGCGCGTGGTCTGCTTTGTCCCGGTCCGACGCACCCGTGCATGCCTTACGGAGTCATGACGTGCGCGCGTGGCCCCGTGGCAGGGCAGTGCCGCGGATCTAGCGTGGCCGTATGCGTGTACTGGTCACCGGCGGTGCCGGATTCATCGGGTCCCATGTCGTCAGCGCGCTCGGATCGCGTGGCCACGAGGCGCTCGTGCTCGACGTACGGCAGGGGTCCGCCGCGGATGTGCGGGACCCGGCGGCGGTCGGCCGGGCCCTGCGCGGCGTGGACGCGGTGTGCCATCAGGCCGCCATGGTCGGACTGGGCGACGGAGTCCGCGACGCCGCAGAGTACGTCTCGCACAACGATCTGGGCACCGCCGTGCTGCTGGCCGCCATGGCGCAGGCGGGTGTCCGGCGCCTCGTGCTGGCCGGCTCGATGGTCGTCTACGGGGAGGGGCGGTACGAGTGCGCGAGGCACGGTGTCGTCAGACCCGGCCCTCGGGCCGTGGCCGACCTCGACGCGGGCCGGTTCGAACCGGCCTGCCCGGTGTGCGGGGACGCCCTCTCCCCCGGTCTCGTCGGCGAGGACGCACCGGCCGATCCGCGGAACGTGTACGCGACCACCAAGCTCGCCCAGGAGCACCTGGCCGCCGCCTGGGCCCGCTGCACCGGCGGGTCGGCGGTGTCGCTGCGCTACCACAACGTGTACGGGCCCGGGATGCCGCGTGACACGCCGTACGCCGGTGTCGCCTCCTTCTTCCGTTCGGCCCTCGCCCGCGGTGAGGCACCCCGCGTGTTCGAGGACGGGAGGCAGCGGCGGGACTTCGTGCACGTACGGGACGTGGCGGCGGCGAACGCGGTGGCGCTGGAGGCGCAGGCCGCCCCGGGTGCGCTCACCGCGTACAACACCGGCAGCGGTGACCCGCACACCGTCGGCGAGATGGCGCGGGCCCTGGCCGACGCCTGCGGCGGGCCCGAGCCGGTCGTCACCGGCGAGTTCCGGCTCGGGGACGTACGGCACATCACCGCGGACTCGTCACGGCTGCGCGACGGGCTGGGGTGGAAGCCGGAGGTCGGCTTCGAGGACGGCATGGCGGAGTTCGCGCGGGCCGGGATGCGACAGACCCCCTAGTGCGTGCCAGGCGTCGCGGGGCAGGCGGGACTTTGCGGACACGACCTAGCGTCTCGGCCCGGCACACCGGACCGGTGGTGCTGCCCGCGATCAGGAAGCGGCGGCGGGCAGCACCACCTCGAAGCGGCAACCGCCGGGGATGTTGCGCACGGTGGCCCGGCCCTGGTGCGCCTCGACGATGCCCCGGACGATGGCGAGCCCGAGGCCCGCGCCCGCCGGGGGCGTCCGGGCGTGCGAGCCGCGCCAGCCGGTGTCGAAGACGCGCGGCAGGTCGCCCTCGGGGATGCCGCCGCAGCCGTCGGTCACCGACAGCACCACACCCTCGGGGGAACGCTCCGCGCAGACGGCGACCGTCCCGTCGGCCGGGGTCCGGCGGATGGCGTTGACCAGCAGGTTGCCCAGCACCCGGCTCATCTCCTTGCCGTCCACGCGCACGGGCACCGGCTCGATGCGGCCGCCCACCAGCCGCACCCCGTGCTCCCGGGCCAGCGGATCGGCTCCCGCGAGCGCGTCGCCGACCAGGTCGTACAGGGACATCCGGGTGAGGGCCAGCGGGAGCGTGCCGGCGTGGATGCGGGAGAGTTCGAAGAGGTCGCCGACCATGTCGTTGAGGCGTTCGACCTCGGTGCGGATCTGTTTCAGATAGCGGTCGGGATCGGCGGCGACGCCGTCCTCCAAGGCTTCCGACATCGCGCGCAGACCGGCGAGCGGGGTACGCAGGTCGTGTGAGATCCAGGCGACGAGTTCGCGCCGGGAGGCCTCCAGCGCACGCTCCCGCTCCCGGGACTCGGCGAGCCTGGCGCTGGTGGCGGCCAGTTCGCGGCTCAGGGTCTCCAGTTCGGCGGTGGCCGGGCCGTGGGGGGCGGCGAACGTCCCGCCTTCGCCGAAGGAGCGTGCCGCCACGGCGAGTTCACGGCTGCGGGCGACGACCCAGCGGCCCAGCAGCAGCGCGGTGGCCAGGGAGACGACCGCCGCCATCGCGACGACGGTGGTGACGACGGTCAGGTCGTGCGGCGAGAGGAACATGGCCCAGGCGACGGCGAGTGTTCCCGCGAGCATCGCGACGACGCCGACCGCCGCCACCACGGCGAGCGAGGCGGTCAGCGAGCGGCGCCGGATGAGGCGCAGTACGCCCGATCCGGCCAGCCCGGTGGCGGCGGCACCGGCGAAGGCATACAGAGCGATGAGGAGGGTGTCGCGCATGGTCAGGCCTCCCCCGCGCCGGGGTCGAAGCGGTAGCCGACGCCCCATACGGTCTGGATGAGGCGGGGCCGGGCGGGGTCGTCCTCGACCTTGCCGCGCAGGCGCCGGACATGGACCGTGACGGTCGACAGGTCACCGAAGTCCCACCCCCACACCTCGCGCATCAGGTCCTCTCGGGCGTAGGCCCGCCCAGGGTGGCGCAGGAAGAAGGCGAGCAGGTCGAACTCCCTGAGCGTCAGACCGAGTTCGCTGCCGTTCTTGGTGGCCCGGCGGGCCGCCGGGTCCAGCGCCAGACCGGCGGCGCCGAGGCGGAGCCCGTCGGCGGCCGGCGGCCTGCTGCGGCGCAGCACCGACTCCACGCGCAGCACCAGTTCGCGGGGGCTGAAGGGCTTGGTGACGTAGTCGTCGGCGCCGACCTCCAGGCCCAGGATGCGATCGTCCTCGTCGCCCCGGGCGGTGAGCATGATGACCGGGACCGGCCCCTGTCCCCGCATCCGGCGGCACACCTCCAGGCCGTCCATGCCGGGGAGCATCAGGTCGAGCACCACCAGGTCCGGCCAGTGGGCGCCGGCCCGGGTCAGGGCCGTCGGTCCGTCGTCGGCGCGGTCCACGACGTAGCCGGCGCGGTCCAGGTAACCGGCGACGACCTCGGCGACGGTCGGATCGTCGTCGACGACCAGGATCCGGGGGGAGTCATCGGCTCGCGGCCCGGGGGGTTCGTACGGCTGCTGCATGCCCCCAGCCTGGCACCACCCGCCGCCGGTGCGGCGTCCGAGTGGCTCCTCGGCCGTCGACGTCCGCGTTTCGTAAGGACCGGAAGTCCGTTATGCCCGATTCAGGTTCGTAGGGTGAGGACCGTGACGACGAAACATTCGGACGTCGACGTGGTGCTGCCGTGCCTGAACGAGGCCGAGGCCCTTCCCTGGGTGCTCGAACGGATCCCGCCGGGCTGGCGTGCCCTGGTCGTCGACAACGGTTCCACGGACGGCTCGGCCCAGGTCGCCCGCGCGTTGGGCGCGACCGTCGTGCACGAGCCGCACAGGGGCTTCGGCGCGGCCTGCCACGCCGGGCTGCGCGCCGCCTCGGCCGACGTGGTGTGCTTCTGCGACTGCGACGCCTCCCTCGACCCGTCGCTCCTCGTCCCGTTCGCGCGTGCGGTGCGGGCCGGCGAGGCCGACCTCGTGCTCGGGCGGCGGCGTCCGCAGGGCCGGGGCGTGTGGCCCGCGCATGCCCGCGTCGGCAACCTCGCGCTGGCGCGGATGCTGCGCCGCCGCACCGGGCTGCGCCTGCACGACCTGGGTCCCCTGCGCGCCGCCCGCCGGGAGCCGCTGCTCGCCCTCGACCTCACCGACCGGCGCAGTGGCTATCCGCTGCAGATGGTCGTACGCGCGGCCGACGCGGGCTGGCGGATCGCCGAGCACGACGTGCCGTACCTGCCGCGCACCGGCGCGTCGAAGGTGACCGGCACCTGGCGCGGCACCTGGCAGGCCGTACGGGACATGAGCCGGGTACTGAGCGAGAGCCCCGCGCACGAAGGAGGAACCGTCCGTTGAGCCCTTCTGGTGACTCGAACCCGTCACGGGTGTCGCCCGCGCTCCTCGTCATCGCCAAGGAACCGCGGCCCGGCCGGGTCAAGACCCGGCTCACCCCGCCGTTCACGCCCCTCCAGGCCGCTCAACTGGCCGAGGCGGCCCTCGCGGACACCCTGCGCGCCGTGGCGGCCACACCCGCCGCGCGGCGCGTCCTCGTCCTCGACGGTGCCCCCGGCCCGTGGCTGCCGCCGGGCTTCGACGTCGTACCGCAGGGCAGCGGCGGCTTGGACGAGCGGCTCGCGAACGCCTTCGCCCGCTGCGCCGGCCCGGCCCTGCTCATCGGCATGGACACTCCGCAGGTGACGCCGGGGCTGCTCACCGTGGACTTCACCGAGTGCGACGCCTGGTTCGGCCCGGCGGAGGACGGCGGCTTCTGGGCGCTCGGCCTGGCGTGCCCCGACCCCGCCCTGCTGCGGGGCGTGCCGATGTCGACCTCCGCCACGGGCGCGGTCCAACGCGACCGGCTCGCAGCGGCCGGACTGCGGGTGCGCGACCTGCCCCGGCTGCGCGACGTCGACACCGCGGCCGACGCCCACGCGGTGGCGGCGCTGGCTCCGCGAGGGCGTTTCGCGGCGCGTCTGGCACGGTGTACGGCGGCTTGGGGGCAGGACGCACGGTCGGCCACGGGACCCGGTACGCGGTCCGCCACGGAACCCGGCAGGCCGTCCCCGGCGGGCCCGAGCGCACCGGCCGCCGCAGAACCCGAGGCCGGCCCCGACGCGATACCCGGCACGGACGCCGACACCCCACCCGCCGCCGACCGCGACGAGCGTCCCGCCGCCGCCTTCGGCACACCACCCGCCACGAGTTCGCACCCGCGGCCGGCTTCGCCCCCAGGGGCCCCGCCGGCCACGGGACCCGATCCGCGGTCCGTCGCCGGGCCATCGGCGCCACCGCCGGCCACCGGAGCCGGCACACAGCCCGCCCGCCGGCCGAAGACCTCACCGCCGGGTCTGCCCCGGGAGCACTCCTCTGCCACCGCACCGGCACCGCGCCCGGCCGGTTCCCGATGAGCGCGCCGCCCGCCACCGGCCCCGCGTGGGCCGCCGCCGACCCCTACGCCGCCGCCCTGCGCGCCGGTCGCGGTCCGCTGTTCCTGCGCCGGGCCGACGGCTGGCTGCTGCCGTTGGACGTGGAACGCTGGTGCGCTCGGGCCGACGCCGTCGACCGGGACGTGCTGGCCCGGTGCGAGGGCACCGTGCTCGACGTGGGGTGCGGTCCCGGACGGCTGGTCGCGGAACTCGCCACCGGGGGCAGGCCCGTCCTCGGCATCGACGTCAGTGCGGCAGCCGTGGACCGCACGGTACGGCTCGGGGGCCAGGCGCTTCGGCGCTCGGTGTTCGAGCCGTTGCCGGGCGAGGGCCGCTGGGGCACCGTCCTGCTCATGGACGGCAACATCGGCATCGGCGGCGATCCACGCGCCCTGCTGGACCGGGTGGCCGGCCTGCTGCGCCCCGGTGGTCTGCTGATGGCCGAGACCGCCCCGCAGGACATCGACGAACGCTCCCGGGTGCAGGTGGTCGACCAGACCGGCACCGGCACGACCGGCACCCACTTCCCCTGGGCGCGGCTCGGCACGCCGGCGCTGCTGCGCCACGCCCAGGGGTGGGAGCGGGCCGGTCAGTGGACGGCCGGCGGACGGTGCTTCGCCGCCCTGCGCAACCGCGGCAGGCGCAGCGCCAGCAGCAGCGCCGAGGCGCCGAAGAGAACAGCGGTGATCAGCAGCCAGCGCGCGAGGAACACGTCCGGGGGCAGCCCGGTGGCGGACCGGTAGCGCCGCTCCACCATCCCGCTGATCAGCGGGAACCACACCAGCAGGAGCAGCCCGGACAGGGCCGCCGGTACGCGCACGTACGGCACCCACGCCCGGCGCCCGGCCGCGTCGAGGCCCCGCACGACCGCCCGGTCCGCACTCGCGTACAACGGCAGCAGGACGAGGTCGTGCAGCAGCGCGGCCCCCACGAACCACAGCGTCACACCGAACCAGTCGTCGGCGAGCAGCCTCACCCCCGCATAGCCGGTGAGCGCGAACGAGCAGGCGAGCAGCAGGAGTGGGAAGGGGCTTCCCCCACGGATCCGCGGTCGGCGCATCACAGGTCTCCGAACGTCATCCGGGCCACCCACTTGGTGTTGAGCACACCGGGCGCGGCGGGCACGATGACGCGCGCCGGGTAGCCGTGGTCGGGGGAGAGCTCCTCGCCGTTGACGTACAGGGCGAGCAGCGAGCGCGGGTCGGCCACCTGGTTGGCGCGCAGCGCGGCCTTCCGGAAGGCGCCGCGCCGCTGGAGGGACTCGACGAACACGTCCGGCGGTTCGTCCTGGTACCCGACGAGCGCCGCGAGGTCACGCAGTCGCACCCCGCGCCACCACTGGTCCGAAGTCGACCAGCCCTCCACGCAGGCGATGGGCAGGGCCGAGCTGTGCAAGGGGAGTTCGGCGAGCTGTGCGCGGCTGAGACGGACGGTGCCCGTGCGCCCGGTGATGACGAGCCGCCAGGCGTCCTCGCCCGTTTGAGCCGCGTCGATCCCGGCGTACGCGGCGGTCTTGTTGATCTGGAAGCCGTTCGGGCCACTGCCGGGATCACCGCCGCCGTGCGGTGCGAGCACCGCGGTGCGCCGCAGGGCGTCGAAGTTCTGTCCCACTGTCGTCGCGAACAGCAGCAGCGAGCCGCCCCCGACGAACCACAGGGCGCCCCGCCGGGTGAGGGTCGGCTCGGTGGGGCGTGGCGGCACCAGGTCGTCATCCTCCTCCCGCAGTCGGCGCAGATTGCGCAGCGCGACGGGCATCTTCAGCAGCACGTGGGTCACGAAGGCGGCGAAGAACACCCAGGCGCCGTAGAAGTGCAGCGGGTAGAAGGAGCCGGGAAAGACGTAGTCGAGCTGGACGTTGAGCACACCGGTCACGAACTCGAACAGGGCCCCGCCCACCAGGAGCAGCAGCGAGATCCGCTCCAGCGCGTGCGCCGGCGAGCGGGCCGGCGGCAGCGCGAACAGCCTGGGGATCACCGACCAGAGCTTGGCGAGCAGGACCGGGATCAGGGTGATGCCGAGGGTGACGTGGACGCCCTGGTTGAGCCGGTACAGCCAGTGCGGGTTCGTCGGCCAGGGAAAGAGGTAGAAGCCGAGGATCCCCTTGTCCGGTGTCTTGTCGTTCACCGTCGACAGGTTCGGGTTGTAGGCGGCGTACGAGACCAGCCCGGTCACGAACAGCACCGTGATGCCGACGAGCAGGACGAGACCCAGCACGGAGGTGAACCGGGGGCCGCGCAGCGGGCTGCGCCAGAAGCCGGGCGAGGTGGGGAGCCGGGGGTCGGCTCGCAGGGGGAGCCGCGGGGTGTCGGGGTCGCGCATGTCCCGACGGTAGGCCGGGACCGCCCCGCGAAAGGGTGCTCGACCCATGACGAAACGCTGACATCAGGCCCGGACGGCGGTCCGGGACCGGCCGTGCGGCCTAGCGTTCCGGTGTGATCCGCACCTTGACCTCCGCCGAGCCCGGCCCCGCGCGCTCCGGCGTGCGCCGTGACACGCGACGTGACCTGTACGCCGCCGGGGCCGCCGTGCTGCTCGTGACGGCGGCCGCGCTGGTCGGCCGTCACATCCAGGGGTCCCGCCACACGCTCTTCGTCAACTGGCCCCCGCTGCTGGCGTCCTGGGGCCCCCACCTGGGCGCCGGCACACCGGCGGCGGTCCTGGTGGCGATCGCCACCGTCGCGTACGGCCCCTCCGTCGCGGCCCGCCTTCCCTGGCGGGCGCTGCTGCCGGTCGCGTTCGCAACGGCCACGGCCTGGACCTGTTCGCTCTCGCTGGTCGACGGCTGGCACCGCGGCATCGCCGGGCGGCTCACCACCCGCCACGAGTACCTGCGGGCGATCGACCGCTTCCATGACATCCCGGCCGCTGTGAGGACCTTCGTCGACCACATCCTGCTGCAGTCCCCCGACAACTGGCCCGCCCACGTCGCCGGCCACCCGCCTGGGGCGACGCTCACCTTCGTCCTGCTGGACCGGGTCGGGCTGCGCGGCGGAGGCTGGGCCGGGATGGGGTGCATCGTCGCGGGGGCGACGGCCTGCGTGGCGGTGCTGGTCACGGTCCGTGCCCTGGCCGACGAGACACTGGCGCGCAGGGCCGCGCCCTTCCTCGTGCTGGCACCGGCCGCCGTGTGGATGGGCACCTCGGCCGACGGGTACTTCACGGCGGTGGCCGCGTGGGCGGTGGCGCTGCTGGCGCTGGCCGTCACCCGTCGGTCCCCCGGACGGGCGTCGGCGTCCGGGCTGCTGTTCGGCCTGGCCTGCTACCTGTCGTACGGTCTCACGCTCCTCTCCCTGATCGCGGCGATGGTCCTGCTTTTCGGCCGGAAGGGGGCCCGCGAACGCCCCGCGGTGCTCGTGGCGCTGCTCGCCGGTCTGGCCGTGGTCCCGGCGGCGTTCACGCTCGCCGGGTTCGACTGGTGGGAGGCGTACCACCTGCTGGTCACGCGTTATCACCAGGGCGTGGGCGGCATCCGCCCCTACGGCTACTGGGTGTGGGCCAACCCGGCCTGCACGGTGCTGGTCACGGGCCTGGCGACGGTGGCGGGGCTGCGGCGGGCCGGGGCGGTCCTCGTCCGGCGCCGTGGCGGCACCGACGGCCCGGCCGCCGACGTCCGCCTCGCCCTGCTGGTGTCCGGCGCTCTGCTCGCCGTGCTGGTGGCCGACCTGTCCGGCATGAGCAAGGCGGAAACCGAACGTATCTGGCTTCCCTTCGCCGTGTGGCTGCTGCCCGCGTGTGCCCTGCTGACGGGCGCCCGCGCCTGGCTCGCCGCCCAGGCGGTGCTCACGCTGCTCCTCAACCATCTGCTGCTCACCGGATGGTGAGCGCTGAAGCGTGTCGCGGAATGCCTGTTCACGGCCTTTTGCACCCTTCTTCAGGCGCCCGCGATCAGCGTGGCGCCCAGCGCGACCATGGTCACGGCCACCAGTGCGTCCAGCACCCGCCAGGCCGTGGGCTTGGCGAGGTGTCGGCTCAGCAGCCGCGCTCCGAAGCCGAGGGCCGCGAACCAGCAGAGGCTGGCGAGTGCGGCGCCCAGGCCGAAGGTCCAGCGCATCGGTCCGCGGTCGGCGGCGACCGTGCCGAGCAGGAACACGGTGTCGAGGTAGACGTGCGGATTGAGCCAGGTCAGCGCCAGACAGGTCAGCACCGCGCGTCGGCGTGAGCCGGCCGCGTCACCGTCGGTCAGCAGGGCACCGCCCGGCCTGAACACCCGGCGGGCGGCGAAGGCGCCGTAGCAGAGCAGGAACGCCCCGCCGATCCAGGCGATGGCGGTCAGCATTCCGGGCCATGCCACGACCACCGCGCCGACGCCGGCCACGCCGAGGGTGATCAGGAGCACGTCGGACAGGGCGCAGATGCCGACGACGGCGAGGACCGCGTCCCGGCGGATGCCCTGGCGCAGGACGAAGGCGTTCTGGGCGCCGATGGCGACGATGAGCGAGAGGCCGGTGCCGAATCCCGCGGCAACGGTGGTCAGAGCGTTGGTCATGGCATCGACGCTAGAGAGACGATCACCGGGAGTACAGCTAAAGATTCTTACGTATCCTTAGCTGCCATGAAGGAGGGCCGATGCGGAACGAGCTGACGGAGCTCCCCCTCGACCAGGTGCGGACCCTGCTGGCGGTGGTGGACGAGGGCACCTTCGACGCGGCCGCCGCGGCGCTGCATGTGACGCCGTCGGCGGTGAGTCAGCGGGTGAAGGCGCTGGAGCAGAGCACGGGGCGGGTGCTGCTCGTGCGGACCAAGCCGGTGCGGCCGACGGAGTCGGGCGAGGTCGTCGTCCGGTTCGCCCGGCAGCTGGCCCGGCTGGAGCGCGACGCTCGGGCCGAGCTGGGCCTGAGCGCCGCCGGGGAGGTGACCCGGGTGTCGATCGCGGTGAACGCCGACTCGTTGGCGACGTGGTTCCTGCCGGTGCTCACTCGTGTGCCCGAGGATCCTCCGCTCTGCTTCGAGCTGCGGCGGGAGGACGAGAGCCGCACGGCGACGCTGCTGCGGGAGGGCCTGGTGATGGCCGCGGTGACCTCGTCGCCGGATCCGGTGGCGGGATGTTCGGTGCGTCCGCTGGGCCGGATGCGCTATCTCGCGGCGGCGAGCCCCACCTTCGCCGAGCGGCATCTGGGCGGTCCGCTGCGGGAGGCGCTCGTGCGGGCGCCGGTGCTGGTGTTCGACCGTAGCGACGATCTCCAGGACGGGTTCGTGCGCAGACTGCGGCGCGGTCGTGCCGACGCGAGTGCCGTACGGCACCACGTCCCCACGTCGGAGGGGTTCCTCGCGGCGGTGACCGCCGGTCTGGGCTGGGGCCTGGTCCCCGAGGTGCAGGCGCTGCCGCTGCTGGCGGACGGCCGGCTCGTGGAGCTCGCGCCGAAGCGGCCGGTGGACGTCCCGCTGTACTGGCAGCAGTGGAAGCTTCACTCACCGGCGCTGGTCGCGGTGACGCAGGCGGTGACCGCCGCGGCGGCGCAGGCACTGCGGGCCTGACGGTACGGCGCGGCGCTACCGCGACGCGGCCAGCTCGGCGGCGGCACTGTCCAGGAGCATCTCCAGCGCCGTCGGATACGCGCTGGTCACCATTCGGTTCGCCAGCAGCGGTGCCGCCTCGGCGATCCGGGGGTGCGTACGGCGGGGCAGCCGCGCATAGGTGGAGCGCCACATGTCCTCGTCGGCCCGGAGCGAAGCGCTCGGCAGCGTCAGCGACGCGGCGTCCAGGGCGGCGAAGGCCAGCGTCTGGTCGATGAAGGCGTGGTAGATGCGCACCGTGTCCCGCAGCGGGAACCCCGCGGTACGCAGGATGTCCAGCACGGCCTCGTCGGCGGCCAGTTCGTTGGCCCGCCCGGTGACGCGGTTCGTGGTCAGCACGGCGGCCTGGGGATGGGCGACGTACGCCGCGTGGATGCGCAGCCCGACGGCGCGCAGGTCGTCCCGCCACTCCCCCGTCGGCCGCCAGCCCTGCAGCGCCTGGCCGATGAGGGCGTCACCGATGGCGAGGGTCAGGTCGTCCATGCCGCGGAAGTACCGGTACAGCGTGCTCGGGTCGGCGTCGAGGGCCAGGCCGAGGCGGCGGGCGGTGAGGCCGGCGCTGCCGTGTTCGCGCAGCATGCGCAGGGCCGTCTCGACGATCAGGCGCTCCGAGAGCACGGTGCCGCTCTTCGTGGGACGGCGCCGGCGCCTCTTCTCCTCCGGAACGACCGGCTTGGGCATCTCACTCTCCGTCCGCGCGCCCGGCTTCCGGGCCTTATGCCAACGCCATTGACCTTACGTGACCGTGCCGCGTTGTATCTCTCGCGGGGCCCCGTTCACGTCGTAGACCTTCAGTCGAGGGAGTCTTGTCATGCGTGTACTGCTCGTGGGAGCCGGCGGAGTGGGCAGCGCCGTCACCCGGATCGCCGCCCGGCGGCCGTTCTTCGAGGCGATGGTGGTCGTCGACTACGACCTCGGGCGGGCCGAGGCGGCCGTGGCGGCCCTCGACGGCGACGCCCGGTTCCGGGCCGAGCGCGTCGACGCCGGCGACGAGTCGGCGGTGGTCGCACTGCTGGAGCGGCACGCGTGCGACGTCCTGCTCAACGCCACCGACCCGCGTTTCGTGATGCCGCTGTTCCGTGCCGCCCGCGCGGCGGAGGCCACCTATGTCGACATGGCGATGTCGCTGTCGCGGCCGCATCCGCAGCGACCGTACGAGGAGTGCGGCGTGAAGCTGGGCGACGCCCAGTTCGAGGAGGCGGCCGACTGGGAGAAGGCGGGGGCTCTGGCCGTCGTCGGCATGGGCGTGGAGCCGGGTCTGTCGGACGTGTTCGCCCGGTACGCGGCCGACGAGCTCTTCGACGAGATCGAGGAAGTCGGGGTCCGCGACGGCGCGAACCTCACCGTCGACGGGTACGACTTCGCGCCGTCCTTCAGCATCTGGACGACGATCGAGGAGTGCCTCAACCCGCCGGTGGTCTACGAGAAGGGGCGCGGCTGGTTCACCACCGAGCCGTTCAGTGAGCCGGAGGTGTTCGACTTTCCGGAGGGCATCGGCCCGGTCGAGTGCGTGAACGTGGAGCACGAGGAGGTCCTGCTGGTGCCGCGCTGGGTCGACGCGCGGCGGGTGACCTTCAAGTACGGCCTCGGCGAGGACTTCATCCGCACGCTGAAGACGCTGCGCCTGCTGGGCCTGGACCGCACCGAGCCGGTGACCGTGCCGAGCGCCGCGGGACCGGTGCGGGTGTCGCCCCGGGACGTCGTCGCGGCATGTCTGCCGGACCCCGCGACGCTGGGTGAGCGGATGCACGGCAAGACGTGCGCGGGGACCTGGGTGCGGGGCGTCAAGGACGGCAGGCCGCGCGAGGTGTACCTGTACCACGTGGTGGACAACCAGTGGTCGATGGCGGAGTACGGCAGCCAGGCCGTGGTGTGGCAGACGGCCGTGAACCCGGTCGTGGCCCTCGAACTCCTCGCCACCGGCGCCTGGTCCGGCTCGGGTGTGCTGGGCCCGGAGGCGTTCCCGGCCCGGCCCTTCCTCGATCTGCTGACCGCGTACGGCTCCCCGTGGGGCATGCGCGAACACTGACCGAAATCGTTGGGCTCTCACGGGGTTTCACTCACGTATCGACAGGCGACTCGAAAACGAGTAATGCATCCACCGAGGGCACGTACGACGATCGCAGGTGACTTTGATGGACGACTGGCGAGACCACTCGGCCTGCCGCCATGAGGACCCCGACCTCTTCTATCCGATCGGCACCTCCGGGCCGGCTCTGTTCCAGACCGAGCAGGCCAAGGCGGTGTGCCGGCGCTGCCCCGTCCAGGAGCCGTGCCTTGAGTTCGCACTGGACACGGGGCAGTCCATAGGTGTGTGGGGCGGGACGAGCGAGACGGAACGGCGAGCGCTCAGGCGCCGTACGGCCGCGGCCCGCCGCTCCGGCTGACTCCGTTTCGAAGAGCGGGCGGAGCTGTCCCGGCAGGATCGGGGCCTCAGCGGCCGCTGCGGCGCAGCGGCCCCCAGGGGCTCCCCTGCCGGGACACCTCTGTCCTGGCCTCGTCGATCACCCGCTGATCGATCCAGCACAGCGGCCGGACGTCGGCGACCAGCGGTTCGTTGTCGGGTCCGCGGGCGATCTCCCTGCCCGCGAGCACCCAGGGCCGTACCCCGGCGCCCTTCTCGTGCGGCAGATGGGCGTAGTCGTGCAGGCGCCGGGCCACCCACACCCGGACGGGCCGGTCCCACCACTCCTCGACGTCGAGCGGGTTGGCGGACAGCCCGGGCATGGACACGCCGGTCAGGTCGTCGGTGCTGGACACCGCGGGGAGATCGCTCGCCGGACCGCGCGACCAGCGGACGTACAGGCCCTGCCGCCGTTCGACGAGTTCGGTGAACTCGTCGAGCGCGCGCACCACCGGCAGCTCGTCCGACCGGCCCATGCCCCCTCCTCCTCCCGGAACGCCGTCAGGCGGACGGAGTACCCGCAGGACACGAACGGAATCGGACGAGCAGCCTCCGCCGGGCCGGGGCAGTACGCTCGCGGCACGCCCCGCCCACCGGAAGGCCGATCATGAGCGTGCGTGTACGCCGGGTCCAGGAAGCGCCCCAGCCTGACGACGGCGTCCGTGTGCTCGTCGACCGGCTGTGGCCGCGCGGTGTGTCGAAGGACGCGGCACGCGTGGACGAGTGGCCCAAGGCCCTCACCCCCTCGACCGAGCTGCGCCGCTGGTACCACGCGGGCGAGGGGTCGTACGAGGAGTTCGGCGAGCGGTACGAGGCGGAGCTCGCCGCCCCGGAGGCGGCCGAACTCCTGGACCACGTGCGCGAGCTGTCCCGCAGGGGGCCGGTGACGCTGCTGACCGCGGTCAAGACCCCGGAGCGCAGTCACGCGGCCGTGCTCGCCCGGGTGCTCGGCGAGGGCTAGCGAGCGCTGGGCGGTCCGCTCGGCCGGCCGGGGCTAGGTCGTGTCCGCAAAGTCCCGTCGTCCGCCCGGAGGGCGGGCCGCGCGGCGTATGGTGCGTGCTCTCGGCGTGCCGGGCGGAAGCCCACGTACTGGTTGTACGTGGGCTTTCGCCCGGTGCGGCGAGAGTGCGTGCCAGGCGTCGCGGGGCAGGCGGGACTTTGCGGACACGACCTAGGCGGTCTGCTCGGCCGCGGCCCGTCCGGCCGCCCGCCCGGAGAAGAGGCAGCCACCCAGGAACGTTCCCTCCAGGGCGTTGTACCCATGGACGCCGCCACCTCCGAAGCCGGCGACTTCTCCGGCCGCGTACAGCCCGTCGACGGGGGTCCCGTCGGCCGCGAGCGCGCGGGAGTCGAGGTCGGTCTGGATGCCGCCGAGGGTCTTGCGGGTCAGTACGTGCAGCTTGACGCCGATGAGGGGGCCGGCCGCCGGGTCGAGGATGCGGTGCGGGGTGGCGACCCGGCCGAGGCGGTCGCCGATGTAGCGGCGGGCGTTGCGGATGCCCTGGACCTGGGCGTCCTTGCTGTACGGGTTGGCGATCTGCAGGTCGCGGGCCTCGATCTGGCGTCGGATGGTCTCGGCGTCGAGGAGCGGCTTGTCCGTCAACCGGTTCATCTTCTCGACCAGTTGCTCCAGACTCGGGGCGGTCACGAAGTCCGCGCCGTTGCGCAGGAACGCCGCCACCGGTCCGGGGGCGCCCTTGCCGAGGACGCGCTCCTTCAGGAACCCGGCGCGGTCCTTGGCGGTGATGTCCGGGTTCTGCTCGGAGCCCGACAGGGCGAACTCCTTCTCGATGATCTTCTGGCTGAGGATGAACCAGGAGTGGTCGTGGCCGGCGATGGCCGCGTCGGTGCGCAGGTGCCTGAGGGTGCCGAGGGTGTCGTAGCCGGGCAGGCAGGGGTCGGGCAGCCGGCGGCCGAGGGCGTCGAACCACATCGAGGACGGTCCGGGCAGGATGCGGATGCCGTGGCCGGGCCAGATCGGGTCCCAGTTCTGCAGGCCCTCGGTGTAGTGCCACATGCGGTCGCGGTTGACCAGGCGTACGCCGGCCTCCGCGCTGATGTCGAGCATCCGCCCGTCGACGTAGGCGGGCACGCCGGTGACCATCTCGGTGGGCGGGGTGCCGAGCCGCTCGGGCCAGTGGCGGCGGACGATCTCGTGGTTGGCGCCGATGCCGCCGGTGGTGACGACGACGGCCTGGGCGGTCAGTTCGAACTCGCCCGCGCGCTCGCGGTTGGAGGCGACACCGCGGGGCGAGTCGTCGTCGGCCAGGACCGTGCCGCGTACTCCACGCGCCTGGCCCTGTTCGATGACCAGCTCGTCGACCTGGTGGCGGTGGTGGAACGTGAGCAGCCCGTCGCGCGCGGCCTGCTCGGCGTACCGGACGAACGGCTCCACCACTCCCGTACCGGTGCCCCAGGCGATGTGGAAGCGGGGCACCGAGTTTCCGTGGCCGTCGGCGCGCAGGTCGCCGCGCTCGGCCCAGCCCACGGTGGGCAGGAACCTGATGCCGTGCCCGTCCAGCCAGGCCCGCTTCTCACCGGCCGCGAACTCCACGTAGGCGCGCGCCCAGCGCACCGCCCAGGAGTCCTCGTCGTCCACACGGTCGAACTGGGCGCTGCCCTGCCAGTCGCTCCAGGCCAGGTCGAAGGAGTCCTTGATGCCCAGGCGCCGCTGCTCCGGGGAGCCGACGAGGAACAGCCCGCCGAAGGACCAGAACGCCTGCCCGCCGAGGTTGGCGGCGTTCTCCTGGTCCACGAGCGCGACCCTGCGGCCCCGGCTGGTCAGTTCGTGCGCGGCGACGAGGCCCGCGAGTCCCGCTCCGACGACGATGACGTCGGCATCCATGGCGACCGTCCCTTCCCGATGAGGTGGTGGCGCTGTCCGGTGGTGTCGCTGCCGTCGGTGAGCAGCGCGGTGAGCAGTTGCTGCAACCAGGCGCGAGCGCGTTCGACGTCCTGGTCCAGCAGCAGTTGCGTGGTGACGCCGTCGTAGGCGGCGACCACGGCGTGGGCGGCGCCCTCGATGTCGCCGAGCACGGCCGGCAGCGCGGTGTGCCCCCGCGCCCGGGCGAGCCGGTCGGCGATCGCGCCGCGCAGGCGTGCGCGGTGTTCCAGCAGGGTCCGCGCGACGGCCGGTTCACGGGCGGCGTGCACCAGGAAGTCGGTCTTCACCAGCAGCCAGTCACGGTCCAGGAGCAGCACCTCGGTCACCCGGTCCACCGCGGCGGGCACGTCCAGGTCCGGCCCGTCGACGGCGAGGGCACCGGAGACCTGCTCCGCGATCAGGTCGGCCCGCTGCTGGTAGAGGGCGAAGAACAGCTCGTCCAGGCTGGCGAAGTTGGAGTAGAAGGCGCCCCTGCTGTACCCGGCGGCCTCGCAGACCTCCTCGATGGAGACCCGGCCGAACCCCTTCGCGGCGAACACCGCGAACGCGGCGTCGAGGAGGTTGGCCCGGGTGCGGACCCTGCGCCTGGTGACGCGCTTGGCCGTGCTGTCCGTCGTCATGTCCTCCCCACCTCCGTTCGATGCATGAATGTATCCGATACATCAATGCATCCAAAGACCTCGGAGCCCGGCGCATGCCGGGAAGGCCCACCGGAAGACACCCCGGAAGATCGAATGGGAACATGCTTTCGATTAAGCGGTACGCTGGATGGCATGACCAGGCACCTCCAGGGCTCCCTGTTCGACCAGACCGACGAGCTGCGGCTCGGGCCCCTCTCCGGGATCCGCCGGACCCCGCTCGACCACGGCGCCTGGATCGACGTCCTGCCCGGCTGGCTCAGCGGGGCCGACACCTTGTTCGAACAGCTGGCCACCGAAGTCCCCTGGCGTGCCGAGCGGCGCAGGATGTACGACAACGTCGTGGTGGTACCGCGGCTGCTCGCCTACTACGGCGCCGACGACCCGCTCCCGCACCCGGTGCTGGCGGAGGCCCGCGCCGCGCTCTGCGCGCACTACGCCGAGGAACTGCGCGAACCGTTCACCACGGCCGGGCTCTGCTACTACCGCGACGGCCGGGACAGCGTCGCCTGGCACGGCGACCGCATCGGGCGAGGCGCACATGAGGACACGATGGTCGCCATCCTCTCCGTGGGCGCCCCCCGTGATCTGCTGCTGCGCCCCGCGCGGGGCGGTGGCGGGTCGCTGCGCCGCCCCCTCGGCCACGGCGACCTCATCGTGATGGGCGGCTCCTGCCAGCGGACCTGGGAGCACTCGATACCCAAGACCTCGCGTGCGACGGGACCACGCATCAGCATCCAGTTCCGCCCGCACGGCGTGCACTGAGGCGCAGGGCCGACCGCTTCGGGTGCGCGCGGGAGCTGCCTCCGGCGGACGGTGCC
The DNA here is from genome assembly GCF_053594495.1 of Streptomyces sp. NPDC001920. Taxonomy (NCBI): domain Bacteria; kingdom Bacillati; phylum Actinomycetota; class Actinomycetes; order Kitasatosporales; family Streptomycetaceae; genus Streptomyces; species Streptomyces sp. NPDC001920. Next base: position 30,821 of record NZ_JBSFEP010000005.1, read on the forward strand.
GGAGGCAGCCCTTCCTCTGGGCGGGACCCCGCCGGGCGACCAGACTGGCCGGGTGAGCGCCGAGCAGCAGATTCCGCCCACCGGTCCCCGGCGCGGGGAACTGGACGCCCTGCGCGTCTACGTCGTCCTCGGGCTGGTCTTCTTCCACTCCGCCCTGGTCTTCTCGCCGGACGACGACTTCTATGTGAAGAACCAGGAGACGACCGGCGCCGTCACCGTCCTCGCCGGGCTGGGTGTGGTCTGGGCGATGCCCATGCTGTTCCTCGTCGCGGGGCTCGGCTCGCGGTACTCGATCCGGCGCCGCGGATCCGCCCGCTTCGCCCGTGAGCGCCTGCTGCGCCTGGGTGTCCCCCTGGTCTTCGCCACCCTCGTCCTGTGCCCGCTCCCCCAGTGGCTGCGGCTGCGGGCCGCCGACCCCGCTCACGACGAGTCGTACGCGCGCTTCTGGCTGCGTTTCTTCACGGTCCGTCCGGACGCGGCCGACTTCCCCTTCGTCCTGGAAGGGGAGCACTTCGAGACCGGTCATCTGTGGTTCGTCGTACTCCTGCTGGCCTTCAGCCTGCTCCTGGCCCCGGTCGCGGCATCGTTGGCCGCCTGGACGCAGCCCCTGTCGCAGGCGGTGGCGAGGCGTCCCGCGCTGCTCGTGCTGCCCGCGCTGCCGCTCGCCGCGATCAACGCCTTCCTCGGCATGGAGGAAGGCTTCGCGGGCTGGAACCGCTGGGCGTACCTGGTGTTCTTCCTGTTCGGTCACGCCCTCGCCGACGACCCGCGCGTGCGCGCCGCGCTGCGCCGGGCGGCGGTTGCGGTGGGCCTGCTCGGGCTGGTGCTGTTCGCCGGGACCGCGCCCGGGTTCCTCGCGCTCGCCGACCCGTTCACCGAGTGGAACGCCTTCGCGCTGGCCACCCGGGCGGCGTTCGGCGCGGCGGGCTGGTGCTGGGTCTTGGCCATCCTCGGACTGCTGGACCGGCCCCGTGAGGCCCGGCCGCCCTCGCGCGCGATGCTGTACCTCGGGGTCGCCGCCCTGCCGGTGTACGTACTGCACCAGCCGGTCGTGGTGGCCGTGGCGTACGGCGTGGTGGGCCGGCCGGCGCCGATCCCCGTCAAGTACGCGATGATCGTGACGGCTTCACTGGCCCTGATCCTCGCGCTGTACGAGTGCGTGGTGCGCAGAACGCGCCTGACGCGGTTCCTGTTCGGCATGCGCCCTCACCCGCCGCTCACGCCTTCGTCCTGATCTGCTTTGCTGTCCCGTGTCGGGCAGGACCTCACCACGGGGGACGATCATGCGGACAGACATGCAGCAAGTCGCCGACGGCACCTACCTGGTACACGGCAGCAACACCAACTGGGTGATCCTGGCCGAGGGGGACGCGGTCACGCTGGTGGACACCGGCTACCCGGGGGACCGGGCACGGCTCCTCGCCTCGCTCGCGGAGGTGGGAAGTTCCCCGGAGGCGGTCACGGCCGTACTGATCACGCACGCGCACACGGACCACCTGGGCAGCGCCGAGTACCTGCGCGCCACGTACGGCACGCCCATCTACCTCCACGCGGCCGAAGTACCGCACGCCCGCCGCGACTTCCTCCACCAGGTGGACGTCGGGACGGTGCTCAGGAACGGCTGGCGGCCGGGTGTGCTGCCCTGGGCGATGCACGCCATCCGCTCCGGCGGCACGGCACACGTCCCGGTCTCCTCCCCCGAGCCGTTCCCCTCGGAAGGTCCGCTCGACCTGCCCGGCCGGCCCGTGCCGGTGCACACGCCCGGTCACACCGACGGGCACTGCGCCTACCACCTGCCGGACGCCGGCGTGATCGTCTCGGGCGACGCCCTGGTGAGCGGACACCCCACCTCGCGTCTCAAGGGGCCGCAGCTGCTGCCCGACATGTTCCACCGCGAGCGGGCTCGTGCCGTCGCCTCGCTCGACGTGCTCCACGAGCTGGAGGCCGACCTGCTGCTGCCCGGACACGGCCCGGTGCACCGGGGCGCGGTGCGTGAAGCGGCTCTTCAGGCCCGGGAGCGCGCGCTCTAAGGTGAGGTGACGATCACCGGCGAGGCGAGGACGAACGGCCCATGGCACTGCAGATCAGCGCGACGAACCCGGAGCACCCCGCGCTCCTGCTGGAGCTGCCCTGGCATCTGCCTCTGGAGGAGTGGCCGCAGGAGGTGCTGGTCCCGCTGCCGCGCGGCATCTCCCGGCACGTCGTGCGGTACGCCCGGGCCGGCAGCGAGGTGATCGCCGTCAAGGAGCTCGCCCAGCGCCCGGCCCTGCGCGAGTACGAACTGCTGCGCGACCTGGACCGCATCGGCATCCCCGCGGTGGACCCGCTGGCCGTGGTCACCGGGCGCACCGACGCCGACGGCGGCCCGCTGGAGCCGGTCCTGGTGACCCGGCACCTGGGCGGCTCGCTGCCGTACCGTTCGATGTTCGAGACGACGATGCGCCCGGCGACCATGCACCGGCTGATGGACGCCCTGGCCGTGCTGCTGGTCCGCCTCCACCTCGCCGGGTTCGCCTGGGGCGACTGCTCGCTGTCCAACACGCTGTTCCGGCGGGACGCGGGCGCCTACGCCGCGTACCTCGTGGACGCCGAGACCGGTGATCTGCACGCCCGGCTCAGCGGCGGCCAGCGCGACTACGACCTGGAGCTCGCCCGCGTCAACATCAGCGGTGAGCTGCTGGACCTGGAGGCGTCGGGGGCCCTGCATCCGTCGGTGGACCCGGTCGAGTTCGGCATGGAGATCTGCGCCCGGTACCAGGGGCTGTGGGAGGAGCTGACCCGCACCTCGGTCTATCCGGCGGGCAAGTACCACTACATAGAGCGCCGGATACGCCGTCTGAACGAGCTCGGTTTCGACGTGGCCGAGATGCAGATCGAGCACGCCCCGAACGGCGACACCGTCACCTTCGTGCCCAAGGTCGTCGACGCCGGCCACCACCAGCGGCAGCTGCTGCGCCTGACGGGCCTGGACACCGAGGAGAACCAGGCCCGCCGACTGCTGAACGACCTGGAGAGCTGGATGGCCACCCAGGACGACTACGCCCCGGGCGACCCCCTCGGCGCCCGGCCCGAGGTGCTCGCCCACCGCTGGGTGCGCGACGTCTTCCGGCCCACGGTGCGGGCCGTGCCGCCGGAGCTGCGCGGCTCGATGGACCCGGCCGAGATCTACCACGAACTCCTCGAACACCGCTGGTACCTGTCCGAGCGGGCGCAGCACGACATCGCCCTGGAGGCGGTGGTCGCGGACTACATCGAGAACATCCTGCCCAAGGCCCGCGCGACGCTGCAGCCCACGTCCGACTGACCGGCCCGGCGGATCAGTCGTGCGGCACCACGGCGACCGGGCAGTCCGCGTGGTGCAGGACCCCGTGCGCCACCGAGCCGATGCGCGCTCCGACCGCCGTACGGTGGGCCCGTCGCCCGACGACCATCAGCTGAGCCCGGCCCGCCACCGACAGCAGCACCTGCCCGGCGCTGCCCATCTCGACGTGCTCGACCACCCGCACGTCCGGGAACTGCTCGCGCCACGGCCGCAGCGCCTCGCCCAGCGCCTTCTTCTCGTACGGCTCCAGGCCGCCCGCCTCGTCGAGCAGCTTCAGTGAGCCGGGGCTGTAGGCGAACAGCGGAGGCAGCGTCCAGGCCCGTACGGCGCGTACCGTCGCACCCCGCGCCGCGGCCGTCTCGAACGCGAACCGCAGGGCGGCGGCACTGTCCTCAGGGCCGCCCTGCTGGCCCACGACGATCTCGCGTCCGGCGGCCTCCGCGGACGCCTCGTCCCCGGCTCGGACGAGCACGACGGGGCGTTCGGCCCCGGCGATCACCTGCTGACCGACGGAACCCAGCAGGAAGCCGACGACCGCGCCGTGCCCCCGCGATCCCAGCACCAGCATCTCCGCGTCCGCCGCCGCCGCGGCCAGCGTCTCGACGGGACCGCCCTCGACCGGGTCGGTGGTCACCTGGAGGCCGGGGTGCCGCTCGGCGACGGACCGGGCCGCCTGCGCGAGCTGCTCCCGCACCCAGTGGGCCTGGGAGTCGGCGTCTCCCGCGTCGATCGCCTCGTGCGGCTGGAACCGCCAGGCGTGCACCACCCGCAGGGCGAGTCCGCGGCGCACCGCCTCCCGGGCTGCCCAGCCCAGTGCGGCGAGACTCTCCTCCGATCCGTCCACCCCTGCCGTGATCGGGCGCGTCATGTCCGGTTGCCTCCTCATGTCGTGATCACATCCGTCGGGGCCCAGTCTTCCCTACCGCGCCTTCCTCACCTTCGAGTGGGAGCAGGTGAACGTCGACACGGCCGACCCCTTCGACCTGGGAGCCCGGTGGGCGAAGGCGCTCGGGTGGGTCGTCGTGGAGTTCCGTCCCATGGACCCGGGAAGCGGAGGTCGCCCGGATCCCCGCGCCCGGCGCCCGTCACGCGGACGTCCGGCAGGGCGACGAGCCGTGGGTGTTCCGGCCGATCCGCAGGTCGACGGGTTCCGCGCACTCGGCCCGCGCCGGAGCTGGGAGCCGGACGCGGCCGAGAGGCAGCCACACGCTCGAGGCGGCGGCCACCCGCATACCCGAGCGAAGCGGGCGGATCGAACATACGATGGGGCCGAGTCGGCGCGGCGACTGCGCCATCAGGTCCCGTCCGCCGTGCCGAGAACGAGAACCCCCGGGGTGGGAGACGTATGGCACAGGCCGCCGACGCAGCGCGGACCGTCATCCTGACCGTGGACGACGACCCGGGAGTGTCCCGGGCGGTCGCCCGTGATCTGCGGCGGCGCTACGGCGAGTCGCACCGCATCGTGCGCACGGAGTCCGGCGCGTCCGCGCTGGAGGCGCTGCGCGAACTGAAACTGCGGGGCGACCTGGTCGCCGTGATCCTGGCCGACTACCGGATGCCGCAGATGAACGGCATCGAGTTCCTCGAACAGGCCCTGGACGTGTACCCGGGCGCCCGGCGGGTGCTGCTGACCGCGTACGCGGACACGAACGCGGCGATCGACGCGATCAACGTCGTCGACCTCGACCACTATCTGCTCAAGCCCTGGGACCCGCCCGAGGAGAAGCTCTACCCGGTCCTGGACGACCTGCTGGAGGCCTGGCGGCGCAGCGACTACCGGCCGGTGCCCAGCACCAAGGTGGTCGGCCACCGCTGGTCGGCGCACTCCTCCCGGGTGCGGGAGTTCCTGGCCCGCAACCAGGTGCCGTACCGCTGGTACTCGGCAGACGAGCCCGAGGGGCAGCGGCTGCTCGCCGCCGCCGGACAGGACGGGCTGCGGCTGCCGCTGGTGATCACGGCGCAGGGCACGCCCCTCGTGGCGCCCGAAGTGCCCGAGCTGGCCGCCGAGGTGGGGCTGGCCACGACGCCGACGGCCGACTTCTACGACCTCGTCGTCATCGGCGGCGGCCCGGCGGGGCTGGGCGCGGCCGTGTACGGGGCGTCGGAGGGCCTGCGCACCGTGCTGGTGGAGCGGTCGGCGACCGGTGGGCAGGCCGGGCAGAGCTCCCGGATCGAGAACTACCTCGGCTTCCCCGACGGCGTGTCCGGAGCGCAGCTCACCGACCGGGCCCGGCGGCAGGCGGCGAAGTTCGGCGCCGAGATGCTCACCGCGCGCGAGGTGACGGCGCTGGAGGTCAGCGGTGCCGCCCGGATCGTACGGTTCTCGGACGGCTCTGCGGTCGCCGCGCACAGCGTGATCCTGGCGACCGGTGTGTCCTACCGGCAGCTGGCGGCACCGGGCTGCGACGAGCTGACCGGCTGCGGGGTGTTCTACGGGTCGGCCCTGACCGAGGCGCCCGCCTGCCAGGGGCAGGACGTGTACATCGTAGGCGGCGCCAACTCGGCCGGTCAGGCGGCGATGTACCTGGCGAGGGGCGCGAAGTCGGTGACGCTGCTGGTGCGCGGACCGGATCTGTCCGCGTCCATGTCGCACTACCTCATCCAGCAGATCGACGAGGCCCCGAACATCTCGGTGCGCACGCGCACGGTCGTCGAGTCCGCGCACGGCTCCGACCATCTGGAGCAGCTGACGCTGCGCGACGTGGACAGCGGGCGCGCCGAACTCGTCGACGCCCAGTGGATGTTCGTGTTCATCGGCGCGGCCCCGCTGACCGACTGGCTGGCCGGGACCGTGCTGCGCGACGAGCGCGGGTTCATCCTGTCCGGCCCCGACCTGAGCCCGGACGGACGGCCACCGGCCGGCTGGGAGCTGGACCGGCCGCCGTACCACCTGGAGACCAACGTTCCCGGCGTGTTCGTGGCGGGCGACGCCCGTGCCGAGTCCGCCAAGCGGGTCGCGTCCGCCGTCGGAGAGGGAGCCATGGCCGTGATGCTCGTCCACCGTTATCTGGAACAGTCATGAGCGGGCAGTCGATGCCGTGCAACCCCGGCGAGATCGGGGCGCTGTTCCTGTTCGAGAAGCTCACCCCCGAGCAGCTCGGCAGGCTGTGCAGCGAGGGGCGGGTGGAACTCTTCCCGCCCGGCCCCGTGTACACCGAGGGTGAGCCCGCGACCTGCTTCTACGTCATGATCGAGGGCACCGTCGTGCTGTCCCGGCGGGTCGGCGCGGACGACGTGGAGGTCACCCGGACCTCCCAGCGCGGGGTGTACTCCGGTGCCTGGCAGGCCTATCTCGGGGACCGGGTGCCGCAGACGTACAACAGCTCGATGCGGGTCACGGAGCCGACGCGGTTCTTCGTGCTGCCCGCGGCGACCTTCGCGGAGGTGATCCGCGAGTGGTTCCCGATGGCCCTGCATCTGCTGGAGGGGCTCTTCTTCGGCCAGAAGAGCACCCAGGTGGCGATCAACCAGCGCGAACGGCTGCTGGCGCTCGGTTCGTTGTCGGCCGGTCTCACCCATGAGCTCAACAACCCGGCGGCGGCGGCCGTACGGGCGACCGCGACGCTGCGGGAGCGGGTCGGCAAGATGCGGCACAAGCTGGCCGTCATCGCGCAGGGCTCGTACTCCCCCGAGGTCATGGCGAACCTCATCGAGATCCAGGAACGCACGGCCGAACGGGTCGCGAAGGCACCGGCGTTGAGTCCGCTGGAGGCGTCGGACCGCGAGGACGACGTGACCGACTGGCTGGACGACCACGGGATCCCGGAGGGCTGGCGGATCGCGCCCACCTTCGTGCAGGCCGGTCTCGACGCGGACTGGCTGGACCAGGTCGCGGCGGCGGTGGACGAGGAGATGCTGCCGAGCGCGATCGGCTGGCTCAACTACACCGTCGAGACGGAGCTGTTGATGGACGAGATCAACGACTCCACCACGCGCATCTCGCATCTCGTCGACGCCGCCAAGCAGTACTCCCAGCTGGACCGGGCGCCGTTCCAGAACGCCGACGTGCACGAACTGCTCGACAGCACCCTGCTGATGCTGTCGGGCAAGATCGGCCCGCGGATCAAGGTCGTCAAGGAGTACGACCGCACGCTGCCGAGGATCCCGGCGTACCCGGCGGAGCTCAACCAGGTGTGGACCAACCTCATCGACAACGCGGTCTCCGCCATCGACAGCGCGGGAGGCGAAGGCACGTTGACCGTGCGGACGGCACCCGATCACGACCGGCTGCTCGTGGAGTTCCGGGACACCGGCATCGGCATACCCCCGCAGGACCGGGGGCGGATCTTCGATCCCTTCTTCACGACGAAACCCGTGGGCGAGGGCACCGGGCTCGGGCTCGACATCTCCTGGCGGATCGTCGTCAACAAGCACCACGGCAGCATCCAGGTGGAGTCCGAGCCGGGTGACACCCGCTTCCAGGTGCTGCTGCCGCTCACAGCCGCCGAGGAGGACACCCCATGACCGGCCACCAGGGAATCGAACCGAGCGTGCCGCCGAGCGGCAGCGGGTGCGTGGAGTGCGATGCGCAGGGCGGATGGTGGTTCCATCTGCGGCGGTGCGCGCAGTGCGGGCACGTGGGGTGCTGCGACAGTTCGCCCGCGAAGCACGCCAAGGCGCACTTCCGGGAGAGCGGGCATCCGTTCGTGCAGAGCTTCGAGCCGGGTGAGAGCTGGTACTGGAACTTCGAGACGAACGAGCTGTACGAGTCGGGGCCCGAACTCGCGCCGCCGGTGAGCCATCCCACGGAGCAGCCCGCGCCGGGCCCCGCGGGACGGGTGCCGGCGGACTGGGCCAGGACGTTGCGCGCGTAGGCACCGAGGGGGCGCAGAGGCCGGCGCGGGCGCTTGCGTTCGAAGTGACAGGATGTGTCCGTGTCACAGACCTCATTCGGTACGCCGATCATCGGGCGGGAGGGCGAGCTTGGCCGGCTCTCCGGTGCGCTGGAACGAGCCCGCGACGGCGAGGCCCGGGCGGTCCTGGTCGCCGGGGACGCCGGCGTCGGCAAGACACGGGTGCTGGACGAGGTGGCGGGGCGGGCGGCTGGGGACGGGATGCTCGTCCTGACCGGGCACTGCGTGGATCTCGGTGAGGTCGGGCTGCCGTATCTGCCGTTCACCGAGGCGCTCGGGGCACTCGCCGGTGACGGGCGGTTCCCGGAGGTTCTCCGGGCGCATCCCGTGGTCGAGGGGCTGCTGGGGGGCGGGACGGACGCCGTGCGGGACCGGCTGCGGCTGTTCGAGGGCATCGCCGGGCTGCTGGCCGATCTCGCGGACGTCGTACCCGTGCTGCTCGTCCTGGAGGATCTGCACTGGGCCGACCAGTCGTCCAGGGATCTGCTGCGGTTCCTGCTCAGCCGGGGGATCCTGCAGCGGCCGGCGGGTGGGGCGGCCGGGCACCGGCTGGCCGTGTTCGCCTCGTACCGCGCGGACGATCTGCATCGTCGGCATCCGCTGCGGCCGCTGCTCGCCGAACTGGTGCGGCTGCCCGCCGTCGAGCGGCTGGAGCTGCGGCCGCTGGCCGACGGCGAGGTGGCCAGGCTGGTGCGGGCCGTGCAGGAGCGGCCGCTGCCGGACGGCACGGTCCGGCGGATCGTCGAGCGGGCCGAGGGCAACGCGTTCTACGCCGAGGAACTGGTCGCGGCGACGGGCTCGGAGGCCGGCGGGGTACCCAGCGGGCTGGCCGACGTCCTGCTCATCCGTGTCGAGCAGCTGCCCGACACGGCGCAGCAGGTGCTGCGCACGGCGGCCGTGGCGGGACGGCGTGTCGAGCACGACCTGCTGCGGGATGCCGTGGGCATCCCGGAGGAGGAGCTGGAGTCGGCGCTGCGCGAGGCCGTCGGCCGGCAACTGCTGGTGCTCCGCGACGGCGACACGTACGCGTTCCGGCACGCACTCGCCCGCGAGGCGGTGTACGCCGACCTCCTCCCCGGTGAACGGGCCCGGCTGCACGGCACGTTCGCCCGGTTGCTCGCCGGGCGGGGCCGTCCGGCCGAGACGGCGGCGGAGCGTGCCCACCACTACCGCGCGAGCCATGACCTGCCCGATGCCCTGGCCGCCTCGCTGGAGGCCGCCGCGCACGCGCACCAGGTCGGCGCGCCCGCCGAGGAACTGCGGCATCTGGAGGCGGCCCTGGACCTGTGGTCGTCGGTGGAGCCGTCCGCGCGCCCCTCGGGCGAGGGCAACGACCGGGTGACCCTCACCCTGCGCGCGTCCGCGGCGGCGGCACACGCCGGGGAGGCGCACCGCGCGGTCTCGCTGACCCGTTCCGCACTCGCGGGCGTCGGCCAGGACACGGACGCCGAACTCGCCGCCCGGGTCCGCTACACGCTGGCCGGCAACCTTCTCGGCGTCGACAGTCTGACGGCGGCCTTCACCCACAGCAGCGAGGCACTCGCCCTCATCCCGGCCGAGCCGCCTTCGCGTACCTGGGTGTGGGCGGCGGCCACCCATGTCCTGGCGGCCCGTCAGGTCGGGGAGAACGAGACGGCGCTGCGCGTCGCCCGCGAGGCGCTGCGGGTCGCCGAGGACCTGCGGGTGACCGACGCCCGGGCGGACCTGCTCATCTCACTGGCCGGGCTGGAAGGCGGTGGCCGCCGCACCCCGCAGGGCCGTGAACGACTGCGGGAGGCACGCGAGTTGGCGCGACGCTCGGGCAACGGGCCGGTGGAGATGCGGGCGCTGTTCAACCTCGCCGTCGGCTGCTTCGAGTCCGGTGATCTGCCGGAGTCGCTGCCCTGGCTTGCGGAGGGGCTGGACCGCGCCCGGCGTGCCGGGCTGCTGTCCTCGCCGTATCCGCTGGAGATGCGGTACCTGCAGTCCCTGGTGCTGTACACGCTGGGCCGTTGGGACGAGTGCCTGCGGGTCGCGGCGGCCGCTGCCGAGGCTCTGCCCGCGGCGGCGGGATACGCGGCCGGTCCGGCGATGTACGTGGCTCTCGCGCGCGGGGAGAGCGCGGCCGTGGACAAGGCCCGAGCCCTGCTCGACGGTCCCTTCGACTGGATGGGCACGCTGATCGCGGGCGTCGCGCTCACCGACGCCGCGGCGCTGCGCGGTGACGCGGAGGCGGCGGTGGAGCGGATGCGGTCCACGGTCGCGGCCCTCACCGACGACGTGGGTACGCTGCCCGACGCGACGGTCCGGCTCGCCGCGCTCGCGCTGTCCGCGGTCGCCGACCGGGCCGCCGAACTGCGCCTGACCGGCGACGAGAGCGGCGTGCGCCGCTGGGCGGACACGGCGACCGAACTGGTCGAGCAGGCGCGGGCCACGGCCGGCCGCGGCAAGGACGGCACGCCCCAGGGCCCGGAGGGCTCGGCGTGGCTGGCCCGTGCGGAGGCCGAGTGGACGCGCGCGGTGTCCGGGCCCGACCCGCAGGCGTGGGCGAAGGCGGTGGCCGCGTTCGACTACGGCGACGCCTACGAGCGGGCGCGGTGCCGGCTGCGTCACGCCGAGGCCCTGCTGGCGGTCGGCGACCGCGACACGGCTGCCGCCGAGGCCGCCGCGGCGCGGGAGACCGCCGCCCGGCTCGGCGCGGCGCCCCTCCTCGACCGGCTGGACGCCTTGGTCCGCCGCGGCCGCCTCAAGGACGCCGCCGACGCTACGGCGGCCGTCGCCGGCCGCGCCGCCGCGCTCACGGCCCGCGAGCAGGACGTCCTGCGACTTCTCGCTCTCGGCCGCAGCAACCGGCAGATCGGCGAGGAGCTGTACATCACCGGCAAGACGGCGAGCGTCCACGTCTCCCGCATCATGGCGAAGCTGGGCGCCGCGAGCCGTACCGAGGCGGTGGCGATCGCCTACCGGGAGGGCCTGATCTCCCGGGCGCAGACAGTGGGCTGACGCGCCGGCGCCCACCGGTCGGCCACCGGGCGCCCAGGACGTCGGTCGGTGACGGCGTCGGCTCTCCACTGCCGCGGATGCAGTCGCAAGACCTCTTGGCGTGCGGCCCCGGCGGCCCCGGTCCCGTGCGTGCCGGCCCTGGAAGGGCCCGACGGTCGCGCCGACGACCCACGTGCCGGCCGTGTGCGAGCAATTGGCGAACTCACCGCAGCCCTCGATCAGGCCGTCGGCGGTGACGCCGGTGCGGGCCTTTTGCGGGGCACCGCCTCGGCCGCGCAATTCGTCCGGGGACTCCCACCCGGTGATCCACCATGTCCGACTTGTGAGTCGTGCGTTGAGATCTGACGGGATGCGAGAAAGTGGCCCCGCACGAAGCGCGACTGTTCACGCATCAGTGACATTCAGCGGAAACGAGAGGAAGCCGGATGGTCTCAGCAACGGTGGTCAGGGGTACGGCGGTCACGGCGGCCCTGGTGTCGCTCCTGGCGGTCCCCGCACATGCCGCACCCCGACAGCCCGGCGCCACCACGGCGGCCCCCGCGGCGAGCGCGCTGCCCGAACCGGACATCGACGGCCTGTGGGGCGTCCTGCGCACGGCACGGCGGCACGGCGCCCCCGGTGCGATGGCGCGCCTGAACGACCGCAGCACGGTGTACTGGGCGGCCACCGGGGTCGCCGACCGCACGACCGGACGGACCCTCAGCAACACGGACCGGTTCCGCATCGGCAGTGTCACCAAGATCTTCTCTGCCGTCGTCCTGCTGCAACTGGCCGACGAGAAGAAGCTGAAGCTCGACGCGCCGGTCAACCGCTATCTTCCAGGGCTGCTGCCCGACGACCGCATCACGGTACGCCATGTGCTCAGCCACAGAAGCGGCCTGCACGACTACACCAACGAGATGTTCGCGCGCACGGTTCCCGGCTTCGAGGCGGTGCGCAGCAAGGTCTTCACCTACCGGCAGCTGATGGACCGGTCCCTGAGCAAGCCGCGCACCACCAAGCCCGGTGGCGCCTACTCGTACTCCAACACCAACTTCGTCGTGGCCGGCATGCTCATCGAGAAGCTCACGGGTCACTCGGTGCGCACGGAGTACAAGAACCGGATCATCGACCCGCTGGAACTGCGCGACACCTTCTACGTGCACCCAGGAAAGAAGATCCCCGGCCGTCACACGCGCGGCTATCTCACCCCGGACACGGCGGGCGCGGCCCTCGTCGACGCCACCGAGCAGACGGTGTCCTGGGCGCAGAGCGCCGGCGCGGTGATCTCGACCACGCGGGACCTCAACACGTTCCTGTCCGCGCTGCTCGGCGGGCGGCTGACCTCCCGGACGCAGCTCGCGCAGATGCAGCGGTGGGTGCCGGCGGGCGGCACACAGGCTTACGGGCTCGGGCTGCGGCGCCGCGATCTTTCCTGCGGGGTCTCCGTCTACGGCCACACAGGTGCCGTCCAGGGCTACTACACGTACGCGTTCGCGTCGAAGGACGGCGCGCGCAGCCTCGCGGCGCTCGCCAACACCTCCAACAACGGCACGGTCCTCAACACCATGCTGGGCACTTTGGAGTCCGCGTTCTGCGGCAAGAAGGCGAAGTCGGGTCAACGGGCCACGCCGACCGAACGGCACGAGGACGTCGCTCCGGGCGTCCCGGTGAATCCAAACCCGCGCTGAGAGCACAGGCCGGCCGGGAACCCGCGAGATCCGGTGGACGTTTCCCCGACATCCCCACCGGATCTCGCGGGCGGCGGCCCGGCGGGCACGTACTGGACACAGCTCTTCGGCGCCTGACGAGCGGTGAGACGGACACGACGCGATCTGGCCGGAACGGCAGCGTCCGGGACAGGATGCCCGCATGAAGGGTGACCTCTTTTCCAGCGAGCACATGGTCCAGCCCGCCACGGCGCCGGGCATGACGATCGAGAACGCCAAATGCATCAAGTACGCGGTCGACGGTGAGATGCACGCCCGCCAGGGGGCGATGGTCGCCTACCGCGGCAACCTCCAGTTCGAGCGCAAGGGCCAGGGCGTGGGCGGCATGCTCAAGCGGGCCGTCACCGGCGAGGGACTGCCGCTGATGGCGGTGCGCGGGCAGGGCGAGGCATGGTTCGCGCACGAGGCGCAGAACTGCTTCATCATCGACGTCGACCCCGGCGACGAGTTCACGGTCAACGGCCGCAACGTCCTGTGTTTCGACGCCTCGTTGTCGTACCGGATAGCGACGGTCAAGGGCGCGGGCATCTCCGGCGGCGGGCTGTTCAACAGCGTCTTCACCGGGCACGGCAGGCTGGGGCTGGTGTGCGACGGCAATCCGCTGGTGATCCCGGTCTCGCCGGACTTCCCGGTGTACGTCGACACGGACGCCGTGGTCGGCTGGACCGCGGGGCTGCAGACCTCCCTGCACCGTTCGCAGTCCCTCGGCTCGATGCTGCGGGGCGGCTCGGGTGAGGCCGTGCAGCTGATGCTCCAGGGCCAGGGGCATGTCGTGGTACGGCCGAGCGAGGTGACGCCGCAGAAGGCGCAGCAGCACTGACCGGCCCGAACGTGATCTGCGCCTCACGGGCAACCCTCTCCACCGTGCCGGCGTCTTGATCGGCAACAGGTGACGCCCTGGTCCCCCGCGAGGGGCCAGGGCGGATTTTCGACGCGCTATACACGCTGCGTATACACCGTGCGTATACATCTCGCGTACTGAGGCAGCGTACGCACGGTGCGTATCAACCGAGAGGGATCGATGTACGGCAAGGCATTCGCACCCGAGTACCAGGGCGCCCTGACCACACTGTCCGTCAACTCGTCGCTCACCGACGTACTGGCCGCCGGGACCGAGCAGTTGCGCGCCGCCGAGCGGGCCGGGCAGCACGGTGAGGCGGCGCGTTCGGGTCTCGCCGTGGCCGAGGCGCACCGCCGGCTGGGACAGATCGGGGACGCGGACCGGGCATGGAAGGCGAGCTACCGCTCGGCGCGGCGGGCCGGCGACACCGCGGCGATGGCCTGGGCGCTGTGGAGCGGCGGCACCCTGGCCCGCCAGCGCGGGGCCTTCCCCCTGGCCCGGCGGCTGCTGCAGCTCGCGGCGGACCTCGGCGAGCGCGGCGGCGACATCGTCGTACGCGGCTACTCACTGGCCGGCCTGGCGGAGACGGGCCGGATCCAGGGCGACTACGAGGCCGTGCACCGGCTGCACGAGCAGTTGCTGGCCGAGGCACGGCGGCGCGGGGAGGCGCGGCACACGGTGTGGGCGCTGGAAGGCATCGCCCAGATCCACCGCAACACCGGCTCGTACGACACGGCGTACGCCCTGTTCGAGGAGGCGGCCGAGATCGCCGCGCGTGCGGAGGACCGGCGCGGCCACGCCTGGGCGCTGCGCGGGCTCGCCGACATCGTCTCCGTCCGCGACGGCGACACGCAAAGGGCGCTGGAGCTGCTGTCCGAGGCGGAGACCACGTGCCGGGCTATGAAGCTGTCCAGTGCGCTGGCCTACAACCACAAGATGCGCGGCAACGTCTTCTACCGCGCCGGCCGTTACGCCGAGGCGCGCGAGCTGTACGAACTGGCCCTCGCGGAGTTCCGCGAGATGAGCGAGCCGCGCGGTGCGGCGCTGTCCCGACTGGGGCTGGTCAAGTCCCGGGCCCGGCTGGGGCGCGACCGTGCCGAGACGGCCGCCGAACTCGCCGAGCTGGCCGGGGTGCTGGAACGGATCGGGCTGCGGCACGCGCGGGAGATGGTGGCGCGGGCGCAGGAGGAGTTCGCAGTGGTGGAGGAAGCCGTCGAGCATGCCGTGGTGGGCGCCGAGGCGGTGGGCACGCGATGACGGCCTCCTCTTCGACGGTGCGGGCGTCCCGCACCGCACACGAGATCTCCGCGCCCGTACCCGGGCCGCCTGACGGCCGCCACGTCCTCGACCGCTGCCGTGCCCTGGTGCGGCCCGCGCTGCGGGAGGCGGTGGGGCGGACCCACCCGTGGGTCGGCGAGATGGCGGCGTACTCCTTCGGCTGGTGCGAGGTGGGCGGTGCGCCCGCCGACGCCTGCGGCGGGAAGGGCGTACGGCAGGCGCTGGCCGTGCTCGGGGCCGAGGCGGCCGGCGCGAAGGGGTCCGTGGCGGTGCCGGGCGCGGTCGCGGTGGAGCTGGTGCACGCCTTCTCGCTGCTGCACGACGACATCATGGACGGCGACCCGACCCGGCGCCGCCGCCCCACCGTGTGGAAGGCGTACGGCACGGGACCGGCCGTCCTCGCGGGGGACGCGCTGTTCGCGCTGGCCGTAGAGACGCTCGCCGAGGCCCCGGCGGGTCCGCGGGCGGTGCGGCTGCTGTCGCAGGCCCTGCAGGACCTGGTGCGCGGGCAGGCGGACGACCTGCTGTTCGCCGCCCGCCCGTGGCGGGGCGCGGAGCGGGTGCGGCCGCGGGAGTACCGCAGGATGGCCGAGCACAAGACGGGCGCCCTGCTGGGCTGTGCGGCGGCACTGGGCGCCCTGCTCGGTGGTGCGCCACCCACGACGGTCTCGGCCCTCGACCGCGCGGGACGGCACCTGGGCATCGCCTTCCAGGTGGTCGACGACCTGCTGGGCATCTGGGGCGACCCCGCCGTCACCGGCAAGCCCGTCCACGGCGATCTGCGGGAACGGAAGAAGACGTACCCGGTGCTGGCCGCGCTCGACTCCCCCGCTGCCGGGCGCCTGTGCGCACTGCTGGAGTCGGCCGCCGACCCCGATGCCGCGGCCGGCCTGATCGAGGAGCTGGGCGGCCGCTCGGCGGGGCTGGCCGAGGCGCGCCGCCAGGTGCGGGCCGCGGACACGGCTCTGTCGGAGGTACCGCTGCAGGCGGGTGCCGTCGCTGAGCTGCGGTCGCTGCTGGACTTCCTGGTTCGGCGCGATCTGTGAGGCCCGGTTCGGGGCCGGGCGGCGATGAACGGCGGGGCTGTCGGCTTGCGGCGGAACCCGGTTGACCGGCGCCCGCTTCCCGGGTCAGGGTGCGAAGCGGCGCGGATCACCGCCCCGCGCCGGAGAGGTGACTGCCTTGATCGGGATCTCGGACGTCGAAGCCGCGGCCGGACTCATCGCCGGCCATGTCGTGCACACCCCGACCGTCTCCAGCCCGGGGCTGTCGGCCCTGCTCGGCGTTCCGGTCACGGTGAAGCTCGAACTCCTCCAGCGCACCGGCTCGTTCAAGGCCCGTGGGGCGACCGCGAGGCTGCTGTCGCTGACCGACGCCCAGCGCGCCGCCGGAGTCGTGGCGGTCAGCGGTGGCAACCACGGGATCGCGCTGGCGATGACCGCCGCCGCCCTGGATGTGAAGGCCACCGTGGTGATGCCGCGTTCGGCACCGGCCCGCGCGGTGGAGATCGCCCGGGACGCGGGGGCGTCGGTGCGGCTGACGGACGACATGGAGGGGGCGTTCTCGCTCGTCACCAGGCTGCGGGACGAGGGCCTGGCGCTCGTCCACCCCTTCGACGACCCGGTGGTGATCGCAGGCCAGGGCACGGTCGGGCTGGAACTGGCGGACGACGCCGGTGATCTCACGGACGTGCTCGTCAGCGTCGGAGGCGGTGGACTGATCGCGGGTGTCGCGGTGGCGCTGCGGGCCCGCCGTCCTGACGTGCGGATCTGGGGAGTGGAGACCGAGGGCGCCGAGGCCATGTCCCGGGCGCTGGCCGCGGGCGGGCCGGTGCCGGTGCCCCTGTCGTCGATCGTGTCGACCCTGAGCGCACCGGCCGTGTCGCAACTGACCTACGACCATGTCTCCGCCTTGGTCGACGAGGTGCTCGTGGTCCCGGACCGGGAGGCGGTGCGGGGTGTGCTCGACCTCGCCGAGCACGCCAAGGTGTGGACCGAGCCCGCCGCCGGCTGTCTGCTGCCCGCGGCCCGGCGGGTACGGGAGCGGGTCGGGAACGGTGCCCGGCTCGGGTTCGTCGTCTGCGGGGGCAACGCGACGCCGGGCGATGTGCTGCGCCGGGCGAAGGATTTCGGTCTGCACTGAAGTGTTCCGACTCAATTCCCTAAATCTTCGGTCAGCTTACTTACTCGTCAGAAACAAGGGAAAAGAAACGGCCTTTCGTTGCGGATTCCGTTGAACGCTTCACGTCGCGTCTCTCGTACTTCCTGTGGGAAATGAGAGCCAGGGGTTCAGCGAGGGATGGCCATGGTCAAGGCGCGCGTCTCCACAGCCGGGTCGATCGCCGGAAGGTACCGACTCGTCGATGTCGTCCATCGTGAGACGAATCGCGACAGCTATTGCGGCGAGGACATGGAGACCGGACGTCCGTGCCTTCTCTCCCAGATCGGTCTGCCCGACGACATGGGCCCGGACGACAGGCGCCGGGCGACCTCGCGGATCCTTCGGACGTCCGAGCGGATGGGGTTGCTGCGTCCGGGCCGGGTCGCCACCGTCCTGGACGTCGTCGAGGAGTCCGGGAGCCTGTGGATCGTCACCGAGTGGCTCGACGGCACGCCCTTGGGGGAACTCCTCACACGGCAGGGCCCGTTGAACCATGTGCGGGCCGCGCGCATCGGCCTCGAACTGCTCGACGTGCTGGAGGCGGCGCACGTCGCGGGCATCACGCACGGCGAGCTGAGTCCGGGCCAGGTGTTCGTCGGCGACGAGGGCTCCGTCGTGGTCACCGGCTTCGGGCTGGCCGGCGCGACCCTCGCCCCGCGGGTCGCGGCCCCGTCGTACGCCTCCCCTGAGCAGGCCCGCGACGAGCGCATCGGACCGGCGTCCGATCTGTGGGCGCTCGGCGCGATCCTCTACACGATGGTCGAAGGCCGCCCGCCGTACCGCGAACGGGACCGGCCCGAGGCCACGCTGAAGGGCGTGGACCGGCTGCCGTTGCGCGCCCCGGTGCGTGCCGGGCCGCTCACCCAGGTCGTCCAGGGGCTGCTGCGCAAGGACTCCAGGGAGCGGCTGAGCAGACCGGTGGTGCGCGACGCTTTCGTCCGCGTCCTCGACGAGGACCCCGGGGCGTCCCTGCAGGCCGCACCGCGCCCCCGGGTGCGCGGCCGGTACGCGGTGGGGCCGGGCTGGAGCAGACGGGCCGTGGTCGTCGGCACCGCGCTGGCCGTCGTGACCGTCGCGGCCGCGGTCCTCATGGTCACCGACCAGCGTCCGGACGACACCGATCCCTCCGCGGCGGCTCCTGCACCCGCGCCCTCGACCTCCGCCGGGGCACCGACACCCGCTCCGTCGACCTCCGCCGGGGCACCGACCGACACGTCCCCGGCTCCCACCCCCAGTTCGTCCCCCACCCGGGAGGCGGCGGAGCCGGGGACGCCCACCGCCACTCCCTCGCGCACGGCCCTGCCCGCCGGTTTCCGGACGTACACCTCACCGGAGGGCTTCTCCGTCGCCCTGCCCGAAGGCTGGGAGCCGCAGCTCACCAAACGGGCCGCGGACCTGGCGTACCGAGTGATCTTCGGCGCCGACGACGATCCGCGCAGCCTGGCCGTCACCTACAGCGAGCGCGTGGGCCCGGACCCCGTCGCCGTGTGGCGGGACGACGTCCAGCCCGGTCTGCGGGAGCGGGCCGGGTTCCGGCGGATCGGCGACATCGAGGCGACCACGTACCAGGGCTTCAAGGCCGCCGACATGCAATGGCTGGCCGAGAGCGGCGGCACCCGCATCCGTACCCTCGGCCGCGGCTTCGTCGTCGCCGAGCACCGCGGCTACTCGCTGCGCTGGACGACACCCGAGGCCGACTGGAACGACCCCGGCAATCGCGAGGCCCTGGACGTCATCCTGCGCACCTTCCGGGTGCCCGAGGGGTGATCAGGACACCCCGCGGGGTGCGCACATCCGCAGGGGCAGGCCGCGCAGTCGCATCGAGGGCGTCCGGGAAGGTTGGGACGCCGCGGGCGTCGGCCCCGTGGGCCGCCGGGGTGCTGGAGGGCAGGGGCGGGAGGGCATGCGGGCATCCCGCCGCCGCCGTCACCCGTGGTTCCACCCGATCCCCCACCCTTCAGGCCCCCACTCGCCGGCCCCGGAGCCCCTGCCGCCCCCGGACGGCCCCTGCCGCCCCGTCCGTCCCGTTTTCGGTCAGCCGTGTCCGGGGACCCGGTGCGCATGGTGCAGATCGGATACACGATGATGACCGAGCAGGCCGGCCCTCGTGAGCTGGTGGACCATGTGGTCCGCGCCGAGGAGGCGGGCTTCGACTTCTCCGTGACCTCGGACCACTACTTTCCGTGGCTGCGCTCGCAGGGTCACTCCCCGTACGCCTGGAGTGTGCTGGGCGCGGCCGCCCAGGCCACCTCGCGGATCCCGCTGATGACCTACGTAACATGCCCGACCGTGCGCTACCACCCGGCGGTGGTGGCGCAGAAGGCGGCCACCATGCAGCTGCTGTCCGAAGGCCGGTTCCGGCTGGGGCTGGGCTCGGGCGAGAACCTCAACGAGCATGTCGTGGGCGGCGGCTGGCCGTCCGTGGACGTGCGGCACGAGATGCTCGAAGAGGCGGTGGAGATCATCCGGGCGCTCTTCGAGGGCGGCCATGTGAACCACCGGGGTACGCACTTCGACGTGGAATCGGCGCGGCTGTGGGACCTGCCGGACCAGCCACCGCCCATCGGCATCGCGGTCTCCGGGGAGCGGTCCTGCGCGCTCGCGGGCAGGCTGGGTGACCTCGTGATCGCCACGGAGCCCAAGGCCGGCCTGCTGGAGGCGTTCGACCGGCACGGCGGCCGGGGCAAGCCGCGCGTGGGACAGCTGCCCGTCTGCTACGACCCCGACCGGGACACCGCGATCAAGCGGGCGCACTCGCAGTTCCGCTGGTTCGGCAGCGGCTGGAAGGTGAACTCGGAACTGCCCCACCCCGACTCCTTCGAGGCGGCGACGCAGTTCGTCACCCAGGACGACGTCGCCGACGCGATCCCGTGCGGCGACGACCCGGACGCCTTCGTGGAGGCGGTCCGCCCGTACGCCGAGGCGGGCTTCACCGAGATCGCGCTGGTGCAGATCGGGGGCGAGAGCCAGCCGGCCTACCTCGACTGGGCGGAGAAGACCCTGCTGCCCGCGCTGCGGGACGCTCTCGGCCGACCGTAGGCGCAGCGCGCGGGCGGTTTCCGAGTGGGACGAGCCTCCCTCAGGGGTGCCATAAGCTGCCGGATGCACTTGTCGTTGCCCTCCGGGCAACCCGTCCCCGTACAGGAGAGTCATCCGTGACCCTGGCGTTCGTCCCGCCCGAGACGTCCCCCGCACCCCAGGCCCCGCCGTCCGATGCCGTCGCGCGCGACGCCCGCGAGTTCGGGGCCTACGCGCGGACCGGAGGGTGGGCCTTCGGCCTGATGGTGGCGCGCAGTGTGCGGCCCGGCGGCCAGAGCGCGGGCGAGACGCCGAAGGTGTCCGCGAAGGAGTTCGCGGAACTCGCCGGGTGCTCCCCCGAACGCGTCATGCGCTACTACAAGGCCTGGGACCGGGCGGCCGACGACGGTCTCGTGCCGCACTTCGAGGCCCTCGCGCCGGGCCAGGAGGTGGAGCTTCCGGACGCCGACGTGTGGCTCGGCTACTACGTGTCCCGCAACAGCGCGACGTCCGAGCGCGGCGCCGCCATCGCCGAGGCCGCCGAGGCCGAGGGGATCCGCCCGACCAAGGCCCTGGAGGTCGCCGAGAACCCCACGGCGCTGCGGGCCGCGATCCTCGCCGACCCCTCGACGGCCCGCGCGGCCCGCCAGGCGCTCCTGGACCGGGTCCGTGAGGATCCGGACCTGCAGACCGAGTTGGCGCGGGACGTGGTCCGCACCGAGGAGCTGAAGAAGGCCGTCGCCGGGGAGAACCGGTCGGCCGACCGGATCGACTACGTCCGCCAGATCGCCGAGTCCGGACTGATCAAGACGCCGGCCGGGCAGACCGTCGACGCGCCGGGCGACCTGCGCCAGGAGGCCGAGCGGCACCTGTCCCTCATCGACGAGCTGGCGGACGACGAGGACGCCGGCGAGTGGGCCACCGAGGCCTACGGCACCATGAAGTCCCTGGTCGCCGAGGCGGTGGAGGCCGATCCCGAGCTGCGGGTGCAGGAGCGGCGGACGAAGTTCTACCACAGCCTGCAGCGGGCGACGAAGGTCTTCGAGGAGCTCACCTTCGACGACGTGCAGGAGTTCGTCGAGGACGACATGGTGTCGCAGCTGGAGGAGCTCCAGCAGGCCATCTCCACGTGCATCGCCGCGCTGCGCGGGGCTCAGCAGGGCTCGGCGCGGCCGAAGTAGCCGCGACCGTGCCGACGGCCGTGGGCACGCCGCCGCTCATTCCGTGTAGCGGCGGCGCGCCCACAGGGGCAGCACGAACCAGCAGACGACGTACCAGACGACCACGCCCGTGACCAGCCAGGGCACATAGCCGTCGTGCGTGGCGACCCGCAGGATCAGCAGCAGCGAGGACGCCATCGTGACGAGCAGCAGGATCAGGCCGATGAGGGTGAACCGGGAGGCCCACTCCACCGCCTTGGGCTTGATGAGCCGCCCGGAGACCAGCCGGTGCAGGGAGACGGGGCCTATCAGGGCACCGGTGGCGGCGGCGCCCAGCACGACCGTCACGATGTAGATCGTCTGGTCCGTGGCATCCAGGTCGTCGTACTTCGGGGTGAAGACGACGGTGAGCAGGAAGCCGAAGAGAATCTGCACCCCCATCTGGGCCACGCGGACCTCCTGGAGGAGCTCCACCCACATGCGGTCGGCTCTCTCCTCCTCGGTCTCGTTGCGCCCCCTGCGCCTGCTGGCTCCGTCCTGCTGTGCCGTCACCGTGTCCTCCTGCCTTCGAGCGACCTGAGCCCTCGGTCCGGCGAGTACCCGCTGAGCGGCGATTGTGTCCCGTCGGCCGGGCGTGTGCCCGCCGGTGACTACCAGCGGCCCTCCACCTGGTCCTTGATCCGCCGGTCGTACAGGGCCCGGATCGCGTCGAGTGTCTCGTCCGACAGCTCCGGCAGCGCGGCGGCGGCCGCGTTGGCGCGGGCCTGTTCGGCCGAGCGGGCGCCGGGGATCACGGTGGTCACACCCGGCTGCTGGATGATCCAGCGCAGGGCCAGCTGGGCCGGGGTGAACCCCTCGGGCGCGAGGTCGGCGAACTCGGCGGCGGCCTCCACGCCCGACTCGTAGTCGACGCCGGAGAAGGTCTCGCCCTGGTCGAACGACTCGCCGTGCCGGTTGTAGGTCCGGTGGTCGTCGGCGGCGAAGACGGTGTCCTTGGTGTACTTGCCCGACAGCAGACCGGAGGCGAGCGGCACGCGGGCGATGATGCCGACACCGGCGTCCTTGGCGGCGGGCAGCACCTCGCGCAGGGGCTTCATGCGGAACGGGTTGAGGATGATCTGCACGCTCGTGACACCCGGTCGGGCGATCGCGGTCAGCGCCTCCTCGCAGGTCTCCACGCTGACGCCGTAGCGGGCGATGCGCTCCTCCGCGACCAGGGTGTCCAGGGCGTCGAACACCTCGTCCGTCGAGTAGACGGGCGTCGGCGGGCAGTGCAGCTGGACCAGGTCGAGGCGGTCCACGCCGAGGTTGCGGCGGGAACGGTCGTTCCAGGCGCGGAAGTTGTCGAGGACGTAGTTCTCCGGGATCTGGTCGACGCGGCGGCCCATCTTGGTCGCGACGAAGACGTCCAGCTCGGGCCTGGCACGCAGGAACGTGGCGATGGTCTGCTCGCTGCGGCCGTCGCCGTAGACGTCGGCGGTGTCGAAGAAGGTCACCCCCGACTCGACCGCCGCCTCCAGCACCGCCAGGGCATCCTTCTCGTCGACGTCTCCCCAGTCGGCGCCCAGCTGCCACGTCCCCAGTCCGACGACGGATGCCCGCTGACCCGACCTGCCGATTACACGCTCGTCCATGACGTCAGTGTGTCATTCGTCATCCCCGCATGCGGAGCTGCCCCCTCCGCCCGGTCACATGTGAAGCCCTCACTCACACTGGTGAATGGTTTCGACAGACGGGCCGTGTGTGTCGAGTCGGTCCCTAGCTTGGCCGTGTGACCGACATCTTCAGCCGCAGGCGCTTCCTGCTCCACACCGCCGCCCTGACCGCCGTACCGGTCCTCCTGCCGGCCGACCCGGCCGTCGCCGCACAGGAGTTACCGGACTTCCCCGCCGATGTGGCCCTGTACCGCTCGGCGTACCGGAACTGGGTGGGTGAGATCACCGCCGACGGGCTGTGGGCGTGCGCACCGGCCGGTCCGGACCACGTGGTCGCCGTCGTCAACTGGGCCTGGCGGCACGGCTGGAGGGTCCGTGCCCGCGGCGCCTCGCACGGCTGGTCACCGCTGACCGTCACGCACGGAACGTCGTCCGACGCACCGGTCCTCCTCGTCGACACCGCCGCCCACCTGACCGGCCTGGCCCTGGAGTCGCCCACCTCGGTCCGGGCCGGCGCCGGCGTCACCCTGGAGGCCCTGCTCGGCTACCTGGAGGAGCACGGGCTCGGCGTCACCGCGGCACCCGCGCCCGGCAACCTCACCCTCGGCGGCGCCCTCGCCGTCGACGCCCACGGCACCGCGGTGCCGGCGCGCGGCGAGCAGCGGCTGCCCGGGCACACGTACGGCTCCCTGAGCAATCTCGTACTGTCGCTGACCGCCGTGGTCTGGGACGAGGCGAGCGGGGCGTACGTGCTGCGGACGTACGACCGGGACACGGCGGACTGCGCCGCCCTGCTCACCCATCTCGGCCGGTCGCTGGTCACCGAGGTCGTGCTGCGCGCGGGAGCCGACACCAACCTGCGGTGCGTCAGCCGTACGGACATCCCGGCCGGCGAACTCTTCGCCGCGCCCGGCACCGACGGCCGCACGCTCGCGAGCTTCCTGGACCGGGCGGGCCGGGTCGAGGCGATCTGGTTCGCCTTCACCGAGTTCCCGTGGCTGAAGGTCTGGAGCGTCTCCCCCACCCGGCCGCTGACCTCGCGCCACGTGCGGACGCCGTACAACTACCCGTTCTCCGACAACGTCCCCACCCCGGTGGCGGATCTGGTCGGGCGCATGGTGTCGGACGGCGCCTGGTACCTGGCGCCGGTGCTGGGCAACGCGCAGTACGACGTGGCGGCGCTCGGGCTCGTGGCGACGCGGTCGGCGGACATCTGGGGGCCGTCCAAGAACACGCTGCTGTATCTGCGTCCGACGACTCTGCGCATCGCGACGAACGGGTACGCGGTGCTGACCGGCCGGGACCAGGTGCAGCGCGTGCTGGCCGAGTTCACCGCCTTCTACCGGGAGCGGCTGGCGGCGTACGCGGCTCGGGGCCGGTTCCCGGTCAACGGCTCGGTGGAGATCCGGGTGACCGGTCTGGACGATCCGGCGGACGTCGGCGCGGCCGGTGCGCGGCACCCGCTGCTGTCGGCGCTCGGCCCTCGCGCGGACCGTCCCGACTGGGACACGGCCGTGTGGCTGAACGTCCTGACGCTGCCCGGGACCCCGCATGCGCATCAGTTCCTGCGCGAGCTGGAGCAGTTCGGCTTGCGCACCTTCGACGGCGGGTACGCCATGTCCCGGGTGGAGTGGTCGAAGGGCTGGGCCTACACCGACGAGGCCGCCTGGAGCGACGACGACGTGCTGGACTCGGCCGTGCCCGGTTCCTTCGGGGAGAGCGCGTGGGTGCAGGCGTCCGGGGTGCTGGACCGGCTCGACCCGCACGGGGTGTTCGGCAACACCTTCCTCGACCGGTTGTTCCGGTGAGTGCGGTCATCCGCGGCCGGCGAGGGTCCTCGTGTGGACGGCACGCGCGACCTTCGGCCCGAGCCGGCGCTTGAGGCGGCGCAGCGCCTGCGACCGCCCGGCCGCCCTGTCGATCCGGTAGTAGAGCCGGGGCGGCACATGGTGCAGCAGGGGTGAGTGGCGCTGGCCGAGCAGGGCGAACATCTGCTCGGGGGGCAGGCCGATGTAGCGGGGGAGGTTCTCGTACCACTGGGCGCTGAGGCGGGCCGCGCTCTGGACGGACAGCAGGGCGTGCTTGCGCCGCTGTTCGTACGCGGTGAGTGCCCGCGGGAGCGCGGGGTGCTCGTGCAGTGCGGCGGTCAGGGCGATGGCGTCCTGGAGGGCGAGGGTCGTGCCGGCGCCGACGGAGTAGTGGGTGGTGTGGGCGGCGTCGCCGAGCAGGACGAGGTTGCCGCGGTGCCAGGTGCGATTGGTGAGGGTGCGGAAGTTCAGCCAGCGGTCCCTGCCGTCGGCGCCCGCGGGGCCGGTGAGGGGGTGGCCGTCCAGGACATGGGCGAAGAGCTCGGCCAGCTGGGCCCGGCCGTCGGTCGCGGGCGCGGTGTCGAGGCCGAGGCCGGTCCAGGTTTCCGGGGCGCATTCGACGACGACGGTCCCGGCGTCGGGGCCGCAGCCGTAGCCGTAGCACCAGATCCAGCCGTGGCCGGTCTCGACGAAGGCGAAGGTGAAGGCGTCGAAGACCTTGCTCGTGCCGAGCCAGACGTAGCGGTTGCGGCCCTGCGTGAACCGGGTGCCGAAGTGGTCGGCGTGGCGGGTGCGCAGGGCGCTGTGCAGACCGTCGGCCGCCACGACGAGGTCGGCGTCGGGCAGGTTCTCCGGTGTGATCGCCTGCTCGTGGACGAGCCGTACACCGAGCGAGCGGGCGCGGGTGGCGAGGATCTCCAGCAGCCGGTGGCGGCCGATACCGTGCCCCTCGTCGCCGGGCCGACGGATCGTCAGGTGCCGTACGTGGGCGACGCCCTCGCGCCAGCGGACCGAGCCGGCGGCGATGGCGCGGGCCGATTCGGGGTCGTGGGCGCCCAGTTCGTCGAGCAGTCCGCGCCAGTAGGTGACGCCCCAGCCGTAGGTGGAGCCCGCCGGGTCGCGCTCGTGGACGGTGACCTCGTGGGACGGGTCCCGCAGTTTCAGCAGGATCGAGAGGTACAGGCCGGCGGGTCCGCCGCCGACGCAGGCGACCTTCACGCATACCCCCATCAATTACATGAAACGGTCATATCGCTTCCGCAGCCTAGCAGGACGGGCACACCCACCTCGTGACGCTCCGGATCGCGTCAGCTTCTGCGAGTGAGGCACACCACCGGCGCGGCACCGGCGCGCGAAGTACCACCCGGAATGCCGCCCGCAGGGGGAGGAATTTCCCGTTCCGGGTAGCCCGGAGCCCACCACAAGCAAGATCACCTTGGTTCAATCCTGCATGACATGTGGGCACTTGTCCGGATCGCGGCCAACCACTCCCGGCCGATTTCTCCGGCTCTCGGCCGGCCCGGTAGGCATGCGGAGTCGTGATCCGCAACAACCCCACCCAGGAGATCCGCATGCCGGTACTCAGCCGTCGTCGTGCACTCACCGCCGCAGCCGCCCTCGCCACCGGAGCCGGTGTCCACGCGGTCGCCGCCCCCACCGCGTCGACCGCGGCCACCCCCGCCGAGACAGGGCACGACCACCACTCCCCCGCCTCCTTCGACGAGGTCTACAAGGGCCGCCGCATACAGGGCCGGCCGGCCTCGGGCGGCGGTCACCAGCATCACGGCGCCGGTTACGCCGTGTTCGTCGACGGGGTGGAGCTGCATGTGATGCGCAACGCGGACGGCAGCTGGATCAGCGTCGTCAGCCACTACGAGCCGGTCCCCACCCCGCGCGCCGCCGCACGCGCCGCCGTCGACGAGCTCCAGGGAGCCAAGCTCCTCCCCTTCCCCGCCAACTGACCTGCCCGGCCCACCCGCACCCACAAGCACTCTGGAGCACCACCGACCATGACCGTCCGCAAGAACCAGGCCCTGCTGACCGCCGACGAGAAGCGGCGCTTCGTCGCCGCCGTGCTGGAGCTGAAGCGCAACGGCCGCTACGACGAGTTCGTCACGACCCACAACGCCTTCATCGTCGGCGACACCGACAACGGCGAGCGCACCGGGCACCGTTCACCGTCCTTCCTGCCCTGGCACCGCAGATTCCTGCTGGAGTTCGAGCGCGCGTTGCAGCAGGTGGACGCCTCGGTCGCGCTGCCGTACTGGGACTGGACCGCCGACCGCTCCATACGGTCCTCGCTCTGGGCGCCCGACTTCCTCGGCGGCACCGGACGCAGCCTGGACGGGCGGGTGATGGACGGGCCGTTCGCCTCGGCGTCCGGCAACTGGCCCGTGAACGTGCGCGTCGACGGCCGGACGTTCCTGCGCCGTTCGCTCGGCACCGCCGTGCGGGAGCTGCCGACCCGGGCGGAGGTGGAGTCGGTGCTCGCGATGCCGACGTACGACATGCCGCCCTGGAACAGCGCCTCGGACGGCTTCCGCAACCACCTCGAAGGCTGGCGCGGGGTCAATCTGCACAACCGGGTCCATGTCTGGGTCGGCGGTCAGATGGCGACCGGCATGTCGCCCAACGACCCGGTGTTCTGGATGCACCACGCCTTCATCGACAAGCTGTGGGCGGACTGGCAGCGGCGCCACCCGGGCTCCGGTTACGTGCCGACGGCCGGGACCCCGAACGTGGTCGACCTCAACGACACGATGAAGCCGTGGAACGACATGACCCCCGCCGACCTGCTGGACCACACGGCGCACTACACCTTCGACGCGGCCTGAGACCGCGTCGCCGTACGCCCCGCCCGCCGCTCATGCCTGCGCGGTGCGGCACTCCGGGTGGCCCCAGCCCTGCGCGTTCTTCGCGATGGACTCGCCGGCGGCGTAGCCGCGGCCGCAGAGGCAGCGGCCGGGGAACTTGGCCTTGATGGTGCGCGAGGAGGTGCCGTTCTTGCGTGCGGGCGCGGACTTGCGGCGCGGGGCCTTGGCCGACGGGGTGTCCGGGGAGGGCGGCGGCTGCGGCGAGCCGAGGCCGCTGCCCGCGGGCTCCTGCAGGGTGGCCGCCTGGCTGGCGGCGCGGTCGGCGAAGTCGTTCAGCGGGTCGCCGTCGACCTGGTGGGCGGGTACGTAGCGGAACTCGACGGTGCGTCCGGTGAGCAGTTCGTCGATGCGCACGACCAGGTCCTGGTTGGCGACCGGCTTGCCGGCCGCCGTCTTCCAGCCGTTGCGCTTCCAGCCGGGCAGCCAGGTGGTGACGGCCTTCATGGCGTACTGGGAGTCCATCCGGATCTCCAGCGGGACGCCGGGGTCGGTCGACGCGAGCAGACGCTCCAACGCGGTGAGTTCCGCGACGTTGTTGGTGGCCCGGCCGAGTGGGCCGGCCTCCCAGCGGTCCGGAGTCTCCCTCTCGTCGGCGACGACCCAGGCCCAGCCGGCCGGCCCCGGGTTGCCCTTCGATGCCCCGTCGCACGCGGCCACCACACGTTCACGCATGGGATCGATCATGCCATGACCGGATGACGGCGCCGAACCGCTTCAGGAGACCTCGGTGCTCTGCGGCATCTCCCCGGCCGTCGTCGTGACGTCGATCACCGAGAAGTTCGCGCCCTGGGGATCGGTGAGCGCCGCGAACCGCCCGAAGGGACTGTCCATCGGGCCGAACCGCAGCTGGGCACCGAGCTTGGTGGCCGCGGCGACCGCGTCGTCACAGTTTGCCACGGTGAAGTACACGTTGATGTAGGAGGGGATCTCGGGCGGGAACTCCTCCGTCATCTTCATCCGCCCCAGCACGGTCCGGTCACCGAGGTCGAACAGTCTGAAGTCGACCGCGTCGTCCTGCATCTGCTTCATCGCGTACGGGAAGAGGGCGGTCAGGAAGGCGTCGGCCTTCTCCGGCTCCCGCGTGAAGACCTCGGCCCAGCAGTACGCTCCGGGCTGCTCCATCGGCGCCTCGAAGCCCTCGTGGGTCCCCGCCTGCCACACGCCGAAGACGGCGCCGCTGGGCTCACGGCCCAGGCACATGGTGCCGAACTCACCGACCTGCATCGGCTCCATCAGCACCTCGCCGCCGTGCTGCCGGATCTTCTCGGCGGTGGCGGCGGCGTCGGACGCGGCGAAGTACAGGCACCACGCGGACTGCCCCTCCTGGCCGGGCATGGGCGGGACGACGGCGGCGACCGCCTTCCCCTCCACATAGGCCTGGGTGTAGTTGCCGAACTCCGACAAAGACTCGCCGAAGGTCCAGCCCAGGACGTCGCCGTAGAAGCTCTTCGCCCCCTCGACGTCGCTGAACATCGCATCGGCCCAACAGGGCGTTCCCTCTGGTTGTACGGCCATGACTGCGGACCTTTCCGAATCGGCGGTTGTCCGGTTCCTCACGGTAGTCACGCCCTCGTCCGACCGCGCGCCGAATGCGCCCCCGCGTCACAGACTGGGAGGACACGGCAGCTCTGCGACGGATGGGGCGCGACATGGCGGACGGGACGATGCGCGCGTGGGCGGTGGTCGAGCCGGGTCCGGTGGCGGAGGGCGGTCTGCGGTTCGTCGAGAGGCCGGTCCCCGCGCCGGGCGACGACGAGCTGCTCGTACGGGTCCGTGCGTGCGGGGTGTGCCGCACCGACCTGCATGTCGCGGAGGGGGACCTGCCGGTGCGCCGGCCCGCGGTCACGCCCGGGCACGAGGTGGTCGGGGTGGTGGCCGGGGTGGGGGCGGCGGTGCGCGGCTTCGAGGACGGGGAGCGGGTCGGGGTGGCCTGGCTGCGGCGCACCGACGGCACCTGCGCCTACTGCGCGCGCGGGTCGGAGAACCTGTGCCCGGCCTCGCGGTACACCGGCTGGGACGCCGACGGCGGTTACGCGCAGTACACGACGGTGCCGGCCGCGTACGCCTACCGGCTGCCCGAGGGCATCGACGACGTGTCGTGCGCTCCGCTGCTGTGCGCCGGGATCATCGGCTTTCGCGCGTTGCGGCGATCGGCGCTGCCGGCGGGCGGGCGGCTCGGGCTGTACGGCTTCGGGGGCAGCGCCCACCTGTGCGCGCAGCTGGCGCTGGCGGAGGGCGCCACCGTGCACGTGCTGACGCGGGGCGCGCACGCGCGCAGGCTGGCGCTCGACCTGGGTGCCGCCTCGGCCCGCGACGCGTACGAGTCGCCGCCGGAGCCGCTGGACAGCGCGATCCTGTTCGCGCCGGTCGGCGATCTCGTCCCGGTGGCGCTGCGGGCCCTGGACCGGGGCGGCACCCTGGCGATCGCGGGCATCCACCTCAGCGACGTCCCGGTGCTGCGCTACGAGAGCGAGCTCTTCTACGAGAAGCAGCTGCGCAGCGTCACCGCCAACACGCGCGAGGACGGCCGTGGGTTCCTGGCGCTGGCGGCCGAGCACGCCGTACGCGCCACGACCCACACCTATCCGCTGTCACGGGCCGACGCGGCGTTGCGGGATCTGAAGGCGGGCCGGTTCGACGGGGCCGCGGTGCTGGTGGACGACCTGTCCTGAGTGCGTCACTCCAGCGTGCGGGGGCACGCAAGGGGAGCGGTGGCACTCACGGTGCACCCACTGCCTCGCACGGCGGGTTTGGCACCTTTGGCGTCCGAAGCCGCCCCCTTCACGCCCTGACCCGGGAGCCCCAGTGGCTGTTTGGCTGGTGCACGCGCTTGGCCAGCCCGCTCATCCCTGGAGGGAATGTGTCCACACCGGACAGCGCCACCGGTCCCGCCATCGACGAACCCGACCCCGAACCCCGGTCCGACGCTCGGCTCACCAGTCTCAGCACCCAGGCCGCCCGGCAACTCGCCACCACCACCAAGTCCGAACCGCAGATGCAGGCCATCAGCTCGCGCTGGCTGCTGCGGATGCTCCCCTGGGTGGACGTGAAGGGCGGCACCTACCGGGTCAACCGCCGGCTTCAGCTCCGGGTGGGCCGGGGCCGGGTGCAGTTCGACCAGAACGGGGCGGACGACATCAAGGTCATCCCCGAGACCCTCACCGAGCTTCCGGTCCTGCGCGGCTACACCGACACCGACGTCCTCAGGGAGATCGCCGGCCGCTTCCGGGTCCGGGAGATCCGCGCCGGCCAGATCCTGGTCGAGGCCGGGCAGCCGGTCACCGAGGCCTACCTCGTCGCGCACGGCCGCTTCACCCGCTTCACCGAGGGCAAGTACGGCGAGGAGGAGATCCTCGGCGTCGTCACCGACGGCGACCAGATCGGCGACGAGGCCATCGGCCGGGACGACCCGCTGTGGCTGAGCTCGGTCCGCGCGGAGACGGCCGGCGTGCTGCTGGTGCTGCCCTGGAGCGTGGTCGAGGAGTTGACCGCCCGGGTGCCGTCCCTCGCGGCGCACCTGGAGGCGTACGCCGCGCGCCAGCGCCTGCCGATGAACCGCAAGGGCGAGGCCGACGTCCCGGTGCAGGCGGGCCATGTCGGCGAGCCGACCATCAACGGCGGCTACGTCGACTACGACCTCGCCCCGCGCGAGTACGAGCTGTCCCTGACGCAGACCGTGCTGCGCGTGCACACCCGGGTGGCCGACCTCTACAACAACCCGATGGACCAGACCGAGCAGCAACTCCGCCTGACCATCGAGGAGATCCGCGAGCGCCAGGAGTGGGAGCTGGTCAACAACCGGGAGTTCGGGCTGCTGCACAACGCCGACTACGGGCAGCGCATCAGCACCTTCACCGGGCCGCCGACTCCGGACGACATGGACGAGCTGCTGTCGATGCGGCGCAAGACCAAGCTGTTCATCGCCCATCCCAAGGCGATCGCGGCCTTCTTCCGGCAGTGCAACCGGCGCGGCCTGGTCCCCGGCACGGCGACCGTCGAGGGGCACGAGATCCCCGCCTGGCGCGGCGTCCCGATCTTCCCGTGCAACAAGATCCCGATCAGCCCGCAGCACACCAGCAGCATCATCGCGCTGCGCACCGGGGAGGGCGACCAGGGCGCGATCGGGCTGTACCAGACCGGGATCCCGGAGGAGTACCAGCCCGGTCTGAACGTGCGGTTCATGGGCATCGACGGCAACTCGATCATCCGCTACCTCGTGACGGCCTACTACTCGCTGGCGATCCTCGTGCCCGACGCCGTCGGGATCCTGGAGAACGCCCAGATCGGCCGGACGGCCGAGTGACCGCGTGGAGCACGCCATGAGCACGTCGACCGGCTTCCGCATGCCGGGCCCCCCGAACCTGGCGAGCACCATGCGCACCCGGCGCTGCGGGGCCGTCCCGGGGCTGCGCCACCGGCAGGTCGCCCCCGCCGACCCCGTGAAGGCCGCGGAGGTCGACCGCAGGCTGGAGGCATGGGCCAGGCGGCTCGACCTGTTCCCCGAGGCGTGGAAGGGGGACTTCTCCGGGTTCCAGTTCGGCCGGGCCGTGGTGCTCCAGCACCCGGAGGCGGTCGACCTGGACCGGCTGACCGTGGCCGGTGAGCTGCTGCTCGCCGAGAACGTCGTCGACTCCTGCTACTGCGAGGAGGACGAGGGCCGGGGCGGAGCGCGCCGGGGTCTCGGGGGCCGGCTGATCATGGCCCAGTCGGCGATCGATCCGTACCACGGCATTCCGGAGTTGGAGGAGGAGTGGCGCGAGGGAGTGCGGGCCGACGGTCCGCTGCGGTCGTACCACTTCGCCCTCACGGACTACGCCGCCTTCGCCACGCCCAGCCAGACCGACCGTTTCGTGCACGACATCGCCCGGCTGCATCTGGGCTACCTGGCCGAGGCCGCCTGGGCGGAGACCCGCCATGTGCCGCGCGTCTGGGAGTACCTGGTGATGCGGCAGTTCAACAACTTCCGTCCCTGTCTGTCGATCGTGGACGCCGTGGACGGCTACGAACTGCCCGAGGCCGTCTACGCCCGGCCGGAGATCCAGCGGATCACGGCGCTGGCATGCAACGCGACCACGATCGTCAACGACCTGTACTCCTTCACCAAGGAGCTGGCGAGCGATCCGACCCACCTCAACCTGCCGCAGGTCATCGCGGCCAACGAGCGGTGCGGACTGAAGGCCGCCTATCTGAAGGCCGTGGAGATCCACAACCGGATCATGGAGGCCTTCGAGGAGGAGTCCGCCCTGCTGTCCGCCGGTTCGCCCCTGGTCGAGCGCTACACCCGGAGCCTGTCCGACTGGGTGGCCGGCAACCACGAGTGGCACGCCACCAACAGCCACCGCTACCACCTGCCCAACTACTGGTAAAGCGCCATCGAATGACTGAGCGTCACCGCAACCAGCACGAGGAGTCACCGTTGACCATCGCCCCCGAAGCCGGCACCACCACCGCCCCGGTGCCGTCCCAGTCCTCGTACCAGACCCGCGTCGCGGACTACTGGAACGCCGAGGAGAACCCGGTCAACCTCGAACTCGGAAAGATCGACGACCTGTACCACCACCACTACGGCATCGGCGACGCCGACCGCTCCGTGCTCGGTGAACCCGACCCCGCCCGCCGCCGGGAACGCGTCACCGCCGAACTGCACCGACTGGAACACGCGCAGGCCGAGCTGCTCGCCGACCGGCTTGGACCGCTCACGCCGAACGACCGGGTGTTCGACGCCGGGTGCGGACGCGGGGGCGGCAGCGTCGTGGCGCATCTGCGCTACGGCTGCGAGGCCGACGGGGTCACCATCTCGGCCAAGCAGGCCGAGTTCGCCACCGAACAGGCCCGCAAGCGCGGCATCGACGACCGCGTGCGCTACCACTGCCGCAACATGCTCGACACCGGTCTGCCGACCGGGGCGTTCGCGGCCTCGTGGAACAACGAGTCCACCATGTACGTCGAACTCGACCTGCAGTTCGCCGAGCACGCCCGGCTGCTGCGCCGCGGCGGCCGCTACGTCACCATCACCGGCTGCTACAACGACACCTACGGGCGGGCCTCCCGCGAGGTGTCCCTGATCAACGCCCACTACATCTGCGACATCCATCCGCGCTCGGCGTACTTCCGGGCCATGGCCCGCAACCGGCTCGTCCCGGTCCATGTGCAGGACCTGACCGAGGCGGCCATCCCCTACTGGGAGTTGCGCCGCGAGGCGGACCACCTGGTGACGGGCATCGAGGACACCTTCCTGAACGCGTACCGCAACGGCAGCTTCCAGTATCTGCTGATCGCGGCGGACCGCGTCTGAGCCCGGCCCCGGGTACGTCGTCGGCCACGGGGCGCTCCGTGGCCGACGCGGGTCTTCCGCCCGCGGTCCGGCTGTGCTTGCCTGGGGAACCGTTTTCGGGGCCCGGGGCGGGAGTTGCCGTATGCGGAAGCCGTGGTGGGTGGGAATGGTGCTGGCCGCCGTGCTGCTCGGCGCCTGCGGGGATCCGGCGTCCGGGCCCGAGACCGCGCCGCCGCCGCAGGCACCTCGGGCGTCGGCCACGACGCAGCAGCGGGCGCCTGCCTCACCGAGCGCCGCGGGGACGGCCCCGAGCGCCCCCGGGGAGGCGCCGACCGTGCTGTATCTGGGCGACTCGCTCGCGATGGAGGCACAGGAGGTCGTGGGCCGGGAACTGCGCCGCGCGGTGCGCGCGCGGTACATCAGTGCCCCGTACTCGGGGACCACGCTGTGCGACTACCTGGAGGGTACGGGCGAGCGGTCGCTCGTGCCGGCCGCGGACAAGGCGGCCGCGCTGGTGCGCCGGCTGCGGCCGGACTTCGTGGTGCTGCAGT
Source organism: Streptomyces sp. NPDC001920 (assembly GCF_053594495.1). Lineage (NCBI taxonomy): Bacteria > Bacillati > Actinomycetota > Actinomycetes > Kitasatosporales > Streptomycetaceae > Streptomyces > Streptomyces sp. NPDC001920. The sequence goes on from NZ_JBSFEP010000005.1 coordinate 65,305, forward strand.
TCTGGGGGAACGCCTGGGGCTACACGCCGTGCATGGACGGCATCACCCATGACGCCTCGCCCCGGAGGTACTTCGACCGGTACGCGGCCGACATGAGGCGGCTCGCCGACCAGATCGCGGCGGCGGGGGACGCCCGGATCGTCTGGGTGCTGCAGGGCCCGGACCCCATCACTGCCGACCGGGTCCGGCGCGTCAACGCCCTGTACGACGAGCAGGCCGCCGCGGCGGGCGACCTGGTCGCCGACGCGGGCAAGGCCGTGAGTGCGGCCGGGGCCCGCTACTCCTGGGTCCAGTACCTGCCGTGCACGGCGTACGAACGCGAGCACGCCGGGTACTGCACCCAGCCGGGCCGCGACCGCACGGCCCTGCACCGCGACGACGACTACCTGCACTTCTGTCTGGCGCCCACGACGTCGAAACCGAAGCCCTGCCCGGTCCGCTCCCCCGGGATCCTGCGGATCGCCCAGGAGATCACCCGGGTGGTCCGCCAGAACGTGTAGGGGCACGGGCCGTCGCTGGAGCGGATCACTCGCCCGCGTACGCCTTCTCCAGGGCGGCGATGTCGAACTTGCTCATCGCCATGAACGCCTGCGTCACGCGGGCAGCCTTCGCCGGGTCCGGGTCGGTGACCATCTCGTCGAGCCGGTCCGGGACGACCTGCCAGGACACACCGAACCGGTCCTTGAGCCAGCCGCACGGCCCCGGCTCGCCGCCGTTCTCGGTGAGCTTGGTCCAGTAGTAGTCGATCTCCTCCTGGTCCTCGCAGAAGATCATGAAGGAGACCGCCTCGGTGAACTTGAACTGCGGGCCGCCGTTGAGTGCGAGGAACCTGTGGCCGTTGGCCGTGAACTCGACGGTCATGACACCGCCCGCGGGCTGAAGCGCTCCCTCGGGATAGCGCGCGACCTTGCCGACGCTGGAGTTCTTGAAGACCGAGACGTAGAAATGGGCCGCCTCCTCGGCCTGTCCGTCGAACCAGAGACACGTGGTGAATCCATCGCTTGCCATGAGGGCCTCCTGGAGCGTGGGTGCGCTGTCATCTGTGTCGACCGACGCGCGCGGCGAAACTCATCGCTGAGGCCGCCGACCGATTCAGGTGGCGGATACACCCACTCGAACTACCCTCTCGGCATGACGTCATCGCCCTCGGACAGCATCCGGCCCTTCCGCCTCGACATCCCCCAGCGCGACCTGGACGATCTCCACGACCGCCTCGACCGCGCCCGCTGGCCCGACGAGATCCCGGGTACGGGATGGGCCTACGGCGTGCCCACCGACTATCTGCGCGACCTCGTACGGCACTGGCGGCACACCTACGACTGGCGCGCGGCCGAGGCCCGGCTCAACGAGTGGCCGCAGTTCACCACCACCATCGACGGGGCGAACGTCCACTTCGCCCATGTCCGCTCCCCCGAACCGGACGCCACCGCGCTGATCATCACGCACGGCTGGCCCGGGTCGATCGTGGAGTTCCTCGACGTCGTGGGGCCGCTGACCGACCCGGCCGCGCACGGCGGCGACCCGGCGGACGCCTTCCATGTCGTGGTGCCGAGCATTCCGGGGTTCGGGCTGTCCGGGCCGACGACGGAACCCGGCTGGGAGGCGGGCCGGGTCGCCGACGCGTGGGCCGAGCTGATGCGCCGGCTCGGTTACGCCCGGTTCGGAGCGCAGGGCGGCGACTGGGGCGCGGCGATCTCCCGTGAGCTCGGCCGGGCCCACCCGGACCGGGTGATCGGTGTGCACCTGAACCTGCTGCCGGGTGCCCAGGCGGCGACCGAACCGACACCCGAGGAGCTTGCGGCACTGGGCCCCGAGGAGCGGGAGCGGGCGCTCGCCTCCTGGCGCCGCTGGGCGGCGTGGTCGCGCGACGGCATCGGCTACTACCACGTGCAGGCCACCCGGCCGCAGACCCTGGCCTACGCGCTCACGGACTCGCCGGTCGGTCAACTCGCCTGGATCGTCGAGAAGTTCAGGGAGTGGACGGACTCGAAGGACCTTCCCGAGGAGGCGATCGACCGCGACCGGATGCTGACCAACGTGATGCTCTACTGGCTCACCGGGACCGCCGGTTCCTCCGCCCGCATCTACTACGAACGGGCGCACACCGAAGGCCGGGCCGCCAGGCCCGCCGAGCCGTCCTCCGCGCCGACCGCGCTCGCCCTCTTCCCGGCCGAACTGCAGATCCCGCTGCGGCACAAGGCGGAGCGGACCGAGAACCTCGTGCGGTGGACGGAGTTCGACCGCGGCGGGCACTTCGCGGCGATGGAGGAGCCGGACCTGCTCGTGGGTGATGTGCGTGCCTTCTTCCGGGAGTTGCGCACGGGCTCTGCCCTCAGCTGATCTGCCACGGGCATAGAAAGCGGCCTTCGCGGGCGCCCTCCATCGACAGTGGAGTCGACGGCATCCCCACCACGACGAGGAGATCCGATGACTCCACTTTCCGCGTTCGCGCCCCGGGCCGAGGAGGGCGACGCGCCGCCCACGCGGTTCGACGACCATCTCGCCGCCCAACTGCTCGGTCAGCGCATCATCCTCCTCGGCACCGAGGTCACCGAGGCCTCCGCCAACCGGGTCTGCGCCCAGTTGCTGCTGCTGTCGGCGGAGGACCCGCGCACCGACATCAGCCTGTACATCAACAGCCCGGGCGGTTCCGTGCACGCGGGCCTGGCCATCTACGACACGATGCGGCTGATCCCGAACGACGTCGCGACGCTCGCCATGGGCTTCGCCGCGAGCATGGGCCAGTTCCTGCTGAGCGTCGGCACGCGGGGCAAGCGGTTCGCGCTGCCGAACGCGCGGATCATGATGCACCAGCCGTCGGCGGGCATCGGCGGCACCACCGCGGACATCGAGATCCAGGCGGAGAACCTGGAGTTCACCAAGCGGACGATCGAGCGGATCACGGCGGAGCACACCGGCCAGACCCCGCAGACCATCTCCCGGGACGGTGACCGGGACCGCTGGTTCACGGCCGAGGAGGCCAGGGAGTACGGCATGGTGGACCGGATCGTGGAGTCCTTGACGGACGTCCGCCCGGCCACGTCGCGACGCAGGATGGGGCTGCAGTGATGGGGACGTACACGATTCCGAACGTGGTCGAGCGCACGTCGGGGGGCGAGCGGTCGTACGACGTGTTCAGCCGGCTGCTCAACGAGCAGATCATCTTCCTGGGCACCGAGATCGACGACGGCGTCGCCAACGTCGTCATCGCGCAACTGCTTCATCTGGAGTCGTCGGCCCCGGAGAGCGAGATCTCGATCTACATCAACTCGCCCGGCGGCTCGTTCACTTCACTGATGGCGATCTACGACACGATGTCCTACGTGAAGGCGCCGATCTCGACGTGCTGCGTCGGACAGGCGGCGTCCACGGCGGCCGTGCTGCTGGCCGGCGGGGACCCGGGACGGCGGTTCGTGCTGGAGCACGCGCGCGTGCTGCTCGGCCAGCCCGCCTCCGGTGGCAGCCGGGGCATGATCTCCGACCTCGCCCTGCAGGCCCAGGAGATGGTCCGGATCCGCTCTCAGGTCGAGGAGGTGCTGGCTCGGCACACGCACCACGATGTCGCGACGCTGCGGGCGGACATGGACCGCGACAAGGTGTTCACGGCCGAGGAGGCCGTGGCGTACGGCCTCGCGGACGAGGTGCTGAGCCGGCGCCTCATGGAGGTCTGAGGCGCCGGTCGCGGTCAGGCGGCCAGGCACAGCCCGTCGTACGGCGAACCGGCCCTGCCGCGACTGCCGGTCGCCGCGCGGCGGCCGGCGAGCCGGACCAGTTCGCCCTGCGCCAGCGACAGCAGATCACCGAGGCCGAGACCGAGGGCCTGTGCGGCGGCCGCGAGGACCTCCGAGGAGGCCTCCTTGCGGCCGCGCTCGACCTCCGAGAGGTACGGCATGGAGATGCGGGCGGCGTCGGCCACATCCTTGAGCGTACGCTCCTGCGCGAGGCGCTCGCGGCGCAGGATGTCGCCGATCAGGTCGCGCCACAGGGGCTCTTTGGGGGTGGGGGCCGGGGAACCTGGCCCAGGGCGGGCCGCGGGCATGGCGGTGGGGGGCGCGGCGGCGGGGCGTTCGGACGCCGGGCGGGTCGCTCCCGGGCGCGGGGCCGTCGGGCGGGCGCCCGGTGCGCGCAGGGGAATGACGCGGGCTTCGTTCGTCGCTTGTTCGCTCACCCGACCAGACTAGAAGTCAGGGACGCCGGGGGAAGGGGTCGGGATTGCGCCCTGGGGGAAATCCCGGCTCGGCCTGCGGGACGGCCGGGTCCGTCACCCGGTGCTCAGTCGCAGCACCGCACGCACGCGCTTGCCGACCGGGACCCGCTCCACGGAGACCTCCGCCGCCAGGGCGTGCACGATCTCCAGACCGTGCCGTCCGACCCGTTCGGGGTCCTTGGGGAAGCGACGGGGCAGGGCGGAGCTGCTGTCGTACACGCAGACCGTCACCGCGTCGTCCGTGCCCTCCATGTCCAGGATGTAGGGGCCGTTGCTGTGCCGGTCGGCGTTGGTGACCAGCTCGCTGACCACCAGGAGCACCTTGTCCTGGGTGGTTTCGTCGATCGCGGCGCACCACTCGGTCCTGAGCCTGCCCAGGAAGAGCGCGGCGAAGGACCGCGCCTCGGCGATGCATCCTGGCTCGCCGCTGTAGTGCGCCGCCCGCCGAAGCGGTTCCACGGGCACGTCGAAACCAGTCGGAATCACTGCCCCGCCCACGTGCTCGATCATGCATGTCTCTCTCGGAAGCCGGACCTGGCCGGACGCTGCTGCATCTGTCCTCGTACCCAGCGCACAGCGCCGCAGTCCCCTCGCAGGCAGCGCCGTGCGTCACAGCGCCGGCGACTCCGGCGCGCTCACGGTCGACTCCGATTGTGACGTGGTGGTGGTGTCCGTGTCCGACGGTTCGGAGGGAGACGTCTCGGGCGATTCCGGCACCGTCGTGGACTGCGTCGTCGGGGGCTGTGTGGTCGACGTCTCGGGGCTCGGTGTGGGCGAGGACGGGGCGGTCGGCTTCGACGGGCAGGGCGAAGGGGCACCGTCGGGCAGCGAGACGCAGGTGGACGGAGAGGTGGGCGGCTTCGACGTCGACACGCTCACCGACGGGGAGGGCTTCACCGGCGGGTGGGTCTTCTTGTCCTTGCGGCCGTCGTCTCCGCGCTCGCGGGCGATCCATTCCTTGCGCTCGTGGTCGTAGATGACGAAGACCTTGACGACCGTCGTCGACGGAGAGACCACCACGACGTTCGAGGAGCTGTACGACGGCCAGGAGTCACCTGTCCGCCGCAGCGTGCCCTGCTGGGCGACCGGCGGCGTCAAGGGGTTGCCGCAGGCGCAGCGCACCCGGGGCACGCCCCGGTCGTCGACCATGACCGCCGTGCCGGTCTGCAGGACGGCCTGGTACTCGGTGGCGGCCCCGTCGCGGTAGCCGTGGTTGGTGACGCGGGTGTCCATGCGCAGTTGCACGGGGGTGAGCGAGCGCAGGTAGGAGGGGACGTCGTCGGCGTCGACGCGGGCGACCGACGCGAACGCCCGGTTCTTGTCGGGGGCCGCTTCGAGGTAGTCGATCTGCTTCTCCACGTCGCAGGCGGCGACCTTGCGGCTGCCGCCGTACAGGCCGGGCGCACCGCCGTCGACCCCGCGTACGGCGTTCGAGGGCGCCGACTCATCGGCGGGGGACGGGGTGACGGGCGGAGCGGAGCTGTCCGTCGCGGTGGACTCGGTGTAGGGGTCGGGGCCGGTCTTGCCCGCGGCCTGGAGGAAGACCTCGCCGGCGGCGGCCGTGCTGCCACCGCCGCCGCCGCGCGACAGGACGACGGCGACGATCACCGCGGCCACCACCACCGCGGTGATCGCGACGAGCCGCGGCACGGACCGCCACCAGGGACGGTGGGGCCCGGGACCGTGGGCCCCCGCTCCGCCGCCGCCCGGCGGCTGCGAGGGCGGGCCGGAAGGCGGCTGGGAGGGGCCGGACAGGGGGCCCGAGGGCGGGCCTGTGGGGCGGCCCGACGACGGAGGTTCGACGCTCACGAGGCCTTCTTCCCGACGCGGGGTTCCTGCGACGCTGATCCACGACTGACGACTGACGACTGACGACTGACTGCCGACTTGGCGACTTGGCCACTTGAGGCTTTGTACTTTTGTCGCTTCGAGGCGCTTGATCCCATTCTGTGCCCAGGTTCCGTACCTCCCGCAAGCCGACGCGGACGGACCACCCGGCGGGCGCGCCACCGGGGCGCTGCTTAGCGTGGGCAGGGTGAGCATGCCGCCCCCCTCCCGTCCGGCCGTGGCCCGTCACGGCTGGGTGCAGGCCGTCGGCGCGGTGCTGGCCGCGCTGGTGGTGATGGGGGTGGTGGCCGCGCTCGGGCTGTGGGCGGCGGGTGCCGCGGACCTCCCTGACAACGCCTTTGCGCGGGTCGTCGCGGCGACCGTCGTCACGGCGGTCGGCGGCGCGGTCGAACTCTCGGGCAACGCCGGGGAACTGGCCGAGTCGGACGTCGGGCTGACCGTGATCCCGCTGTCCGTCACGCTCGTCGGTGCCCTCGTCCTGGCCGGCGGCTTCCTGCGGCCGCTGCGGCACCGGGCGGTCGCCGGTGCCGGGGAGCTGGCCGGCTGGGCCGCCCGGATCGCCGTCCTGTGGCTGGTCGCGCTGACGGCGTTGTCCTTCGCCGCCCGCCAGACCTTCTCCCTGTCCCTGAGCGACTTCGGGGAGGACGCCCTCGGCGACCTCGGTGACCTGTTCGGTATCTCACCGCGGGTCGGCTTCACCACCGATGTGCCGGCGACCTTGTTCTTCGGGCTGCTGTGGCTCGCCGGCGTGCTGATGCTGGCGCTGCTGGTCTCTCGTGGGGCCCCGCTGCCGGGTCGGCTGCTGCGCTTCCAGGAGTCGGTGCGGCCCGCCGCGTACGCCATGGTGGCGCTGCTGCTCGCCTGGGTGGTGCTGGGCGTCGTCATCGCGCTGGTGGTCGCGGCGACGCGCGGCCACGCGGCCGAGACCCTCGCGGTGATCCTGCTGGGCCTGCCGAACCTGGTGTGGCTCGCCCTCACGATCGGCCTCGGCGCGACCTGGAACGGACGGGTGGACGGCCCGTTCGGGCTGCCGATGCCGCAGGTGCTCGACGAGGTGCTGCGCGGCCGGGAGGTCGCCGAGCTCAATCTGGGCACGCTCGCCGAGCACGACGGCAGAGTGTGGTGGCTGCTCGTCGTCGACGCGGTCCTGCTGTCGGCCGCCGCGTTCGTGATGGCGCGGCGGTCACCGGCCCGCATCCGCCCCTGGCAGCACGCCGTGCACCTGGCGGTCGCCCTCGCGCTCACGGTGCTGATGATCTGCCTCGTCGGCCGCATCTCGGCTCACTACGGGCTGTCGGTGCTGGGCATCGGCGACCTCGGCGGGGATCTGGGCGGGGAGCTGTTCCTGCGGGCCGAGGTGTGGGGCGCGGTCGGACTGGCGCTGCTGTGGGGGCTGGTGGCCGGGTTTCTCGGCGGGCTCCTGGCGCGACGGGCGCGGCATCGGGGCGAGGTGGCCGCGCGCGGGCCCAGGTGAGTGGTCGGGGATCAGCGCAGGAAGACCGGCTCGGCCCAGCGGGGCGGGGACTTCGGCGCGTCCTTGTCGGACTTAGCCGGCAACCCCACGCCTGCCAGGTCCACCTGCGTCGGCGGGTGCCCGGCGCCCGCACCACCGGCCCCGGCGGCGCGCAGGTCGGCGACGAAGGCCAGGCAGGAGTCGTGGCGGTCCTCGGGGTTCTTGGCCATCGCCCTGGTGAACACGGTGTCGACGGGCGCGGGAAGGTCCGGGCGCGCCTCGGTAAGGAGCGGCGGTTCGGAGTACTGGTGGGCCCACAGCAGAGCCATGTCGTCGTCGCGGCGGAACGGCGGGTGGCCCGCCAGGCACTCGTAGACCACGCACGCGAAGCCGTAGACGTCGCAGCGCGCGTCGACCGGTTTGCCGGAGATCTGCTCGGGGGCCACGTAGTCGAGGGTGCCGACGAACTGGCCGACGGTCGTGAAGCCGGTCAGGGACAGCGACTTCTTCGTCAGGCCGAAGTCGGTGAGGTAGACGTGCTCGGGGTGGTCGCTGTCGGTGCCGCGCGCGACGAGGATGTTGCCGGGTTTCACATCCCGGTGGACCAGCCCGTGCTCATGCGCCGCGTCGAGGGCGGAGGCGACCTGCGCGGCGATGCGCAGGGCCGTCGGGAACGGCAACGGTCCCTGGCGGTCGAGGAGGTGGCGCAGGTCGGCGCCGGAGACGTGGCGCATGGCGATGTACAGGACACCGTCCGTCTCCCCCGCCTCGAAGACCGGCACGATGTGCGGATGGTCGATGGCGGCGGCCGCCCTGGACTCGTGGGTGAAACGGCGGCGGAAGGTGTCGTTGCGGGCGAGTTCGGGGGCGAGGAGCTTGAGCGCGACGCTGCGGTCCAGACGCAGGTCCCGGGCGCGGTAGACGACGGCCATGCCACCCCGGCCGATCTCCTGCTCGATGCGGTAACCGGCGACCTGCCGGCCGATCAGCTCGGAGGGCCGGCCCGAGAAGAGGCTCGTGTCACGGGCCATCGGGCGTGACGACCTGGGTCGGGGCGTGGCCGTGCCCGGCGGTCGGTGCAGGGCCGGACTCGGCGGTGGCGCTGGGCCCGTCGTCCGCGGCGTAGGTGCTCACGCGGGTGCCGTCGGCGTACACCCACCGCGCGCGCTCGGCGTCGTACAGCCACATCGACTCCCCGTCGACGACCACCCCGATCCGCAGGCCCGAGGTGCGCGCCCGGAACGACTCGCCGTCCAGGGCACCGGCCGCCAGGTCCTCGACCGCCAGGCGGTAGCCCGCCAGAACCCGCTCGGCCCCGGCGAGCAGCGGGCGCGGGTCGGCCGTGCGGGCGAGCGGACTGGCGTCGGCGGTGGGCGGGTCCTGGGGTACGGCGACCAGGAAGCGGCCGTCGACCCAGGCCGACCAACCGTTGGCGCACAGGACGAGTCCCCAGTCACCGCGTCGTTCGACGAGCTGGACCGGCAGGAACGCGTCGAGGGGCAGGGTCGGGCGGGCGGGGTCGGGCGCCTCCCAGGCGGGCATGCCGTGCTGGGGGACGACGTGGGTGGGCCGGAAGCCGGGGGAGGTCATGGGCGCGCTCCTACTTCCGCATCACGACGGGTTCGTGCCGGCGCAGCAGCCGGGAGACGACGAAGCCGAAGGCCGCGCAGAGCACCACGAGCATCGCCACGTTGAACAGCCACACACCGGCCGAGTGCTCGAACAGCGGATCACCGGTCAGGTCGCCGGGCACGATCCGGGACAGCTCAAGGGTGCCGGCCATCGCACCGAGCGCCCATCGCGAGGGCACCAGCCAGGACAGCTGTTCCAGGCCGGGGACGCCGTCGAGCTTGAGCAGGGCGCCGCAGAAGACGACCTGGACGATGGCGAGCAGCACCAGCAGCGGCATCGTCACCTCCTCCTTGCTCACCAGGGCGGAGACTACGAGGCCGAGCATCATCGCGGTGAAGGCCAGCAGGGCCACGGCCACGGTGATTTCGACCAGGGGCGGCATCAACACGCCGTCGCCTCCGGGGGCGTTGAGATCGACGCCGAGCAGGGCCACCAGGGTCAGGACGACCGCCTGCAGCACGGTGATCGTCCCCAGCACCACCACCTTGGACAACAGGTACGCCGATCTGGACAGGCCGACGGCGCGTTCGCGCTGGTAGATGACACGCTCCTTGACCAGTTCCCGTACGGCGTTCGCCGCGCCCGTCAGGACGCCGCCGACGCACAGGATCAGCAGGGCGTTCATCGCCGTCTCCTGGGTCAGCCTGCTGCCCGCCAGGGCGCGGGCCATGGCGCCCATCACGAACGGCAGGGCGACCATGATGGCGAGGAACGTGCGGTCGGCGCCGAGCGCACCGGCGTAGCGGCGGATCAGGGTGCCGAGCTGGGCACTGCGGCTGCGTGGCCGGGGCGGCCTGGTGATGACGACCGGGCCGGAGCGCTGCTGCAGGGGCTGGGCGGCGGCGTCGGCGATGTATCGGCGGTGGTGGGGCGAGGCCCGGTAGTCGCCCGCCCAGTCCCGCTCCTGGTCGCGTTCGAAGGCGTCGAAGGCCTCCGGCCAGTGCGCGGACCCGAAGAAGGGCAACGCCTCCTGGGGCGGGCCGTAGTAGGCGATGCGGCCGCCGGGCGCGAGGACCAGGAGCCGGTCGCACATGTCGAGGCTGAGCACGCTGTGCGTGACGACGATGACGGTACGGCCGTCGTCGGCGAGGCCGCGCAGCATCTGCATCACCGAGCGGTCCATGCCGGGGTCGAGGCCGGAGGTCGGCTCGTCCAGGAACAGCAGGGACGGCTTGGTCAGCAGCTCCAGGGCGACGCTGACGCGCTTGCGCTGCCCGCCGGACAGGCTGTGCACCCGCTGCCCGGCGCGCTGCTCCAGGCCCAGCTCGCGGATGACCTCGTCGACCCTGGCCCGGCGTTCGGCCTTGGCGGTGTCCTGGGGGAAGCGCAGCTCGGCTGCGTAGGACAGGGCGTCGCGGACGGTGAGTTGGGCGTGCAGGATGTCGTCCTGCGGGACGAGGCCGATGCGCTGGCGCAGTTCTGCGTAGTCGCGGTAGAGGTCGCGGCCGTCGTAGAGGACCGTGCCGTGGTCCGCGGGACGCTGGCCGGTGAGGGCGTTCAGGAGCGTGGACTTCCCGGCGCCGCTGGGGCCGACCACGGCGAGCAGGCACTTCTCCCCCACCGGGAAGGAGACGTGGTCGAGCAGGGTTCTGCGGCCGTGGTCGACGGCGACCGTGAGGTCCTGCACTTCGAGGGAGATCTCGCCGGTGTCGACGTACTCCTGCAGCTCGTCCCCGACCAGGCAGAACGCGGAGTGGCCGATGCCCACGACGTCGCCGGGACCGACGAGGGCGCGGGTGACGCGGCCGCCGTTGAGATAGGTGCCGTTGTGGCTGCCGAGGTCGGCGATCTCGTACGTCCCGTCGGGCAGGGCCCGCAGCTCGGCGTGGCGGCGAGAGACGACCAGGTCGTCGATGACGAGGTCGTTGTCGGCGGCGCGGCCGATGCGGACGGTCCGGGTGGGCAGGGGGCGGATGTTGGTGGGCTGCCGGAAGGTGCCGGTGCGTCCGGGCAGGGAGACCACCGAGGGGCGTTCCGGTGCGGACGCCGGGTCGGGGCGGTCCAGCAGCACGGCCCGGGGGCCGTCGGAAGGGTTGCCGAAGCGGATCACGGTGCCGGGGCCGACGTCCCACTCGTGGACGCGGTGGCCGTCGGTGTAGGTGCCGTTCGTGCTGTTCTCGTCCTCCAGGGTCCAGTGGTCGGCCCCGGGGCGCAGTACCGCGTGGTGCCAGGAGACCCGGGCGTCGTCGATGACGATGTCGCTGAGCGGGTCGCGTCCCACGCGGTAGTCACGGCCCGGGGTCATCACGGTGGAGCCCGACTCGGTCTCCAGGACCAGTACGGGCGCAGTCGGTGCGACCGGCCGCTCCGCCATGCGAGGATTCTATCGATCTGTCCCTGTATGTGCCTGCCTGTTCCGGGTGCGGGGGCCCCGCAGGAGGCGGCTCAGGCGACCGGCACGACCAGTGCCGGGAGGGTCCTCTGCATGCGCAGTGCGTCCACCGACTCGGCGAGCAGTTCGTACTCGGTGGTGTCGTCGCTCACGGCGATCCGCACCAGCCGTCCGGCCGCCAACTCGTCCGCGACCAGGTCCTGTCGCTCGGGGTCACCGCACCACGCGCGCAGCACCGCCGGAACGTCGGGCACGGTGGCGGTGACCGGGACGAGCGCGCCCGGCGGGAAGTGCTCGGCCTCGGGCCTCGGGTCCAATCGCTCGGCCATCCAGGACGCCCGGTCGCGCAGCCACCACAGGGCGAGGGCCAAGGTGGGCGCTCGGTAGGTCCCCAGGGGCACCCCGATGCGCCGGCCGCCGCAGACTCCGTATGCGGTGACATGACACAGGAATTCGTCGTGCACGCTGCCTCCCCCGTGTTGCCGTTCGCCTTGCCGGCGTGCGCCTCGCTTTCCGTGCGGCTCATGAGCGGTGGGTGAGGGCGCCGTCGCCCCGAGTGAAGCGCCCGCGTAGACGAGTATGTTCAGTACTGAAACACTGTCACCACGACTTTCCGGCCAGTCTCCTGGCATATTCACAGCCGGTGCTGGCCGAAATACGGCGGGTACACATCAAACCCGGTGCGTGACGTGCCGGAGCGGCGACGGGCACCCCGCGGGCAAGAGGCCGCGCCGGTGGCCGGATCCGTCGGGATCATCTGGACCGCCGAGGGACGGATCGCCACCGCCCCACGGCCGCACCGGGCACCCGCCGTGACTTGAGCGATGAGTTCCGGGTCGCGCGGCGGTCCACACCCGTGAAGCCGCAAGGACCGCCGCGACGGGAGGACACCATGACCACCGCCGGGACACTGGACGCGGAATTCACCGCGACCCTGCGTAAGAGCCCGAACAAAGGCGGCTGGACCTATGTGGTCTGGCCGGAGTCCGTCGACTTCTTCGGCACCCGCGGTCTGGTCAGGATCCGCGGGACGATCGACGGACATCCGTTCCGGAGTTCGTTCATGGCCCTCGGGGACGGCACCCACAAGCTCCCCGTCAGGGCCGAGGTCCGCAAGGCCATCGGGAAGCAGGAGGGCGACCGGGTCACCGTCCGCCTCACGGAACGGATCAGCCCTTGATCACCGCGTCGATGCGGGTCAGCTCCTCCTCGTCGAAGTCCAGGTTGCCGATCGCGGCAACACTGTCCTCGATCTGCCGCGCGCTGCTCGCGCCGACCAGCGCCGAGGTCACCCGGCCGCCGCGCAGCACCCAGGCGAGGGCCAGCTGGGCCAGGGACTGCCCCCGGGACTTGGCGATGTCGTCGAGCGCGCGCAGCTTGGCCACCAGGTCCTCGGTCAGCGCGTCCGAGTTCAGGAACGGGCTGTCGCTCGCGGCCCGCGAGTCCTCCGGGATGCCGTCGAGGTAGCGGCCGGTGAGCAGGCCCTGCTCCAGCGGGGAGAACACGATGGAACCGACCTGCAGCTCGTCCAGGGCGTCCAGCAGACCCTCGTCCTCGGGGCGGCGGTCGAGCATCGAGTAGCGCGGCTGGTGGATCAGCAGCGGGGTGCCCAGCTCGCCGAGGATGCGGGCGGCCTCGCGGGTCTGCTCGGCCGAGTAGTTGGAGACACCGACGTACAGCGCCTTGCCCTGCTGCACCGCCGAGTGCAGGGCGCCCATCGTCTCCTCCAGCGGAGTGTCGGGGTCCGGGCGGTGCGAGTAGAAGATGTCGACGTAGTCCAGGCCCATCCGCTGCAGGCTCTGGTCCAGCGAGGACAGCAGGTACTTGCGCGAGCCCCACTCGCCGTACGGACCGGGCCACATCAGGTAGCCGGCCTTGGTGGAGATGACCAGCTCGTCGCGGTACGCGGCGAAGTCCGACTGCAGGAACCGCCCGAGGGCGGACTCTGCGGCCCCGGGCGGCGGGCCGTAGTTGTTGGCCAGGTCGAAGTGGGTCACACCGAGATCGAAGGCGCGGCGCAGGATGGCTCGCTGGTGCTCGACCGAGCGGTCCGCGGGGCCGAAGTTGTGCCACAGTCCGAGGGACAGCGCGGGGAGCTTGAGGCCGCTGCGTCCGGTGCGCCGGTAGGGCATCTCCGCGTAGCGGTCGGGGTGTGCGGTGTACAACGCGACTCCAGAGGGGTTGGCAGGTACACGAGTGACGGTTCCGCGGAACCGGCGGTACGGTCGCCTCCACTCTGTCGTGACCTGCGGGCAGTGGTCCAACAGGTAAATCAGATGAGATTGAGCGACTACGCTGCTAAATCATGGAACTGCGCCATCTGCAGCACTTCGTGGCGGTCGCCGAGGACCAGCACTTCACCCGGGCGGCAGAACGCCTGATGGTGTCCCAGTCGGGTCTGTCGGCCTCGATCCGGGCGCTGGAGCGCGAGTTGCAGACCCCGCTGTTCGTACGGACGACGCGCCGGGTGACCCTCACTCCGGCCGGGCGGGCCCTGCTGGGCGAGGCGGAGCGCATCCTGGCACAGGTCAGGGCGGCCCATGAAGCGGTGGCCGCGGTGCAGGGCGTACTGCGCGGGATGCTGGCGCTCGGGTCCGAGCAGTGCATCGCCGGTGTGCATGTGGCGGGGCTGCTTGCGGCCTTCCGGCGGCAGCATCCGGACGTGGAGATCTGCCTGCGCCAGGCGGGCGCGGGCGCGCTCACGCAGGAGGTCGCGGCCGGGCGCCTGGACCTGGCCTTCGTGGTGCGCACGGCCGAGGAGGACACCGACCAGCTGCGGGCCGTACCACTGGCCGGTGAGCCGATGACCGTCCTGTGCCACCCGAGCCACCGGCTCGCCGCCGCCGGCGCCGCCGTCACCCCCGAGGAGCTGGGCAACGAGGTCTTCGTCGACTTCCACCCGGACTGGGGGCCGCGCCGCACGACCGACGCCGCGTTCGCCGCCGCGGGGGTCCGCAGGTCGGTCGCCCTGGAGGTGAACGACGTGCACAGCCTCCTGGACCTGGTGGACGAGAACCTCGGCATCGCGGTCGTCCCGCGCCACTTCCGGCACAAGCGGCGGTCACTGACCGCGCTGCCCGTGAAGGGCACCGGCGAGACCGTCTACGAGACGGTGGCGCTGCTGCCCCCGGCACCGGCGACGAGCCCGGCGGCCCGGGCCCTGATGGCCCTGCTGGCCCCGGGGCGGGAGGCGGACCGTTCAGAGGGCGTGTGACGTGCGGGCCCAGCAGGCGCGTGGCGGACGGCTTTGCGCGATGGTGGAGGCATGCATGCCAAGGACATCCTCATCGACGGGTACAACCGCATCCAGGAAGAAGTCCAGGCCGCCGTCGAGGGCCTCGGCCCGGACGACCTCATCGCCCGCCCCTCCCCCGACGCCAACTCCATCGCCTGGCTGGTCTGGCACCTCACCCGCATCCAGGACGACCACATCGCCGACGCCTTCGAACTCGACCAGGTGTGGCTGACGCAGGACTTCCAGAAGACCTTCGGACTGGACCTGCCGCGCCACGACACCGGCTACGGCCACACCGCCGCGAAGGTCGCCAAGGTGCGGGTCGACTCCGGCGACCTGCTGACCGGCTACTACGACGCCGTGCACGCCCAGACCCTCGGCGCCCTGCGCGAGCTGGCCGCCAAGGATCTGGAGCGCATCGTGGACGAGCGCTGGGACCCGCCGGTCACCCTGGGCGTCCGGCTCGTCAGCGTCCTGTCCGACGATCTCCAGCACGTCGGACAGGCCGCTTACGTGCGCGGGCTGCTTCAGAGCGCGTAGCCCGGGAGCACGACCTCCTCGATGAGGGCCTTGCGCTCGTCGAAGGGGATGAACGCGCTCTTCAGGGCGTTCACGGTGACCGTACGCAGGTCCTCGACGGTCCAGCCCGCCTGCTCGACCAGCAGCGCCATCTCCCGGGTCATCGTGGTACCCGACACCAGGCGGTTGTCGGTGTTGAGGGTGACGCGGAAGCCGAGGTCCTTCAGCGCGGTGATCGGGTGCTCGGCGATCGAGGTGGCGGCGCCGGTCTGGAGGTTGGACGTGGGGCACATCTCCAGCGCGACACGGCGGTCGCGCACCCAGCCGGCCAGGCGGCCGAGCTTGCCGTCCACGATGTCCTCGGTGATCCGCACGCCGTGGCCTATGCGCTGGGCGCCGCACACCTGCAGGGCCTGGTGGATGCTGGGCAGGCCGTGCGCCTCACCGGCGTGGATGGTGAACGGCACGCTCTCGCGGCGCAGGTGCTCGAAGGCGTCGAGGTGGTCGGCGGGCGGGAAGCCGTCCTCGGCGCCGGCGATGTCGAAGCCGACGACGCCGGCGTCCCGGAAGGCGACGGCCAGGTCGGCGGCCTCGCGCACCCGGTCGAACATCCGCATGCCGCACAGCAGGGTGCCGACGCGCACGGGCGTCCCGGCTGCGGCCGCCTTGGCCATCCCCGCGGCGAGGCCCTCCTGGACGGTCTCCACGACCTCGCTCATCGTCAGCCCGCCCCTGGTGTTCAGCTCGGGGGCGTAACGCACCTCGCCGTAGACGACACCGTCGGCCGCGAGGTCCAGGACGTACTCCTCGGCGGTGCGCAGCAGGCCCTCGCGGGTCTGCATCACGGCGAGGGTGTGCTCGAACGTGGCGATGTAGCGGACCAGGTCACCCGAGTTCGCGGCCTCGAAGTACCAGGCGGCGAGCTCGTCCGGGTCGGTGGTGGGCAGGGTGTGGCCGACCGCTTCCGCGAGTTCCACGACGGTGGCGGGGCGCAGGCCACCGTCGAGGTGGTCGTGCAGGACGGCCTTGGGGAGGCGGCGGATCAGCTCTTCGTCTACGCGCGTAGCAGTCATGGTGTGTTCTTTCGTCGAGCGGGGCGGTTCGAAGCGGCGGAGAAGGTCAGCCGGCGGGCTGGAGCAGGTCCCAGCGGTTGCCGTACAGGTCCTGGAAGACGGCGACCGAGCCGTACGGCTCGTGGCGGGGCTCCTCCAGGAAGGTCACACCCGCGGCGACCATGCGGGCGCGGTCGCGGGCGAAGTCGTCGGTGTGCAGGAAGAACCCGACCCGCCCGCCGGTCTGGTCGCCGACCCGGGTGCGCTGCTCGTCACCCTTGGCCCGGGCCAGCAGCAGCGCGCTGCCCTGGTGGTCGTCGGCGGCCACGACGACCCAGCGGGAGCCGTCCGGGCGCGGGGTGTCCTCGATGAGCCGGAAGCCGAGGGCTTCGGTGTAAAAGCGGATCGCCTCGTCGTAGTCGTCGACGACGAGGGTGACCAGGGCGATGCGTCTCATCGGAGCCTTCCGGGAGGTGCGATTGACGGGAGAGGTTATACGTAAAACCTCGCAGGCGCCAGTCACCAGGAGAGAAGACCTCCGTCCGATGCCGGGGGCGTAGGACCGAGGCCCGACCCGAGCCGGGACCCGAGCCCGATCCGCGCCTCCCCCTCCCCCGGTACCGTCCCGGCCATGAAGATCACCGAGCCGCCCCGGGCCCCCGCACAGCGCAAGCACGACCTCCTTGCCCGGCTGGAGAAGGAGATGGACGTCTGGGTGGCCACGGCGGGCGCCGACGGAGTGCCGTGCCTGGTCCCGCTCTGGTTCCTGTGGGACGGCGAGTGTGTGTGGCTGGCGACCCGGCCGGGCACCCCGACCGGCCGCAACCTGAGTGCCGGAGGACGGGCCCGGCTCGCGCTCGGGGACACCCTGGACGTCGTGCTCGTCGACGGGGCCGCGCGGATGTACACCGCCGACGAGGTACCGCCGGCGGCCGCGGAGGCGTTCCTGGCCAAGACGGGATGGGATCCCCGGGCGGACGCCGCCCGGTACGTGTACTTCCAGGTGCGACCGCGCACGGTGCAGGCCCGGAACGGGGAGCACGAGATGCCCGGCCGGTTCCTCATGCGGGACGGGGCCTGGGTGGTCTGAGGCGGGCGTGCACCGTTCGGCACCGAGGTGCCGGACAGCCGCCTGATGTGCGGGAGTTGCGAGGGGAACCACCGGCGGACGCCGCCACATGCCCGTGCTGCGGCCGTGCACCGTTCGGCACCGAGGTGCCGGACAGCCGCCTCTCGTACGGGAGTTGCGAGGGGAACCACCGCCCCGTGCCGTGCTGCGGCCGTGCCTTACGCTTGCACCTCCAGGTGGCCAGGGAGGGCCACCGAGTCATGGGGGGATTGCGCCATGCGCGCCTGTGTTCGCCGTGCCGTCGTGCCGGCCGTCGCCATGTCCGCCGTTCTGCTGGCGGGGTGTTCGTCGCAGAGCGACTCCGGGGAGTCCGCCTCGACGCGGGAACCGACGGCTGAAGCGCCGGGCAGGGCGACCGTCGAGCCGTCCGGGTCGGCGTCCTCGCCGCGTCCTGGCCCCGTCCTGGAGGTCGGGGAGACAGGCGAGTTCGCAACCGGCGTGACGGACGAGGACGGCACGACGTACAAGGTCACGTCGAAGATGTCCGTCGAGGTCGTCGACGCGCGGTACCTGACGGCGGAAGAGGCCGGCACGCCGAAGGAGCCGGAGAACGGTCAGTACGTCAAGCTGACCCTGACGCTCAAGAACATCGGCGACGCTCCTGCGGAGATCAGGACGTACGGCCGGATGGAGTGGGAGGACACCGGCACGGCCGCTCAGGCCGCCTCGACGCCGGACGGCGAAGGCGACGGGCGCCGACTCGACACGACGTACAAGCCGGGTCAGTCCCGCACGGGGTTCCTGCTCCTCGACGTCGGCGACGAGGGCGGGACCGTGAGCTACAACGGGTCGGAGGATCCGGACGCGGAGGGACCGGTGTTCTCGGTGAACCTGCCGGAGTCCTGAACGCCGCCGGACTCGCTCCCGCCTTCGCGTCCGCTGGGCGTGGAGCGAGCCCGCCGGCCTCCGAACGGCTCCCCGTCCGTCGATGGTCGGGCTCTGAGCCCTCCCCTCAGCCGGCGCGCCGACGTGCCGCGTCGAGCCGGGACAGCTCCTCGCCGGTGAGGCGCAGAGCACCCGCGGCCACGTTCTCGACCAGGTGACCGGCGTTACCGGTGCCGGGTATGGCGAGGACGTGCGGGCCCTGGTGCAGCGTCCAGGCGATCCGCACCTGGGTGGGGCTCGCGCCGTGCGCCCGCGCGACCGCGAGGACCTCCTCGTCGTGCGCGGTGGTCGCGCCCTCCGCGCCGGCCGCGCCGGCCACGGCGTAGAAGGGGACGAACGCGATGCCCTGCTCCGCGCAGATGCGCAGGACCTCGTCGTCCAGGGGGTCGGGACGGTCGACCGCGTACCGGTTCTGTACGCAGACCACGGGAGCGATGGCCTGTGCCTCCGCCAGATGCCGGGGTTCCACGGCGGAGATCCCGAGGTGCCGGATCAGGCCGGCCTCGCGGAGTTCGGCGAGCGCGCCGAAGTGCTCGGCGATCGAGTCCTGGCGCATGCGGCGCAGATAGACGACGTCGAGGTGGTCGCGGCCGAGCTGGCGCAGGTTCTCCTCGACGTGTCCGCGCAGTTCGTCGGGCCGGGCCGAGGTGCCCCACTCGCCGGAGTAGTCGCGGTACGGGCCGACCTTCGTGGCGATGACCAGGTCGTCCGGGTAGGGCGCCAGCACGCTGTTGATGAGTTCGTTGGCGGAACGGAGGGCGGAGAAGTAGAAGGCCGCCGTGTCGATGTGGTCGACGCCGAGCTCGATCGCCTTGCGCAGCACGGCCGTCGAGCGCTCCCGGTCGCTCGGAGTGCCGTGGTGGAAGGCTGCACTGCCCGTCAGGCGCATCGCGCCGAGGCCGAGGCGGCGGACGGAGAGGTCGCCCAGGTTCCAGGTGCCCGCGGCGTCCGCGGTGATCGTTTCGGTGGTCATCGCCGGAGTCTGACACGGCGCGGGAAAGAGGCCGCGCCCACGGTGTGCAGCTGCGGGGGGCCCGCGCGTGATGCCGCGCACTTACCGGAGGTAGCCGAAGGGTCACGTGTTAGCGTCCGGCGCGTGACTTCCCCAGCTCAGAGGGCATCCGCGGGCGATCCGCTCGGGCTGCTCGACCTGTTCGGCGACGGCTTCGTGCGTGATCCGTACCCCTGGCTGGCCGCGCTGCGGGCCGAGGCGCCGGTCCATCACGATCCCGGTACCGGGCTGTGGTTGATCAGCCGGTACGAGGACATCCGCCGGGTGCTGCTCGACCCGGACGCCTTCCATCCGGACAACGCCCAGCACGCCGTCACTCCGCTGCCGGTCGGCGTGCTGCGGGTGCTCGCCCGTGCGGGCTTCAGGATGCCACCGGCGCTGGCCGACAACGGCACTCCCAGCCATCCCGGACTGCGCCGGCTGGTCACCCGGTTCTTCAACGCCCGGCGGGTCGCCGCCGCCGTACCGGTCATCGAGCGCATCGCCGACGAGTTGCTGACCTCCGCGGCACAGCGGATCGACACCGAGGGCGGCCACGACCTCTTCCCGTCCTTCGCCCAGGTCCTGCCGTGCCGGGTGCTGATGGAGCTGCTGGGCATCGACGGCGTCTCCTGCGCCACCCTGATCCGCTGGAGCGACGCCTCGCTGGAGCTGTTCTGGGGCCGGCCCTCGCCGTCGCGTCAGCTGGAGCTGGCAGAACTGGTGGGCGAGTTCCACCAGTGGCTGACCCGTACGGTGACCGGCGGCACCGCCTCGCGCGACTCCTTCCTCGGCGCCCTGGCCGAGCACCGCCTGCCCGACGGCAGGCCACTCGATGTGCCCACCGCGGTGGGCGTGTGCTTCTTCGTCTTCATCGCCGGGCAGTCCACCACCGGCCAGCTCATCGCCACCGTCCTCAGCCGGGCACTGGCCGAGCCCGGCCTGTGGCCGCGTGTCTCGCGGGACGAGGGCCTGGCCGAGGCATGGGTGGAGGAGGTACTGCGGCGGGAGCCTCCGGTGACCTCGTGGCGACGAGTCGCCGCGCGCCCGGTGGAGCTGGGCGGGGTGGACCTGCCGGCGGGCGCGCAACTGCTCCTGATGCTGTTGGGCAGCGGCTCGGACCCGGACGTGTTCGCCTCCCCGGAGCGCCTGTGCCCGCAGCGGGCCAACGTACGGCAGCACCTGTCGTTCGGCGTCGGCCGGCACCGTTGCCCGGGCGCTTCGCTGGCGCGGACGGAGGCGGCGGTGGCGCTCCGGGTCGCGGCCCGCCGCCTGCCGCGGATACAGCCGGGGCCGAAGGCTGCGGGCACTCCGATGCTGGGCCTGCTGTCCTTCCGCGCGCCTTTGCGGGTCGCGGTGGAGCAGGCGTAGGACCAGCCCGGCCCGCGGCGGCGCGGGCCGCCGCCGGGGTGCTGCGCGGGGCGTCAGCAGTACAGGTTGCCGCCCGGAGTGACGCCCAGGATCTGTGTGAAGCGCTGGTAGGCGCCGACACGGCTCTGCACCTGCGCCGGGTTCTTGCCGTCGCACTCCAGGGCGCCGTTGATGCTGCGGATGGTCTGGCCGAAGCCGGCCTGGTGGACCATGGCGTTGTGGGGGGTCATGGTGCCGGGGCCGGTCTGGGTGTTCCAGTACCACAGTCCGGTCTTCCAGGCGACGGCCGACTCGTTCTGCACCCGCCAGGGGTTGTTCAGCAGGTCGATGCCCAAAGCGTCGCCCGCGGCCTTGTAGTTGAAGTTCCAGCTGAGCTGGATCGGACCGCGACCGTAGTAGGCGGCCTGCCCGGCCGGGCAGCCGTAGGGCCGGCTCCGGTCGCAGTAGTGCGGGTAGTTGGCCTGGTTCTGCTCGACTATGTGGACCAGGCCGCCGGTCTCGTGGTTGACGTTGGCGAGGAACGCCGCCGCTTCCTGCTTCTTCACCGTGTCGCTGCCGGTGTTGGCGAAGGCGGGGTAGGCGCTGAGGGCGGCGGTGAGGCCGCTGTACGTGTAGAACGGATTCCGGTTCGGGAACATCTGGTTGAACTGCGCTTCGCTGACGACGAAGCCGGCGGCGGACGAGCTCGGGGCCGACTGGAGCACCAGCGCGGCGCTCGCCAGGGCGAGTGAGGACAGGACTGCGGCTGTGCGGTGCCTCGACAAGGGACCAACTCCTCTGCGGAGCACGGCCGCACCCGTACAAGGGCAGGGGTGGGCAGAGCCTTGTGCGCTCGCGCCGACCAGGTCGGCCACGGCGTGGGGGCGGCCGTGGTGGGGGGTGTGGGACACACTCAACCGCTTTGGTCTGTACCAGTCAAGGGTGTAGACCAGTCAACCGGCCCGTGACGTACGCGACTTGGGTCGCGCGGGACGCTCGGCGGGCGCGATGGCCGCCCCTTGTGCCCGCCGCCGGGCCCCGGGGGCCCACACCTGCCGTGCGCCCCAGCCCCTCGCGCCCCCGTTCGCCGGGGGGCGGGAGGGCCGCGCGGGGCCGGGCTCGACGATCACACCCGCCCCGCCGGCCAGGGACGGGCCCCCGTCAGGCATCGGCCCGCAGAGAACGGTCCGCCCCGACCCGGCACGGCGCTCGGATCGTCATGAACCCGCCGATCCCTACACATAAAGAAGAAATAAGAGCACAATGCCTTCTAGGCGGCGCTTACCGCATACCGCGTCAGACGCGGTCAGGCCTGCGAGTCAAAGGAGACGAGTCATGGCCAATGTGCAGCCCACCAGAGGCGACATAACCGCCCACCCCGACGTACCCGAGATGCGGGAACGCTACGACCGCATGCTGGGCGGTCGAGACGTGGTTCTCGTCGACGGACCGGTGTTCCTGCTCGGTCTGTACTGTGCGGTGTCCCCCTGGATACTCCACTACACGACCAGTCAGCCCCCGCTCGTGACCCACAACCTGATCGTGGGCATCGCGATCGGCCTCCTGGCCCTCGGTTTCACCCGGGCACCGGAGCGCATGTACGGCCTCAGCTGGGCCTTCTGCGCGATAGGGGCCTGGATGATCATCGCGCCGTGGATCGTCGGCGACAGCCCGGACGCGGGTGTCGTCGTCAACAACATCATCATCGGAGCGCTGGCCCTGATCCTCGGGGCGATGTGCGCCGCCTCGGTCGCGAAGAGCAGCCCGAGGGCATAGGAGCACTCAAGGGGCAAGGCAATGCCGGCCGGTCCGCTTCCGCGGGCCGGCCTTCGCGCGCCCCGGTCCCCGGCAGCGCGTCGCCGGACGCTCACTCTCCGCGACGACACCGAGCCCGCCGGCGAGGCCCGAGCCGCCCGAGCCGCCCGAGCCGCCCGCACGGATGTGTCCACCTCGCATACGCGAAGTCATGCCGGTGAATACCGGTATGTCACCCTCGAAGCCTTGCTCGTTCCGAGGCCCATACGCCGAACAGCTGTTACATGACCTTCGGGTTTCCTTGATGGACGGTCCCTACCTTCGAGAGCGTCGGAACGAACCCCATCGAAGGAACACCTCTCCGATGCGCTCTCCCTGCACCCTGCGCACCGCCCTCCTCGCCACCGGCGTGGCCGCCGCGCTGGGCGGTTCGGTCGCCGCCGCCTTCGCGGCCGGTGCGTCCGCTCGGACCGTCACGTCAGCGACCCGTCCCTCTCGGGCCGGACGCGTCCACGTGAAGACGGTGAAGCTCGCGGACAGGGTCAGCCGGGCGAAGGTCTTCCGGAGCGGCAGGAACCACCACGAGGCGGAGATATGGGCCGACGGCTCGCGGTGCGGGACCCTCTACGCGCACGGCGGACCCGCGTACGCCCAGAACAACGGGCTGCACGTCACGCTCCGCCCGAACGGCAAGGTCACGTCGCGGTTCGAGGGGGCCAGGCCGAAGCCGCGGCCGGTCGGCGTACGCGTCCTGGTCGCCACACCGACGCTCGCGGACGGAGTGACCACGGCGGAGGTCCACAGACTCACGGCCGACCACCACGAGGCCGACATCCTCACCGACGGCGCGCGGATCACCACCCTCGTCGCGGAAGGCCGCGCCGCGTACGGCGAGAACGACGGTCTGCACATCACCCTTCAGCCGGACGGGCGGTTGACCTCGTGGATGGAGGACGGTTCAGCCTCCCCTTGAGGTGAGGCCCCGCGTCATCGCAGGAAGAACCCGAGCTCTCGCCGGTGTTCGGACGCCCGGCTCGGCCAGCCCCGCGCCCCTCCCGATGCCGTGCACCCGATGTGCGGCGGGCCCCCTCCCATCCGCGGCTCTCGAAGGAGGTGAGCAACTCCCGTACGTGTCCCGCACGTCGGGAGGGTGAACGCCGCACGGTCGTCCCGACCCGCACGACCTCGCTGACGGCTCGGCCACCGAGCACCGCTCCTCCGTCCGTGCCTCCGTCGATCGGTCACTCGGCTCGAACCCCTCGTCCGGCATGCCCTCATCAGGCACCCTGCCCCTATGGATCAAGCGGAAGTACTGCTCATCGGAGGACGGGCCGGGGTCGGCAAGACCACGGTGGGCTGGGAGGTCTCGGCCCGGCTGAGGGCCGCGCACGTCCCGCACGCCGTGATCGACGGCGACTTCATGGGAGCCGTCCATCCGGCACCGGCCGACGACCCGCGCCGCGCCGCCGTCACCGAGCGGAATCTGACCGCCGTGTGGCGGAACTACGCCGAGCTGGGGCACCGGCGTCTCGTCTACACGAACACCGTCAGCGTGCTCGACGAGGCCACGCCTATGTTCCGCCGGGCCATGGGACCGGACGTACGGCTCGTACGGGTCCTGCTCACCGCCACGGACGCGACGGCCGAGCAGCGGCTGACCGGCCGCGAGCTCGGCTCGGAGCTGGAGCACGAGATGCACAGCAGCGCCCGCAAGGCACGGCTCCTGGACGAGCACGCCCCGGCGGACGTGCTGCGGGTGGTGACCGACGGCCGCACGGTGATCGAGATCGCCACCGAGCTGGTGGCCGCCACCGGTTGGGCCGGAACCGGGGTACCGAGCCCGGCCCCGGCCACTGGTTGAGCCGGAACCGACTGTCAGCCCCTCCTCGGGGAACCCGAGTAGATGCGGGGACAGGAGGAAGAGGGGCGAAATGGAGATCTCGGGCATCATCAGTGCCATTGTCATCGGCATCATCATCGGTGTGCTGGGGCGCCTGGTGGTTCCGGGCCGTCAGCGCATCGGAGTTCTGTGGACGATCCTCGTCGGCATCGTGGCCGCGCTGATCGGTTCGGCCATCGCGGCCGGCCTCGACGTGGGCGACACCGACGGCGTCGACTGGGTCGAGTGGCTCATCCAGATCGGCCTCGCCGCGCTGGGTGTGGCGGCACTCGACCGGGCGAAGGCGCGCCGCTGACACCGTCCGCGAGCGCCGCTCACACACGCCCCGCGACGGCCCGCATCGCGGCGAGGCCGTCGCGGGCCGAGGGGTGCACGGGCGCCCAGCCGAGTTCTCGCTCCGCCTTCGCCGTGGAGACCCGCAGCGTCGTCGACATCACCGTGTGCGCGTACGACATGGGCCTCATCAGCCAGAGCGGTACGGTCATCGGTTTCGGCAGCCCGAACTCCTCGGCCACGCACCGGACATGGGAGCCGAAACCCATGGGAGTGCGGTCCGCGATGTTGTAGGCCTGGCCGGGGCGACCGTGTTCGACGGCGGCGACCACCGCCCGCGCCGCGTCGGTGAGTTCGATCCAGGGCAGCACCCTGCCGTGGTCGGCGGGGACGGGCAACTGCCTCCTGCGCAGCATCCGCACGAGGGCATCGGTGCCGCCCGGGCCGTAGAACAGGCCGAAGCGCAGCGCGACACCCTGGAGGCCGGGGGTGTCGAGGGTGAGTCGCTCCTTGGTGCGCATGGCCGCGATGTGACGTTCCAGCTCCCGATCACGGCCGCTCGGGCCGAAGGTGTCGTCCTCGGTGATCTCGTGGTCGCCGTGGTCGCCGTAGCCGTATCCGAAGACCATGGACTCCGTCACGAAGCGCCGGGCACCGGTGGCCCGCGCGGCCTCGATGAGGTGGGCGGTTCCGTCGGTGCGCAGCGCGTTGGTGGCGTGCATGTCGCGGTGGCGCATGGGCGGCTTGCGCAGCGCGGTCGCGGCGTGGATCACCGTGTCGAAGCGGTGGCCGTCGACGGCACGCAGCAGCGCGTCGCGGTCGGTCAGGTCGGCCTGGATGTCGTTGCGCGGGCCGCGGCCGAGACCGATGACCCTGTGGCCCGCCGTCCGCAGGGCACGGGTGAGGTGTACGCCGAGGACGCCACCGGCTCCCGCCAGGAGGATGCGCCGGCTGTCCTGGTTCGGTTGGTTGGTCGTCATGCCCCTGCGACGGATCGGGCGGCGACGGATGTGACATCCGGGGCCTGACGATCGTCCACGCGCCGCTCACGGTTACGGCGTGTACACGTACGGTGTGGTCGTGGTCAGCGGCGCGAACCCGATGCGTTCCAGTACGGGGCGGCTCGTGCTCATAGCGTCGACCTGGAGGTACCGGTAGCCGCGGTCCATGGCGGCGCGGGCCCGGTGGGCGACGAGGGCACGGTAGATGCCGCGACCGCGCCATCCCTCGACGGTGCCCCCGCCCCACAGCCCGGCGAAGCGGGTGCCGGGCACCAGTTCCATACGAGCCGCGCTCACCGGCGTGTCCCCGGCCAGTGCCACCACGGCGACCACGGTGTCCGGAGCGGCCTCGATACGCGCCAGCAACTGGTGACGCATGCGGGAACTGTCGGTGCCGAACGCCTTCTCATGCACCTCAGCGACGAGTCCGACGCCCTCCGCGTCGGTGACGGGCAGGACGCGGATGCCTTCCGGCGGCTCGGCGTCCAGGCGCAGCGCGGCCACCTCGCCGATCATCAGCGTCTCCTCGGGCCGGGCCGTGAAGCCCGCGCTCCTGAGCCGTCGGCCGAGGTCGACCGGCAGGTCGTGCCCGTAGAGCTTCCACTCGAACTCGCGGCCGAGGCCGGTGAAGCGGGTGATCTGCTCGGCGATGGCCGCGTCGGCGTTCGCCCCGTCCAGGTCGGACCACACCACGCCGTTCCATCCGCCCGCGGACGACACCTGGCGGACCACGCGCCCGGTCCGCTCCACCCGGGCGTCCGGACTGTCCGGCTGCGCGCCTCGGCGCATGTCCCGGTCGTACAGGGCGAGAATCGCGGCATGATCCATGGGTTCACTCCAGCACCGGGCCGGATCCGCGGCAACGGCTTTACTCGGCCATAGGGTGGGGCAGGGACGATCGCGCCACGAGGAGGCCCGTACGCCATGGTCGTGAAGGATGCCGAACTGCCGTATCTGCGCCGCTGCGTCGAGCTCGCGGCCGAGGCGCTGGAGGCCGGGGACGAGCCGTTCGGTTCGGTTCTGGTGGGGGCGGACGGCGCGGTGCTGGCCGAGGACCACAACCGGGTGGCCTCGGGCGACCGCACCCGCCACCCCGAGTTCGAACTGGCCCGCTGGTCCGCCGCCCGGATGACACCCGAGGAGCGGGCCGCCGCCACCGTCTACACCTCCGGCGAGCACTGCCCGATGTGCGCGGCCGCCCATGCGTGGGTGGGCCTCGGGCGCATCGTGTACGTGGCCTCGTCGGAGCAACTGGCAGGATGGCTGGCGGAGTTGGGGGCGCCCGCCCCGCCGGTGCGGACGCTGCCGGTGCGGGAGGTCGCGCCCGCCGTGACCGTGGACGGTCCGGTGCCCGAGCTCACGGACGAGATCCGCGCGCTGCACGTGCGCTTTCACCGCCGCACGGGCGGGGCCGGTCAGGCTGCGACACGTCCGGGTGTCGAGGATGCGGCATCGGATCCGTCCCAGGGTGACCAGTAGCCGGATCCGACTGCGCGACGAACAGGGAGCCCCCGTGACGATTCAGCGGATGGACAACGTAGGCATCGTCGTCGACGACCTGGAGGCTGCCGTCGCCTTCTTCACCGACCTCGGCATGGAGCTGGAGGGCGAAGCGCGGATCGAGGGGATCGCGGCGGACCAGATGCTCGGCCTCGACGGCGTCCGCAGCGCCATCGCGATGATGCGCACCCCGGACGGCCACGGCAAGCTGGAGCTGACGAAGTTCCACAGCCCCGCGGCGATCAGTGCCGGACCGCTCGACCCGCCGCCCCACACTCTGGGCCTGCACCGTGTCATGTTCGCAGTCGACGACATCGACGACACGATCACCCGCCTGCGCCGCCATGGCGCCGAGCTCCTCGGCGAGGTGGCGCGGTACGAGAACGCCTACCGGCTCTGCAACCTCCGCGGCCCCTCGGGGATCATCGTCGCTCTGGCCGAACGGATCGGCTAGGTTCCGGCTCTTCGCCACAGCGGCGGGGTGTCGGGTCCGGGCCCGCCGTGACCGGTGAGGGTCGCGCGGATGCGAGCCTCACCGTTTCAAAGGCCGGTGCGTCACCTGCCGGGCCGCGGTGAGGGTGACGGCCCGGGGCCAGGTGGTACTCGGTGCCCGCCCCGCCGCGGGAGCGTCCGAGGCCGTGGTCGGCGGGCTCGTCCGCCCGTCACCGGGGCACGCACCACCGCTAGCCGAGCTCCAGCGTGGTGACACCGAAGACGCGCTCCCCGGCGTACGGCCGCACCGGTCCGGTGTACATGCGGGCCGTCTCGAAGGAGGGCGAGAAACCGGCCTCTGCGGCGAGAGCGACGCCCGCCGGGTTGTTCTGCGGCACGTCGATGGCGACCTGCCTGCCCGCCACCTGTGTGGTCAGGGCGGCGAACAGGGCGCGCGCGTCCTCGGTGGTGTCGGCGAAGAGCGGGCCGATCCTGGGGCAGTCGTGGCCGGGGCGGATCACGCCGTAGCCGGTGACGCGGTCGCCGGCGCGACGGACGACGGCGTGGTGTCCGGGGCCGGCGAGCCACTGAGTGAGGAAGCGGGGACGGTCGGCCGGGGTGCAGCCGGCGTCGTACGCGATGACGTCCGCGACGTCCTCGGGCCGTACGGCACGGACGTCCGCCGGGAGGTCGCAGGCGGGGGCGGTGCCGGTGAAGCGGGCGGTGCGGTAGGCGAGTTCGAAGCCCGAGCGGCGGTAGTTGTCCTGCTGGGCGACGACCCCGTCCAGTCCGATCGTGCGGTTCCCGGCGTGGGCGAGCGCGGTCTTCCACGTGGTGAGGCCATGGCCGCGGCCGCGCATGTCGGGGCGGACCAGGTAGTGGCCGAGGAAGGCGTACTCGGTGCCGTAGTTCACGACCGAGATCGCCGAGACGGGCTCACCGTCGATCCGGCCGATGAAGAACCCGTCGGGATCCTGCGCGAAGAACGCCGGCGCGTCGGCGAGCCCGGGATTCCAGCTCTCGTCCGCCGCCCAGCCCTTGATCACCGACCAGTCGTCGAGGCCGGCGCGAGCGATGTCGAGGTCTTCGGAGGCCGGAGAGGCCATGGATGCGCTCCATTCCGTGGTGGGGGGTGGCGTACGCGCGATGGTCGACCGCGCCCCAGCATCCTTGCCGATCATCCGCAACGGCGTCAGGCGCGATCAAGCCGTTGCGGCCCGTCGAGAGGGAACCGGTGAACGCGTGTGCGCACCGGAAGGGCCCCACCGCCCGCCGCCCGGTGGGGCCCCCTTCGTGCCGCGCGGAGCGCGGGGGTCAGCGCACCGCCTGCGGGCGGAAACGCCGGTACAGGATGGCGCCGCCCAGGACGAGCCCCGTGCCGCCCACCGCGGCGGCGAGCGTGTGGTCCGCTCCCGTCCGGGCGAGGCTGCCCTCGGGTCCGTGCGGGACGTGCACCGGCGGCACCTCCTTCGGCCTCGGGGGGTGGGCCCGGGGCACGGACGGCTTCGGCACGGGCTTCGTCGTCGCGGGAGGGCGCTCGCCCGGCGTGTTCACGGACTCGTTGCCGGTCGCGGGGTTGCCGACGCCGACCACGTTGACCGAGTTGCCGCTGACGTTCACCGGCAGGTGGACCGGCAGCTCGATCGTGTTCCCGGAGACGACCCCCGGCGAATCCTTTCCGCTTCCCTCGGCCGAGGCCCCGCCCTTCGCGGCGGGCTTCCGCTTGGCCGCACCGTCCTCGTTCGCGCAGCTGTTGCCCGCGGCGGGGTTGAGGAGCCCCACGACGTTCACGGTGTTCCCGCACACGTTCACCGGGGCGTGCACGGGAAGCTGGATCGTGTTCCCGGAGAGCACCCCCGGCGAGTCGGTCGCGGCACCCTCCGCCGCGGAGTCGGCGAACGCGGGGATCGTCATAGCCATCGCGCCCGAGGCGGCGACGGCGATCACACCGTATCGGGTAACCCGTCTCATAGGTCCCTGCCTTCCAGACATGGTCGCGGGCACTCACCCGCACCGGATAAAACGCAGGCGAACCATCCGAGTTATGGCTTATCGGCCATTCACCCCATCGAGCGTCAGGGTTGTCGAACTAGCGGTAAAAACATCCGAGCGGAATGCGGCGCGCACAGTACGTCGATCGAGGCGGTCCCGCATCTCGGGAGGCAGGGCACCCCAAGGCGTGCTTATCGTGAGCGAGGACGCCGCATCCCGGTCCGCGACGGGCGTCCTTGGAGGCATCGATGCTGGCCAAGCTGTCAACGCGGCCCGCGCTGCGGCGCTGCGCGGTCACCGGTGCGGTCGGACTGGCCGTGCTCGGCACCGGGCTGCCGGCCGCCAGGGACGACGCCGAGTCCGACCTCAGCCGCTTCTACGAGCAGAAGATCAGCTGGGCGAAGTGCCCGGGTGAGGGCCTGCCCGAGGATCTGCAGTGCGGCAAGATCACCGTCCCCCTCGACTACGCCCACCCGCGCGAGGGGACCCTGGATCTGGCGCTCGCCCGCTACCGGGCCACGGGCGAGAAGCGGGGATCGGTGCTGCTGAACTTCGGCGGGCCGGGCGGCGCGGGCGTACCCGAGTTCATGTCGGGCGGCAAGGAGTTCATGGAGCTGACGGACGGCTACGACATCGTGACCTTCGATCCGCGCGGTGTCGGCCGATCCTCGCCGGTCAGCTGCGGGGACATCGAGGAGAACGTCGACCTCCCGGACGACGGCACACAACTCGACCGCGATCCGCGCCACGTCCTCGACCAGCTGCAGCAGGCGGCCGACGCCTGCGCCCGGCACTCCGGGCCGGTGCTCCGGCACATCGGTACGGTCGACGCCTCCCGCGACATGGACGTGATGCGCGCGGCCCTGGGCGACGAGAAGCTCAACTACCTCGGTTTCTCCTACGGCACGCGGCTCGGCGCGGTGTACGCCGCGCAATTCCCGGACAAGGTGGGCCGGTTGGTGCTCGACGGCGTGGACACGCTGACCGAACCGCTCACCGAGCAGGGGGTCGCGGGCGCGAAGGGGCAGCAGCAGGCGCTGGACGACTTCATCGACTGGTGCGTGAAGGACATCGCCTGCCCGTTCGGAACGGACGCGCGCGAGGCCAGGAAGGAGGTCGTACGGCTGGTCGACTCGCTGGACGAGGACCCGGTGCCGTCGGCCTTCGGTGAGCCGTTCACCGGACAGGACCTCGTGGGCGCGATCGGACAGGGGCTCTACAGCGAGGAGTTGTGGCCCTCCCTGGAGCGCGCCCTCGCCTCGCTGGTCGAGGACGGAGACACACACGCCATCGAGTCCTTCGCCTCCGGCGGGGCCGCGCCGGTGCGCCGGGAGGAGACCGAGGACCCCGACGGGAGTCTGGTCGACGAGGAGGACATCCCCCTCGACAACCTTCCCGCGGCGCTGATGGCGATCAACTGCGCGGACGATCCCGACCGCCCCACCGCCGACCAGATCATCCGCAATCTGGACCGGCTGCGCGCCGAGTACGAGCAGGCGTCACCGGTCTTCGGCCCGTACCGGCTGACCGGGGTGCTGATGTGCTACGGCCGCCCCAGGGGCACGGACTTCATCCGCGACGAGGTCAAGGACGTCGACACGCCGAAGATGCTCCTCGTCGGCACCCGCGGCGACCCGGCGACGCCGTACCGCTGGACCGTGCAGACGGCGGACCGGCTCGGTTCCTCCGCCGTGGTCCTGGACAACAGAAGCAGTGGTCACACGGGATACGGCTCCTCCAAGTGCGTGCACCGCAAGGTCGACGCCTTCCTGCTGTACGGCACCCTTCCGGCCGACGGCAGCTCGTGCGGCCCGCAGGGCGACCGGGAGTAGGTGCGGGCCGGTTCAGGGGGTGCCGGATTGCCCCTAATGCCCGATCGGTGAATCGGTCCTATCGTGCTGTTATGGAGCACGCACTCAGTCCCACGACCCTCTCCGAGCTGCGGCGCCCGCGCCCCTATCCGGCGGTGTCCGTGCTGACGCCGACGCATCGCCGGGAGCCCTATCGAGCCCAGGACCAGGTCCGGCTGCGCAATGTCGTGGCCGAGGCCAAGAAGCAACTGGAGGCTGATCCGTCGGTCACCCGGGAGCGGCGGGTGGACGTCGAGCGACAGCTCGACCAGGCCCTGGCCGAGGTCGATCTCACATACGCCGAGGACGGCCTGGCGATCTTCGCCGCCCCGGGTGAGCACCAGGTGTGGTCGCTCGCCCGCACGGTGCCCGAGCGTGTGGTGCTCTCGGACACCTTCCTGACCCGCAACCTCGTCTCCGCACACGCCGCCGAGCGACCGTTCTGGGTACTGTCGGTCTCCGCCGACCGCGTCACGCTGTGGAACGGCAGCCCGGACCGCGTCACGGAGGCCAGGGTCGGCGGCTTCCCGCGGACCAGACGCATCGAGAACTTCGACGCCGAGCGCCAGGAGCGGATCGGCAACATCCCGAGCACCTTCAACGACGAGGACACCCGGCACTTCCTGCGCGACGCCGACCTCGCACTGCGCGAACTCATGCGCGACGACCCACGGCCGCTGTACCTCACCGGTGCACCGGAGGCGCTGGCCGTGCTGGACGAGCTGGGCAGCGTCACCAAGGACGCGCCGCGCGTCCCGCACGGCGGGCTCGCGCACGGCGCGGCGGCCTCGGTGTGGCAGGCGGTGCTGCCGCAGGTCGCCGACCAGGACCGGCGCAACACCGCCGCGGTGACGCGGGAACTCGAATCCGCGCGCGGCCGCAAGGCGTTCGCCGCCGGGGTCGACGAGGTGTGGCGCAGCGCCCGCGAGGGCCGGATCCGGCTGCTGGCGGTCGAGGAGAACTATCGGGCGACCGTGCGGGGCGAGGACGGCGATCATCTGATCCCCGCCGAGAGCGGCGATCTCGACGCCCGCGAGGACATCGTGGACGAGATCGTCGAACAGTGCCTGGAGACCGGCGCGGAGGTCCGCTTCGTACCGGACGGCACGCTGGGCGACGCTCAGGGCATCGCGGGCGTGCTGCGGTACTGACGCCACGGCGGCGAGGAGGCGCGGGCCTTCACCTCACACACCGTCGAAGAGCGCATTGAGGCCGCGCTCGACGACCTCACCGAGGTCCTCCTCGCCGGACGCGACCACGGCGTAGGTCCGCAGCAGGAAACGGTCGAGGGCGGGGGTGTCGAACTGGAGCAGGGCCATGCCGTGGGGCGAGTGCAGCTCCATGGCCGTGCGCCCCGGTCCGCACGGCCGGATGTGCACGTCCCCGGCCCCGGCCGGCCCGCACAACCCCGTCTCCAGCAGACTGCGGGCGAAGGTCCACGTGGCACCGCAACCGTCGAGGGAGACCTCGCCCGGGAAGTCGATGTGCACCGCCAGCGGGTCCGTGGAGGCGTACCGCAGCCGGGCGGGAACGGGGAGTTCGCGCTCCTCGGCGGTGATCAGACGGGCACGGGCGGGCTGCTCGAGGGCGATGTCCATGGGCGTCTCCCCTGCGGTTCGTCGGACGGTTTTGCCGCTGTGCCTTTTACGACCCCGCAGCAGCCGTTTGCATTACACCCGAGCGCCATCCAATTGTGTGAGGTACATCACTCCTCGGCGGTGCAACCGTTCCGTCAGCGACGGGCAGCGGTGATCACCGCGAGCTTTTAGAACACGCAGCCGTCGAACACTCGAATGAGCGCGAGGCGATCGACCCGATCTGGCGCCAAATCACGTACGCCGCCTACGACTTGAGCCTTGGGCGACATACCGCATCGGCGCGAGGCAGACCCTCCGTGAAGACTCTGGCATATGCCAGACGCACCACCGAATCGGGTGTTGCCAAATCCCTTACAGGGCGTCGCGGGCTGTGCAAGAGTCGTAACGGTCCTTCCGTCAGCCTTGGTCGTACCGTCCCCGCATCGGAGTGCGTCATGCCGCCCCATCTCTCTGCGGACCGCCCCGCCGCACAGCCACCCGGACGCGGCTCGGTCGACGCGCTCATATCGCAGACGCGACGACTCAAGGGCGAGGTCGACGCCGTACGCAGGGACACGCACATCGACGACACGGACCCGCGGGAGCGTTGGCAGCGGGCGGTGTACGACCTCGCGCTGCACCAGCTCGACGACCTCGACGAGCACCTGGCCCAGCTGCGGGACGGCCCCGTCCTCGCCGCCCAGGAAGCCGCGGCCCCGCCGGTGAAGTCGGCCGTCCCACCCGCCGCCCGGCGCGGCTCGCTGCTCAGCCGGGTCGGCAGCGCGGAGTGGAACCTGCTGACGGACGAGGCCAGTTGGTCCGGGGAGCTCTACCAGATCCTGGGGCGGGACCCGACCGCCGCGCCACTCACCCTCGACGAGCTGCCGTCCCTGGTGCTTGACGAGGACCGGTCGACGCTGACGGCGATGGTCACCGGCTGTCTGATCGACGCCAAGCCCATCGACGGGGAGTTCCGCATCGTGCGGCCGGACGGCGAGGTCCGGACCGTGCACATGATGGGCGAGCCCGTGCTCGACACTGACGGCAGCACCGCCTCGATGTGGGCCGTCCTGCGGGACGTCAGCGAACTGCGCCGATGCCGGCGCGCGGTGAGCGAGACCCGTGACTCGCTGCGGCGCCACCGGCACGAGGAGCAGACCGAGCACCGGCTCGCGGTCGAGTTGCAGGAGGCCGTGCTGCCGCCGTGGCGCGGCTCCCTGCGGCTCCCGCATCGAGGCCCCGAGACGCTGGACCTGGCAGCCCGCTATCTGCCCTCCGCAACGAGCGCGCTGATCGGCGGCGACTGGTACGACGCGCTCGAACTGGTCGACGGGGACACCCTGTTGAGCGTGGGTGACCTCACCGGGCACGGCGTCGCCGTGACCTCGGGCATGGCGACCCTGCTGGGTGCCGTACGGGGCATGGCGATGGCGGGCACCCAGCCGGGCCAACTCATGTCCTGGCTCAACCAGTTGCTCGACGCCACCGTCCAGCCCGCCCTGGGCAGCGCCGTCTGCTGCCGCTACCGCCCCGCGTCCCGCACCCTGACCTGGGCGCAGGCCGGACACCCCGCCCCACTGCTGTTCCGCGGCGGGACGGGGCGCAGGCTGAGCGCACCGGACGGCGTCCTGCTCGGCGCCACCCCGGGAGCCGTCTACGCACAGGCCGAGGAGGCCCTTGAGGTGGACGACCTGCTGCTGCTGCACACCGACGGACTGGTGCCGGAGCACAGCGGCGCGGACTCCGTGAACCGCCTCCTGGACCTCGCCCCGCGCTTCGGCGAGGCGGACACCGCACAGGACTGCGTACGGCTGATCATCGAGGCGTTCGGTGAGAGCGAGCGCGAGAACGACGCCTGCGTGCTCGTCGCCAGGGTGACGTCCTAGGCCTGGTAGTCACCAGGCCGGGTGCAGTCGTCCCTCAGTCCTGGCGGTCAAGGGAACCGGTTACTCACAACGGTCGGGCGGGGCGCACATTTCCCCTGTTCCTGCACATGCTTCCGTTCCTGTAGGTGCTCCTGTTCCTGTGCAGTCGCCCTATGCCTGTGCCCTGTTGCCGCCGCCCGGCTTCTTCGCCCTGGGCAGCGCCGACTCGATCTCCTCCCGCAGTTCCTGGATCTTCGGGTAGCTGGAGTACTCGGCGGTGAGCCGGTACATCTGGCGCAGCCGGTCCCAGGTACGACCGGAGGAGTTCGCGCCCATCGACATCAGGGCCAGCCGTGCGTACCGGTCCGCCTGTTCGGGGTCGTCCGCGATGAAGCAGGCGGACGCCATGGACAGATGGTCGAAGATCTTCGACCGCTCCCTGCCGTCGTTGCGCAGGGCCAGGGCCTTCTCCGCGTAGTGCTGGGCGTGCGCGGCCGCTCCCGGCTCGAACTCGGCCAGCGTGCGGTAGGCCAGGGCCTGCATGCCGTACAGATCCTCGTCCTTGAAGGTCTGCATCCAGCTCGGCGACGGCACGTCGCTCTTGTCGGAGACGAAGAGGTCCTCCGCCTGGCCGAGGGTGCGGCGCATGGCCTGGCCCTTGCCCATCGACGCCTGCGCCCATGCCTCGATGGTGTGGAACATGGCCTTGGTACGCGGCAGCAGCTGGTCGCCGGAGCCGGACTGGGCCAGTTTCATCAGGTCGAGTGCGTCGTCAGGCCGGCCGAGGTGCACCATCTGGCGAGCCGCTCTGGAGAGCGCCTCCCCGGCGCGGGGCCGGTCGCCACCCTCTCGGGCCGCGTGGGCGGCGATGACGAAGTACTTCTGCGCCGTGGGCTCCAGGCCGACGTCGTGCGACATCCAGCCCGCGAGGACGGCGAGGTTGGCGGCGACGCCCCACAGGCGCCGCTGGAGATGTTCGGGGTGACGGTAGGCGAGCATGCCGCCCACTTCGTTGAGCTGTCCTACGACTGCCTTGCGCTGCAGCCCGCCGCCGCGGGCCGCGTCCCAGGCCCGGAACACCTCGACCGAGCGCTCCAGTTCCTCGATCTCCTGCGACCCGATGGGGGCGGCCTCGTAGCGGTCGAACCCGGCGGGGTCGGCGTGCAGAGGGTCGTCGAAGTGGGGGGCGTCGGCCTTGAGGGCCGGGTCGGTGCGCAGCCAGTCGTGCATGGCGCTGCTGAGTGCGGATCCCGCGGCGAGCGCGGCACCCGCGCCCACCAAGCCGCGTCGGTTGAGCATGAGGTCCATTCCCGTGAATTCGGTGAGGACCGCGGCGGTCCGTTCGGGCGCCCACGGCACACCGTCGGGATGCTCCACATTCCCGGCGTCCTGCCGTTTCCCCGCACGCCCGTGCCGGACCAGACCGAGGTCCTCGATGGTCACGACACGGCCGAGACGCTCGGTGAACAGGGCTGCCAGCACCCTCGGCACCGGATCGCGCGGGATCTCTCCCATGTCGATCCACCGCCGCACCCGCGAGGTGTCGGTCGCCAGCTGGGGGTGGCCCATGGCCGCCGCCTGCCGGTTGACCAGCCTCGCGAGCTCGCCCTTGGACCAGCCGGCCAGGCCGAACAGGTCCGCCAGGCGGGTGTTGGGTTCTCCGCTCACGTCAAGCCCCCAGGTTCTCGGCTGAGTTGACAGTAGCCCGGTGAGAGTTGCCCCGGGACTATTCGCCAGGGTTCGCCAGGGTGCGCCAGATGGTGTGCCACTGGGCATCGGGTGTCAGGTAGGAACGCGCCACCCCGACCCGGTCGCCCTCCAGCTACGGCTGGTGCATTCCCCAGGGTGCACCTGGGCGGCCGGATCGGGCAGCGCTTTGACGTCGCAGGCACACGAAGGGATCTGTCTCTCCCATGTACGCAGCATCGTCCTCCGTGTCCGCCCCGCCCCGGTCGCTGCACCCCCGCCCGACGGGCGGCGGCCCCTACCTCGCCCCCGCGCGTACGGCGGGCACGCCCGTGCTCGGTGCGGGCCGGACGCCGCGTCCCGCGGGGCTCGGCACCCAACCGCTCAGCGGGAGACTCGACTTGTCCGGCCCCCAGGGCGCCCAGCTGCGTACGGCGATCGCGTCGGTGCACCGGATCTGCCCGGAGTTCGCCCCGGTGCAGGTACTGCGCCGCAGCGGGCGGTCCGTGCTCCTGGTCGGCACGACCGGGCGCAGCACGGCCGTCGCCAAGTGTTTACTCGACCACTCCCCCGTGTGGGCCGAGCGGACCCGCCACGAGATAGCGGCATACCGCTCGTTCGTCCGGCACCGCCCTCCGGTGCGCGTGCCGAGACTGATCGCAGCGGATCCGGACAACTGCACACTGGTCATCGAGCGGATGCCGGGACGGGTGGCGGCACTTCAACGGCATCCGTTGGAGACCCCGCCGCGTGCGGACATCAGGGCGGCGCTCGGCGCGATCTGCCGGCTCAACACCTGGCGTCCGCCGGCGGGCACCTTCGACGCACCGCTCGACTACGCCGCCCGGATCTCCCGGTACCACGAGCTGGGGTTGCTCACCGACCGGGACATGGGCGATCTGCAGAAGCTGCTGCACGGCATCGCGGCGAGCGCGGGCCGCCAGGGCATGGGCCAGTTCTGCCACGGCGACGCACTGCTGTCGAACATCCTGCTCTCACCGGCCGGTCCAGTGCTGGTGGACTGGGAGCACGCGGGCTGGTACCTGCCGGGCTACGACCTGGCGACGCTGTGGTCGGTGCTCGGGGACGCACCGGTCGCGCGGCGGCAGATCAGTCAGATCGCCCAGTCGGCGGGCCCCGCCTCGCGGGACGCCTTCCTGGTGAACCTGATGCTCGTGCTGACCCGTGAGATCCGTACGTACGAGACGGCCGTGCAGCGTTCGATGCACGACACGACCCCGGCGGCACCGGGTCAGGCCCACCCGGGTGCTGCGCCGTCCGGCGAGGAACAGCGGCTGCTGCTGCGGCGGCTGCACGACGACTGCCAGCTGGCCCGCCGGGCCGTGCGCGCGGCGGTCGGCACTCGCTGACGGGGACGGTGGCCCGCGGTGCGCCAGGACAACGGCGCACCGCGGGCCTTCGTATGTCCGCCCGCGGAACGTCCACCGGGGTACGCCACTGATGCCCCGCGGGCCCGGGCGGCGTCACCGCGAAACTCCCGGGAGACCCCACTTGACGAGGGATCACCCCGGCCTCTTGCATGATTGACGGATCGTCGGACAGCCGGTAGCACTGACGCACGCCCGGCCACCGCACGGCTCATCGCTACCGACCGTCCCAGGAGGCTGCCATGCGAGGATCCGTCACCGGCCCCGGCAGAGCGGTCGGGCGCACCCACGGCCGGGGCGCCGTCCGCGCGGTGGCCTCGGTGGCGCTGCTGCTGCCGCTGCTGGGTGCGGCCCCGCCCGGCTCCGACACGTCGGCGGACCGCCTGCAGTCGGCCTTCTCCTCCGCCGCCACCCGGTACCACGTGCCCGAGAGCGTCCTGCTCGGCGTCTCCTATCTGCAGTCCCGCTGGGACGCGCACGGCGGGGCGCCCAGCGTGACCGGCGGCTACGGCCCGATGCACCTCACCGACGCCCGCACGGCCCTCGCGCGCGCCACGCCGCACCACAGCGAGGGCTCGGAGGACCCGCGCGGCGACAGTGCCCGCTCGCCCCTGCTCCCGCGGGGGCGGCTGCCGGAGCCCTCCCGGCTCCCGGCCCGCCTCAGGACCCTGCCGAGGGCGGCCGAACTGACCGGGCTGAGTCCGCGGAAGCTGCGTACGGACCCGGCCGCCAACGTGGCCGGCGGCGCCGCCCTGCTCGCCGCCATGCAAAAGGAGCTGGGCCGGCCGCTGAGCGACGACCCGGCGGACTGGTACGGCGCGGTGGCCCGCTTCTCCGGCGCCGACGACACCGCGACGGCGGCGGCGTACGCGAACGACGTCTACGACGTGCTGCGCACCGGCCACAAGCGGCTGACCGACGCGGGCCAGCGAGTCGCCCTGGCTGCCCGGCCCGGCCTCGCCCCCGACACCGGGCAGTTGCGGCGGGCCGGACTGCGCAACGCCGACGCCGCCGGGACCGAATGCCCGCCGACGGTGTCCTGCGAGTGGATCCCGGCGCCGTACGAGCAGTTCGGGGACGGTGACTACGGCAACCACGACCTCGCCGACCGCCCCGCCTCCCAGAGCATCGAGTACATCGTGGTCCATGACACGGAGGGCGCCTGGGAGGGGGTCCTGAAGATGGTCCAGGACCCGGCCTATGTGTCGTGGCAGTACTCGCTGCGTTCCACGGACGGTCACATCGCCCAGCACGTGAAGGCCAAGGACGTGGCGTGGCACGCGGGCAACTGGTACGTCAACGCCAAGTCGATCGGCCTGGAGCACGAGGGTTTCCTGGCGCAGCCGGACGCCTGGTACACGGAGGCGATGTACCGGTCCTCGGCACGCCTGGTGACCTACCTCGCCGAGAAGTACGACATCCCGCTGGACCGGCAGCACATCCTCGGTCATGACACCGTGCCCGGCCCGACCGCCTCGACGGTCCGCGGGATGCACACCGACCCGGGCCCGTACTGGGACTGGCGGCACTACTTCGAGTTGCTCGGCCGTCCCCTCGTCCCCACGGCGGGACCGGACGGCGGTCTGGTGACGATCCGCCCCGACTACGCCGCCAACCGGCCCGGGTACACGGGCTGCGTCACCGCCGGCCGGCCCTGCCCGGCCCACGGTTCGAGCGCGGTGCGGCTGTACTCCGGGCCGGGCGAGTCCTACCCGCTGATCAAGGACATCGCTCTGGGCAGCACCCCGTCCACGGGCGTGAACGACCTGTCGTCGCGGGTCTCGACGGGTCAGCAGTACGCGGTCGCGGGCCGGGACGGCGACTGGACGGCTATCTGGTACCTCGGCCAGAAGGCGTGGTTCAGGAACCCGCAGAAGAACCCGACCGCGGTCGACGCGAAGGGCCTCGTGGTGACGCCCAAGGAGGGGCTCACGTCCGTCCCGGTGTACGGGCGCGCCTACCCGGAGGCAGCGGCGTATCCGGCCGACGTCCCCGTCCAGGCGGTGTCGCCGCTGCCGTACACCGTGCCCGCGGGCCAGAGGTACGCGGTGGGCGACAAGCGGCCGGGCGAGTACTACTACGCCGTGACGTTCGACGCGGACGCGCACCGGGTCGTGGTCGGCGAGGACGAGTACTACCAGATCCAGTTCGGGCACCGGGTGGCGTTCGTGCGGGCGGCGGACGTGCGGGTGGTGCCGTCGGGATCGTGACGGCACCACCGCGAGACGTCAGTCCTGCCTCTGCCGGATGTGACGCCGCCCGGACACGTCAGGGTGCCGTCGTCCGCGGTGGCGGTGTGGTCGGAGCGCGGCGAGGTGTAGCGCAGGGTGAAGGTGACGCTGCCGGGCCGGTCGGCGGCGAGCCGGCCCACGATCACGCCGTCGGGGGCGGAGGCGAAGAAGTCCCGTTGGTGGCGGACGCCTTGGTGGGTGTGGACGACCGAGGCGACGGCGTTGTCGAGGTCGAGTTCGCGGCGGTAGTCAGGCGGGGTCGTCGTCGGCGCGCCGGGCAGGTCGAGACGGAGGTCGCCGAAGGTCTGGTGGGCGCCGTAGCCGATCCTCGGCCGGCCGGGCCTGGCGGCCACGGACTCGGGGTCCAGGGAGGACCGCGCGTCGAGTTCGTCCTGTACCGCTGGGACCGCGTCCTCCGCCGTGACACATCGGATGAATCAGCGATGGCTTCTTCCATCGTCCCGGTGCTCAGCGCAAGCCCTCCGGCTCCTCCGGCTCCTCCGGCCGCTGCTTTTAACGTCGCTCTCCGAGTGATCCCATGAGGCTCATACGACATGACCCCCGACGCTAGAGATCCGATGACTCTGCGGCGAGGGTCATGACGACACGAACATCGCCCTCGTCCGGTCGAGGGCGCCCGCGTGACGGGTTCAGCCCTGCTGGAAGAGCTCCGCCGGGAGCGGCTTGAGGAGGGCGTACAGGTCGTCGGTGATGGGGCGGTCCCAGGCTGCGATGGTGACCAGGACATTGTCGCTGCGGTCGAACTGCACGCAGGAGATCCGGCTCTCGGAGAGCTTCAGCCGACGCACGATCAGCAGGTTGTCGCCCTGCATCACCGGTACGTCCTCGCTGCCGACGACCGTGACCTCCTCGTCGTTCTCCAGGGCCAGCAGCAGCTGCGCGACCTCGAACGGGATCTCGCCGTCAGCGACCTCACGGGCCGGTGAGCCCTCGGGCAGGTTGCCGATGATCATCGCGGGGCCGCGGCCGCCGAAGAGGTCGTAACGCAGGAAGACGCCCTGGCAGCTGCCGTCGGGGGCGGGCAGCAGCCCGGCACCCAGGTTGCCGGGCCAGTCGCCCGGGTCCATGGCCAGAACGTCGAAGTCGGGCCCGGCGGGCGTGGCACTGCGGCGGCGGAGGAACGACATGTCGCCATGGTACGTGGCCGGGGGTGTTCCGTGACGTGCGGGCATCGGCCGGAGGACCGCTCCCGGGCCCGGGGAACGGGCACTCGGCTGCCCCCGTCGGGCCGCCGGGCGCCGGGAAACTCCCTTGCCGGCGGCAGCCTGCCGTCCTACGGTCCCGATCATGCTGCCTCCGGTGGAAACAGACGAGGAATGGGACGCTGTCGTCCCCGACGAGACGGTGATGCGCCCCGGAGCGGAGGACCTGTGCGCCCGCCTCGGTCTGGGCGGCCTCCCGCTGGCGCGCTTCCCGGAGGGCTCGCAACCGGTCTACGCCGTGGGCGACGAACACGTCCTCAAGCTGTTCCCTTCGGCGGCCGCACGGGACGGCGAGGCCGAGGGGCGCGTCCTGACGCACGTCCAGGGGCTGCTGCCGGTACCGACTCCGCACGTGCGCGACGCCGGCACGTACGAGAACGGCTGGCGGTACGTGCTGATGTCCCGGCTGCGCGGTGAGAACCTGGCCGGCGCCTGGGACCGCGTCCCGTCCGCCGACCGTGAGCGGCTGGTCACCGAGATCGGTGAGGCCCTCGCCGTGCTGCACGGGCTCGACGCCACGCCGCTCGACGACGTCCTGGGCCCCGGGGACTGGGGCGCCTTCGTGGACCGGCAGCGGGCCGGGGCCGTGGCGCAGCAGCACGGACACGGGTTGTCCGCCGCCTGGCTGGAGCAGATCCCCGACTTCCTCGCCTCGGTGCCGCTGCCCCGGGCTCCGCAGGGTTCGCTGTTGCACACCGAGGTCATGCGGCAGCACTTCCTGGTCGATCCCGACGGCTGGCGGCTGACCGGCCTGTTCGACTTCGAGCCCGCCATGATCGGGGACCGGGCGTACGACTTCGTCGGGGTGGGCCTGTTCGTCACCCGCGGCGACCCACGGCTGCTGGCCCGTCTCACCGGGTCGTACGGCAAGCCCTTCGACCCGGCCGAGGTGCTCGCGTACACCTTGCTGCACGTGTACAGCAATCTCCCGTGGTACTTGAGGGAGCTGGGGGAACCTGCCGACGGCACGCTGCCGTCCCTGGCCGAGGCTTGGTTCGGTATCGCCTGATCTGCTCGGGCGGCCGTCACTCCTGCGGCGGCGCGGGCGGCACCACCGCCACCGGGCTCGCGGCGTGCAGCAGGACCGCCTGCGCCACCGTGCCCATCATGCGGGCGGGGGCCAGCAGGCGACGCCGGTGACGGCCCACCACGACCAGGTGTGCGTCCTTCGACGCGGCGACCAGATGGCCGGCGGCGTCGCCGGGGGCGATGTACGGCTCGGCGTGGACCTCCGGGTGCCGTGCCCGGTGCGGGGCGAGGAAGCCCTCGGCGAGGGCGCGGGTGTCCTGCTCGACGGCGTCCTGGTCCACGGCCGGCGGCATGATCTGGGCGGGGGCCGCCGTCCAGATGTGCGCGGGCCACGAGTAGGCGGCGACGACCTGGAGCCAGGCGCCGCGCAGGGCGGCCTGGGTGAAGGCGAAGGCCAGCGTGGCCTCGTCGGGGCTGTCGACCTGAAGCCCGACCACGACGCGCGGCCCCGGCTCGACCGGCATGTCCTCGG
Organism: Streptomyces sp. NPDC001920; assembly: GCF_053594495.1. Lineage (NCBI taxonomy): Bacteria > Bacillati > Actinomycetota > Actinomycetes > Kitasatosporales > Streptomycetaceae > Streptomyces > Streptomyces sp. NPDC001920. The sequence continues at coordinate 108,112 of NZ_JBSFEP010000005.1, forward strand.
GTACCTGACGTCCCGGTTTGGGCACCACGACGACCGGGCACTGCGCGTCGCGTGCGGCGGCCATGCCGGTCGAGCCGAGCAGCAGGCCGGCGAAGCCGCCGCGCCCCCGGGATCCGAGCACCAACAGCTCGGCTTCGGTGCCCAGTTCGGACAACACCGCGCCGGGCGCGCCCTCAAGGGCGACGTACCGCAGCTCCGGCCGCTCGGCCCGTCCCGCCAGGTACCGGCCCACGTGGTCGAGCACCGGGTCGTCCTCCGGTACGGGGCGTCCCGCGGGCAGCACGTCGGGCCTGGCCCAGGCGGGGAACTGCTGCACATGGACCACTCGCAGCGGCGCCCCGAGCACCAGGGCGGTGTCGAAGGCCCAGTCCAGGGCGACCAGGCTGTCGTCGGAGCCATCGACCGCCACGATGACCGGCAGGGTGCTCATGGGTTCCTCACCTCCGGAGTACGACCTTGCCCCTCCCGTCGCCAGCCTCGCTCAGGCGTCGGCCCCAGGGGGGTTCTGCGGTCGCGTGTCCGGAAAAACGGGCGGAACACACCCGGATCGGCCGGGCGGTGGCGGCCGGCGCGCGGGCCCTGCCCGCCGGCCCACCTGTGGCCGCGTCTCACGTCAGGTCGAACTCGCCCTCCCGTGCATTCGACACGAAGGCACCCCATTCGGCGGGTGTGAAGATCAGGGACGGGCTCTGTGGGCGGTCGCTGTTGCGCATCGCGATGAATCCCTCGACAAAGGCGATCTGGACATCGCCCAGGCCGCGACTGCTCGAGTGCCAGTCGGCGTTGCTGAGGTCCAGTTCCGGCTTGTCCCAGCCCGTGAGCGGCTGCTGCTGGATGGTGGTGCTCTCGGCCACGTCCGTGCTCCTCCCGGTTCGTCGTCCGCGGCCAGCCTAGCGATCGGTTCCGGGTGCCGACAGGCCACGCGAGGGGGACCTTTGCGCAAGTGGTCCCCACCGCGGCCGGCTCAGGTGTCCGGGGGCTCGGAGCCCACGAGCCACATGGAGAAGAACTGCGAACCGCCGCCGTAGGCGTGCCCGAGCACCTTGCGGGCCCGCTCCATCTGGTGCTCCCCGGCGCGTCGGCGCACCTGCAGGGCGGCCTCGGCGAAGCGGATCATCCCGGAGGCTCCGATGGGGTTGGTGGACAGCACGCCGCCCGACATGTTGACGGGCAGGTCGCCGTCGAGTTCGGTGACCCCGGACTCGGTGAGCTTCCAGCCCTCGCCCTCCGCGGCGAAGCCGAGGTTCTCCAGCCACATGGGCTCGTACCAGGAGAACGGCACATAGATCTCGGCGCCGTCGATCTCACGGCGCGGGTCGGCGATCTGGGCCTGCCGGTACACGTCGGCCGCGCAGTCCTTGCCGGCCTGGGGAGAGACGAAGTCCTTGCCGGCGAACATGGTGGGCTCGCTGCGCATGGCGCCGCCGAGCACCCAGGCGGGCGGGCCGGGCGCACGGGCGGCTCCGGCACGGTCGGTGAGGACCATCGCGCAGGCGCCGTCGGAGGACGGGCAGGTCTCGGAGTAGCGGATGGGGTCCCAGAGCATGGGCGAGGCCTGCACCTTCTCCAGGGTGATGTCGTGCTCGTGGAGGTGGGCGTAGGGGTTCTTCAGGGCGTTGCGCCGGTCCTTGTACGCCACCAGGGAGCCGACCGTGTCGGGTGCGCCGCTGCGCCGCATGTAGGCCCGTACGTGCGGGGCGAAGAAGCCTCCCGCGCCGGCCAGCAGGGGCTGCTGGAACGGGACGGGCAGGGACAGCCCCCACATGGCGTTGGACTCCGACTGCTTCTCGAAGGCGAGCGTCAGCACGGTGCCGTGGACGCGGGCGGCGACCAGGTTGGCGGCGACGAGGGCGGTGGATCCGCCGACGGAGCCGGCCGTGTGCACCCGCAGCATGGGCTTGCCCACGGCGCCCAGCGCGTCGGCGAGGTACAGCTCCGGCATCATCACGCCCTCGAAGAAGTCGGGCGCCTTGCCGATGACGACGGCGTCGATGTCGGGCCAGCTCAACTCGGCGTCGTTCAGGGCCCGTTGTGCCGCCTCGCGGACGAGCCCGGCGATCGACACGTCCCGGCGTGCCGCGACGTGCTTGGTCTGGCCGACGCCTACGACGGCCACGGGTTCCTTGCTCATCGCGGATCCCCTTCCAGTACGGCGACCAGGTTCTGCTGCAGACACGGGCCGGAGGTGGCGTGCGCGAGCGCCCGGTCGGACTCGCCCCGGTGGATACGTGCGGCCGCCTCCCCGAGACGGATGAGTCCGGCAGCCATCATCGGGTTGGCGGCGAGGGCCCCGCCCGAAGGGTTGACGCGCACGCTGTCGTCGAGTGCGAGCGCCTTGCGCAGGACGACCTCCTGGGACGTGAACGGCGCGTGCAACTCGGCGGTGTCGACGGGCTGTTCGAAGACCCCGGCGTTCTCGGCGGCCAGGCGCGTCGAGGGCGAGTCGGTCAGGTCACGGACGCCCAGGCCGTGAGCCTCGATGCGGTGGTCGATGCCGCGGATCCAGGCGGGCCGTGCGCACAGCTCGCGGGCCCGCTGCCCCGCCGCGAGGATCACCGCGGCGGCTCCGTCACCGATCGGTGGGCAGTCTCCGGTGCGAAGCGGCCGTACGACGTACTCCCCCTGCGGCACCGGACCTCGTAGTTGGGCATGGGGGTTGGTGGTGGCGTCGGCGCGGCTGCGGGCGGCGACCGCCGCGAGCGCGGGCTCGTCCGTGTCGCCCGCGTCGACGAGGGCGCGCGCCTGGAGGGCGGCCAGGGCGACGGAGTCGGGCCAGAGGGGGGCCACGTAGTAGGGGTCGAGCTGGCGGGTGAGGACGTCTCGGAGGGGGCCGGGTGACGACTTGCCGTAGGAGTAGACCAGTGCCGTGTCGGCGTCCCCCGTCAGCAGCTTGGTCCATGCCTCGTACAGTGCCCAGGCTCCGTCCATCTCCACGTGCGACTCGGAGATCGGCGGCCAGGCGCCGACGCCGTCGAGGGCCAGGGTGAAGGAGAAGGCGCGGCCGGCGAGGTAGTCGCTGGAGCCGGAGCAGGTGAAGCCGATGTCGGCGGTCTTCAGGCCGGTCTGCGCGAGCACGTCGTGCAGAACGGGCATGAGCATCTCGACCTCGGAGAGCTCCTCGCTGGTGCGCCGGTGGTCGGTCTGCGCGAAGGCGACGACGGCGATCTCACGGCTCACAGCAGCTCCCGGTAGGTGTCGTAGTCCGCGTCCGGCTCGCCCGTGGGCCGGTAGTGGTCGGGGTAGCGGGCGCCTTCCGTCCACACGGGCTCGACCCGCAGACCCATGCGCACCTGGTCGTAGGGGATGCCGCCGATCCGGCCGTGCAGGGCGAGGTCGGCGCCGTCGAGAGCGATGTGGGCGTAGACGTAGGGGACTTCGATGTCGAGGTTCTTCGCTTTGATGTTGACGATGCAGAAGGTGGTGACCGTGCCGTGAGGACCCACCTCGACCTGTTCCGATGTGGGGACCCCACATGTGGGGCACGCACCCCTCGGCGGGACGTACACCTTTCGGCAGGACGGGCAGCGTTCGCCGACGTTGCGGTTCTCGGCGAGGGCGTTGATGTAGGCGGACTGGGCACGGCCGGGTGAATAGGTGTAGTCGAGGCGGGCGGGGGCGACCGTCCCGGTGACCGGGTCGTCGAACTCGTCGGTGTGCGGCATCGCTTCGGCCCGGCCGCCGTCGCCGGGACCGTCGCTGCCGGGGTCGCCGGGGGCGTCCTGGTACGGCTCGAAGCAGGCGATGTCCGTGATGGCACCGGTGCGTTCCGCGGCCCAGCGGACGCGTACGCGCATGCCGGTGCGGACGGCGTCGGGGCCGGGGGCGTCGAGGGCGTGCAGGAGGGCGGTGTCGGCGCCGTCGAGGCGGACGAGGACCCAGGCGAAGGGCGTGTCGAGGGGCTGGTCGCGGCGGGGGGCGGGGTTCCAGGCCCAGGTGGTGACGGTGCCCGTGGGGGCCACCTCGACCAGGTCGTGGATCTCCTCGGCGGTGACGGGGTCGTACTCGACGGGCGGGACGAGCGTGCGGCCGTCGCCGGTGCGCACCCCGAGGACGACACGCTCGCGCAGGCCGGTGAGGAAGGCGCTCTGGACGGGGCCGAGGGAACGGGTGAAGGGGAACTCGACGACGAGCGGCGCTTTGAGGACTTCGGGCATCGCGGGCTTGCCTCCTGCGAAGGTCAGGGTGCGTGGGGTGGACGGCAACCGAGCGGAATCGGTACGGCGCGCCCCCTGCGGTCGCCCGTGGGCGGGCGGGCTTCGCGGACGGGCCAGGAGCGGAGGGTCTGCGCCACCGGCCGCGAGACGGCACGCGGTTTTTTGAACCGGACCCGGCCGGCGCAGCGCCTACGCACGCTTGTAGACCGGCGGCCGCTTCTCCGCGAAGGCGCGGGCGCCTTCCTTGGCGTCGGCGGTGTCGAAGACCGGCCACCCGCGTTCGAGTTCGGCGGCGAGCCCGTCGGTCTCGGTCATCTCGGCGGCCTCGTAGACGGACGCCTTGACGGCCTCTACGGCCAGCGGACCACAGGCGTTGATCTGTTCGGCGATCTCCAGGGCCTTGGCCAACGCTGTGCCGTCGGGGACGACATGCCCGATCAGGCCGATGCCGGCGGCCTCCCGGGCGCTGTAGGGGCGGCCGGTGAGCAGCATCTCCAGAGCGTGGGTGCGGGGGATCTGGCGCTGGAGGCGGACCGTGGAGCCGCCGATCGGGAAGAGCCCGCGTCTGACCTCGAACAGGCCGAAGGTGGCGGACTCGCCGGCGACGCGGATGTCGGTGCCCTGGAGCATCTCGGTGCCGCCCGCGACGCAGTACCCCTCGACGGCGGCGATCACCGGCTTGCGCGGGCGGTGGTGGCGCAGCATGGCCTTCCAGTGCAGGTCCGGATCGGCCTTGAGGCGGTCGCGGTACCGCTCCCCGGCCATGCCGTCGCCCGCGAGTGCCTTGAGGTCCATTCCGGCGCAGAAGCAGCCGCCCGCGCCGGTGAAGACGATCGAGCGGATCGAGTCGTCGGCGTCGGCCTCGACCCAGCCGTCGTACAGACCGACCAGCATCGGCAACGAGAGCGCGTTCTTCGCCTGCGGCCTGTTGAGCGTGAGCACCAGCGTGGCGCCCTCGCGCCGCACCGTGAGGTGTTCCGTCCCACCCATGAGCCGTCTCCCCTCTGACAGAACGAGAACAGGTTGCAGTAGGCGGGAGAGCACTTCAAGGGTTTTCTGACAGGCAGTCAGATTCTTTTGCGCAGAGCCTTCACAGTTGTGCCGCCCTTTGCTCTGATGACCGGCGAACCGTCAAGGAGCCAGGCCCTGCCGAGGTCAGGAGGAGCGGTGGAGTACAACCTTGCCGACCTGTTCGAGTCGGTGGTCGACGCGGTTCCCGGCCGTGAGGCGCTCGTGTACGTCGACCACCCCGGCACGGGCGCGGAGCGCCGGCTGACGTACGCGGAGCTGGACGAGGCCGCCAACCGCATCGGCCACCACCTGATCGACAGCGGGATACGCCCCGGCGAGCACCTCGGACTCCACCTCTACAACGGCGTCGAGTACCTGCAGACGGTGCTGGCCTGCCTCAAGGCGCGGATCGTTCCGGTCAACGTCAACTACCGCTACGTCGAGGAGGAGTTGGTGTACCTCTACCGGGACGCCGATCTGGTGGCCCTGGTCTTCGACACCGAGTTCACGGACCGGGTGGCGGCGGCGCTGCCCCGGGTGGAGGGGCTGCGGCATCTGGTGCGGGTGGGCGCCGCGGCGACGGACGCCCCGGATGCCCCGTCCGTGCCCGCCGTCGCGTTCGAGGACGCCGAGGCCGGCGGGTCGCCCGAGCGGGGGTTCCCGGCCCGGTCGGGCGACGACCAGTTCATCATCTACACCGGCGGCACCACCGGGATGCCCAAGGGCGTGATGTGGCGCCAGGAGGACCTGTTCTTCTCGGGGCTGGGCGGCGGTGCCCCCACCGGGGAGCCGGTGAAGAGGCCGGAGGAACTGGCCGAGCGGGTGGCCGCGGGCGGCGACGGGATCACCTTCTTCCCCACCGCCCCGCTGATGCACGGGACGTCCACGCTGACGGCCTTCATCGGCTTCAACTTCGGCCAGCGCGTCGTGATCCACCGCAAGTTCGCGCCGCATGAGGTCCTGCGCACGGTCGAGAAGGAGAAGGTCACCAGCATGTCGCTGGTCGGCGACGCGATGCTGCGACCGCTGGTCGACGCCCTGAACGGGGCCATGAAGGGCACGGACTGCTCGTCGATGTTCAGCGTGTCGTCGTCCGGGGCGATCATGTCGGACACGGTGCGCCGGCAGTTCCAGGAACTGGTTCCGAACGTAGTGCTGCTGAACAACTTCGGCTCGTCGGAGTCCGGTTTCAACGGCACCGCCACCGAGGACTCCGGCCCTGAGCGCGGCTTCCGTATACGCGTCAACTCCCGTACGCAGGTCGTGGACCCGGCCACGCACGAGCCGGTCGCGGTGGGTGAGGTGGGGCGGGTCGCGCAGTGCGGTCACGTTCCGCTCGGCTACTACAACGACCCTCGGAAGACCTCCGAGACGTTCTTCGAGAAGGACGGCGAGCGCTGGGTGCTCCTCGGTGACATGGCCACCGTCGACGAGGACGGTGTCGTCACCGTGCTGGGCCGGGGCTCACAGTGCATCAACACCGGGGGCGAGAAGGTGTACCCGGAAGAGGTCGAGCAGGCGCTCAAGTCCCACCCCGACGTGTACGACGCGCTGGTGGCGGGGGTGCCGGACGCCACGTGGGGCCACCACGTGGCGGCCGTGGTGCAGTTGCGCGCCGGTGCGCTACGGCCGTCCCTGGAGGACATCCAGTCACACTGCCGCTCCCATCTCGCGGGGTACAAGATCCCGCGCCAGCTGGTGATCACGGACTCGATCCGGCGCTCCCCCAGCGGCAAGGCGGACTACCGCTGGGCGCGGAAGGTGGCGGTGGCGGCGGACCGGTGAATTCCGGTCAGCCCCGATTGAACCTAAGGTGACGTGCGGACGTACCTGTGGTGGCAGGCCCGCTCGACGGGCGCTGTTCGCCATGCCATCGCAAGACCGCACAGGAGGACCTCCGGGTGTCGCAGGAGGCAACGCAGCACGCAACGCAGTCGTCGCAAGGAGCGAGGCCGACAGGGGCGGCCGACGGGGCCGACGCCGGGGCGGTCGAGGCGGGCGACACGACAGCGGCGGCCGAGGCCGGCGACACGGGCGAGGTGCGTGAGGGGCCCGGCAGCGGGGCTGCGGTCCGGGCGGACGATCCCGGGGACAGGGGCGGCGCGGCGGTCCCGGGCGGCGCGGGCGGCACGGGCGGCGCGGCGGTCCCGGGCGGGGCGGGCGGCACGGGCGGTGGTGCCGATGCCGCCGCCGATGGCGGTGAGGCGGCTGGGACAGACGGCCCCCGCAAGGAGAGCGAAGGCGCCGACGGCGGCCGGCCGGCCGTCGGGGCGGTCGACGCAGACCGCCCCGGCAAGGCGGTGGAGCCGGACGACGCCGCCGCGGCCCCGGAGACCTCCGGTCACGCCGAGACGGCCGAGGCCACCGGCGGCTCCGAGGCGGCCCCACCCGCGGAGCGGTCCGGCTGGTTCGGCTGGCGGCGCCGTCACCCCCGTACCGCCCGCGGCGTCACCGTCGGCACGACGGTCCTGGCCGGTGCGCTCCTGCTCTTCGCGCTCCTCGTACCCAACCGCCTCGAACGGCTCGGCCCCGAGGCGTTCTTCCGTCTGCCGGCCGAAGGGATCCTGCTGGCGGGCCTGCTGCTGGCGCTGCCCGCGCGAGCACGGCGCCCGGTGGCGGTGGTCGCCGGGGCGCTCCTCGGGCTCCTCACCGTTGTGAAGTTCGTCGACATGGGCTTCTACCAGGTGCTCGCCCGCCCCTTCGACCTCGTCCTGGACTGGATCCTGCTCGACGACGCGGCGGAGTTCGTCCGGGAGTCCTTCGGGCGGACCGGTCAGGTCCTCGCGGTGGTCGGGGTGATCGTCCTGATGGCCGCCGTACTCGTCCTGATGACGCTGGCGATGGTGCGGGTGACGAACCTGATGGTCCGGCACCGCGCCGTCGCCACCCGCACCACGTTGATCGCCGGCACCGCCTGGATCACCTGCATGACCCTGGGCATCCAGATCACCGGCGTGCCGCTGGCCACCAAGGGCAACGCCGAGTTGGTCGACAACCGTGTCGAACAGGTGCGCGCGGGCCTGGAGGACGGACGCGTCTTCCAGAAGCAGGCGGCCGTGGACGCCTTCGCCAAGACACCGCCGGACCAGTTGCTGACGGGGCTGCGCGGCAAGGACGTGCTGTTCACGTTCATCGAGAGCTACGGTCGTGTCGCGATCGACGACCCGGCGATGGCCCCGCAGATCGACGCGGCGCTCAAAGAGGGCACCAGCAACCTCAAGGCCGCCGGGTTCCAGTCACGCAGCGCGTGGCTGCGGTCCCCGGTCACCGGGGCCGGCAGCTGGCTGGCGCACTCCACCTTCCTGTCCGGTCTCTGGATCAAGAACCAGCAGCGGTACCGGAGCCTGACCACGAGCGACCGCGCCACGCTGAACAGCTATTTCCGCAAGACCGGCGCGTGGCGCACGGTCGGCATCGTGCCGGGCGTGCGACGGGCGTGGCCGGAGGGGAAGTACTTCGCCCTGGACCACATCTACGACTCCGAGCATCTGGGCTACCACGGCCCGTACTTCAGCTGGACGCCCGTGCCGGACCAGTTCAGCCTGGAGGCCTTCCAGCGTCTGGAGCACGGCAAGAAGAACCGCGAGCCGATCATGGCGGAGATCATCCTGGCCTCCAGCCACAACCCCTGGTCCCCCATCGCCAGGATGATCGACTGGGACGACCTCGGTGACGGGTCGGTCTTCCACCAGATCAAGAAGGAGGGAACGAACCCCGCCGAGGTCTGGAAGGACCCCGAGCGGGTTCGCACCGAGTACCGCCGGGCCATCGAGTACTCACTGCACAGCCTCACCGAATGGGTCGAGCGCTACGGCACCGACGACACGGTCCTCGTCTTCCTCGGCGACCACCAGCCCGTCCCGACCGTCACCGCGGGCAGCACGAGCAAGGACGTTCCCGTCACCATCGTCGCTCGGGACCAGAAGGTTCTGGACAGGATCGCCGACTGGAACTGGACCGACGGTCTCAAGCCCGCCCAGAACGCCCCGACCTGGGGCATGGACCGCTTCCGCGACCGCTTCATGACGGCGTACGGACCAGCGACGGGTTGAGCCGGGTGTCGCGGAGCCCGCGGACCGTCGTCGCCGCGGTACGAGCGTCGCCGCGGTATGAGCGTCGCGCGGTATGAGCGTCGCGCGGTTTGAGCGGCGCCGCGGTTTGAGCGGCGCCGCGCACGGCTCTGTCCGCCGCGCGCCACGACCACCACTGGTGCCACTCCCCACCCGCCTGTTCCGGCGGACAGCCGGGGAGACGACGCGACGCACACCCGGCTGTCCGTTCGCCACGTACCCGACGGCCTGTCCGACTCGGAGCGAAGCGGAAGCGACGGCCCTGTCAGGGCCTGCCGACCACGCCCTGGCCCTCCACCGCTTCGTGCGGCGGGTCCACCGGCAGCGCGACCTCGGGCTCGCCTCCCTCCCCCACCGTCCGGTCCGTCGGCGCGGGCTTGCGCAGACGATGCGTCAGACGCATCGCCACAGGCTCCGTGTAGCGGGCGGTCAGCGGGCCGAGGATCACCAGGACGAGGACGTAGGCCGTGGCCAGGGGACCCAGTGACGGCTCGATGCCGGCGGTGACGGCCAGCCCGGCGATGACGATGGAGAACTCGCCGCGGGCCACCAACGTGCCGCCCGCGCGCCAGCGTCCCTTCACGGAGATCCCGGCGCGCCGGGCGGCCCAGTAGCCGGTGGCGATCTTCGTCATGGCGGTGACCACACCCAGGGCGAGCGCGGGCAGCAGCACGGGCGGGATGCTCGCGGGGTCGGTGTGCAGTCCGAAGAAGACGAAGAAGACCGCGGCGAACAGATCCCGCAGCGGCGCAAGGAGGTTGTAGGCGCCCTCCGCCACCTCGCCGGACAGGGCGATGCCGACGAGGAAGGCCCCTACGGCGGCGGAGACCTGGAGTTGCTGCGCGAGCCCGGCCACGACCAGGGTGAGGCCGAGTACGACCAGCAGCAGCTTCTCGGGGTCGTCGCTGGAGACGAAGCGGGAGATGTGCCGGCCGAAGCGCACCGCGAGCAGCAGGACGAGTCCGGCGACGCCGAGCGCGATGGCGAGGGTGGCACTGCCCGCGGCGAGACCGGCACCGGCGAGCAGGGCGGTGACGATCGGCAGGTAGACGGCCATGGACAGGTCTTCGAGGACCAGGATGCTCAGTACGACCGGGGTCTCGCGGTTCCCGAGCCGCCCGAGGTCGCCGAGGACCTTGGCGATGACGCCGGAGGACGAGATCCAGGTGACGCCGGCCAGGACGACGGCGGCGACCGGGCCCCAGCCGAGCAGCAGGGCCATGGCGGCACCCGGCAGCGCGTTCAGCGTGGCGTCGACGAGCCCGGCCGGGTACTGGGACTTGAGGTTGGAGACGAGGTCGCTCGCCGTGTACTCGAGGCCGAGCATCAGCAGGAGCAGGATCACCCCGATCTCGGCCCCGATGGCGACGAACTCCTCGCTGGCGCCGAGGGGAAGCAGCCCGCCCTTGCCGAAGGCGAGCCCGGCCAGCAGGTACAGGGGGATCGGAGAGAACCGGAACCGCGCGGCGAAGCGGCCGAGCAGGCCCAGGCCGAGGATGATCGCGCCGAATTCGATGAGGAAGACCGCGGAGGAGTGCATCGTGGCTCACTCCCGCCCGAGTATCGCGGCGGCGGACTCCACGCCCTCGCGGGTGCCGATCACGATGAGGGTGTCGCCGCCGGCCAGCCGGAAGTCGGGCGTCGGTGAGGGGATGGCCTCGGCGCGGCGCAGCACGGCCACGATGGACACGCCGGTCTCGGTGCGCATGCGGGTCTCGCCCAGCAGCCGTCCGTTCCAGTGCGAGGTGGCGGAGAGCTCGATCCGCTCGGCCACGAGGCCCAGTTCGGTGGTGGACAGCAGGTTGGGGCTGTGGTGAGCCGGCATCAGCGCGTCGATCAGGGTCGCCGCCTCACCCGAGCTGAGCCGTACCGACAGCGCGCACGCGTCCGGGTCGTCCTTCCGGTAGGCGCTGAGCGTCCGCGTTCCGTCCCGGTGGGCGACCACGGAAAGGCGGCGCTGTTCGCGTGTGGTGAGGTCGTAGCGGACTCCGATGCCGGGCAATGGTGTGCTGCTCAGGCGTGGCGCGCTCACGGTCGTCCCCTGTCTCGTTCAGGTGTCCGGTTCCGCTCCGAACCCTAACCATCCGCCGGGGAACCGGACGAACGCGGGCCTTGGGGGATGCTTCGCAACATTCCCTGGAGGATCGCACCCGTCGATCCCGGTTCACCGCCCCGGCTTCGAACGCTCTCCGCCCAGGAACCCGACGACACACCGGACGAACCACTCGGCGTCGTCCAGCCAGGGATGGTGCCCGGCGCCGGGCTGCACGGCCAGTTCGGCGTTCGGGAAGACGTCGGCGGTGCGGCGGGCGAGGTCCGGGCTCGGGCCCCCGTCGAGCGCACCGGCCAGGACGAGGACCGGTGCGCCGAGCCGGGCGAGCGCGTCGCGGGTGGCGGGCGGGTCGTAGGCGCCGCCGGAGCCGTAGATGCCGGCGGCCTCGTCGTTGTACTCGTGGTCGCCACGTGCGTCGTGGTCCCGCGCCACGTCGTCCCACCGTCCGTAGAAGAAGGGTGCGAGGGAAGCTGTGAAGTCGCCCGTCCCGTTCAGCCATGCCTCGAACGCCGGGAACACCTGCGCGAACCACGGCTCGCCCTCCCTGAGCCGAGCGGCGGTCAGCCGGTCCTCAGCGGTGGCGGGCATCCCCAGTGCCCAGGGGATGGCGGTGACCAGCGCCAGCCGTGACACCCGCCGTGGGTACCGGGCGGCGTACAGCATGGCCAGGCTCCCGCCCGCGGAGTGCGCCAACAGGTCCATGTGTGTCAAACCCATGTGGTGCCGCAACATCTCCACGTCGTCCACCAGGTGGTCGCAGCGGTACGTCGCCGGGTCCGCGGGCACGGCCGAGTCCCCGGTGCCCCGCAGGTCGAGCAGCACCAGCTGCCGGTGTGCGGTGAGCCCTCCCAGGTCCCCGAGGTAGGCGGAGGCCCGCATCGGGCCCCCGGGCAGCACCACAAGTGGTGCGCCGCGCCCCCGGAGGCGGTAGGCGATCTCGGTCCCGTCGGCGGCGGTGAAGGTCGGCATGGCGTCGATCTTGGCCACCCCGCCGCCGCCATGGCAACGGGGTTCCGGACGCCGGGACGGACGAGCCGGAGTTCTCGGTGAGTGAAAGTGCAGGCCACCCTCTTGCCTGATCAACTCCCACCTGGATTACTGATCCCGGACACCCTGACCGAATGATCGGTCGTCCGGATTGGTGCGGTCGGCGAGGGAGAAGCCCCCATGGCGGATGCGACGGAGCTGCTGGACGCGGGGGAACGGCTCACCCCAAAAGCCCTGCGGGCACTGCAGTTGGAGCGGCTGCGCACGTCGCTGCGGCACGCCTATGACAACGTGCCCTTCTACCGGGAATCCTTCGACAAGGCCGGCGTACGGCCCGAGGACTGCCGTTCACTCACCGACCTGGCCCGTTTCCCGTTCACCACGAAGGCCGACCTGCGCGAGAACTACCCGTACGGCATGTTCGCCGTACCCCAGGACCGTATTCGCCGCATCCATGCCTCCAGCGGCACCACCGGACGTCCCACGGTCGTCGGCTACACGGACGCCGACCTGTCCGTGTGGTCGGACATGGTGGCGCGCTCCATCCGGGCGGCGGGCGGCCGTCCCGGGGACAGGGTGCATGTGGCTTACGGCTATGGGCTGTTCACCGGTGGGCTCGGCGCACACTACGGGGCGGAGCGGCTGGGCTGCACGGTCATCCCCGCGTCCGGTGGCATGACCGCCCGTCAGGTCCAGCTGATCCAGGATCTCGGGCCCGAGGTCATCATGGTGACGCCGTCGTACATGCTCACGATCCTCGACGAGTTCGAGCGGCAGGGCGTCGATCCGCGCAGCACGTCCCTGCGTGTCGGCATCTTCGGCGCCGAGCCCTGGACGGAGCGGATGCGTCAGGAGATCGAGGAACGCTTCGCGATCGACGCCGTCGACATATACGGGTTGTCCGAGGTGATCGGGCCGGGGGTCGCGCAGGAGTGCGTGGAGAGCAAGGACGGGCTCCATGTGTGGGAGGACCACTTCTTTCCGGAGGTCGTCGATCCGATCAGCGGTGAGGTGCTGCCCGACGGCGAGGAGGGGGAACTGGTCTTCACCTCGCTCACCAAGGAGGCGATGCCGATCGTGCGGTACCGGACCCGGGACCTGACGCGGCTGCTGCCGGGCACGGCGCGGGTGTTCCGACGGATGGAGAAGGTGACCGGCCGCAGCGACGACATGGTGATCCTGCGCGGGGTGAACCTCTTCCCGACGCAGATCGAGGAGATCGTGCTGCGCACTCCGGGAGTCGCGCCCCACTTCCAGCTGCGCCTCACCCGCGAGGGCCGGCTCGACGCCCTGACCGTACGGGCGGAAGCCCGCCCCGACGCGACACCCGAGACCCGGGACGCGGCCGCGCGGGCCATCACGGCCGCGGTCAAGGACGGCATCGGGGTGTCGGTCGCCGTGGAGATCGTCGAGCCGGAGTCCCTGGAGCGTTCCGTGGGAAAGATCCGACGGATCGAGGACCTGCGGCCGCGCGGGACCGACCGTGGCCGGCACAGCTCGGGTCCGTCCAGGACGGTCTAGGTGTGCTGTTCGCGGCAGTCCCGTGCGGTGCCGAGCCGCGGTGCCTGCGGTGTCCGGTGCGTGCCCTCGGCGTGCCGGACGAAGACCCTCGTACCGGATGTGCTCGGGTCTTCGCCCGGTGCGGCCGGTGGGGGCACCTCCCACGCCCTTCAGGCAGCGGGGGAGCGTGCCGGGCGCCGCGGGTGCTGAGCGGGACTTTCGCAGCACCCCCTAGCCGCCTGCGAACCGGTCCCGCAGTTCCCTCTTGAGGATCTTCCCGCTCGCGTTGCGGGGGAGCTCGTCCACGAACACCACCCGCTTCGGCGCCTTGAAGTGGGCGAGCTTCTTTCTGGCGTGGTCGATCAGTTCGGGCCCGGTCACCTCACCGCGCGCGACGACGACCGCCGTGACGGTCTCGATCCACCGCTCGTCGGGCAGCGCGATCACGGCGGCCTCGGCGACGCCCGGGTGCGTGTACAAGGCGTCCTCGACCTCGCGCGAGGCGACCAGGACGCCACCGGAGTTGATGACGTCCTTCACCCGGTCGACGATGGTGAAGTAGCCGTGCGCGTCCCGCACGGCGAGGTCGCCGGAGTGGAACCAGCCGTCCCGGAACGCCTCGGCGGTCTCCTCGGGCTTGTCCCAGTAGCCCTCGCACAGTTGCGGGGAGCGGTACACGATCTCACCCGGTGTGCCGTCGGGTACCTCTTGGCCGTTCTCGTCGACCACCCGGGCGTCCACGAAGAGGACGGTACGGCCGCAGGAGTCCATGCGGCCCTTGTGCTCGTCGGGGGCCAGAACCGTGGCGAGCGGGCCGACCTCGCTCTGGCCGAAGCAGTTGTAGAAGGCCAGCTTCGGCCACCGCTCACGCAGCCGCTCCAGGACCGGCACCGGCATGATCGAGGCGCCGTAGTACGCCTTGCGCAGCCCGTCGAGGTCGCGGCTCGCGAAGTCGGGCCGGCCCGCGAGCCCGATCCACACCGTCGGCGGGGCGAACAGGCTGTCCACGCGGCCCGTCTCGATCAGGTCGAAGAGCCGGTCGCCGTCGGGAGCGTCCAGGATGGTGTTCGTCGCACCCACTGCCAGGTACGGCATGAGGAACACGTGCATCTGGGCCGAGTGGTACAGCGGCAGTGCGTGGACGGGGCGGTCGCCGGCGCTCAGGTCGAGGGCGGTGATCGCGCTCAGGTACTCGTGGACCAGGGCTCGGTGGGTCATCATCGCGCCCTTGGGCAGGGCCGTCGTGCCCGAGGTGTAGAGCAGTTGCACCAGATCCTCGCCGCGCGGCTCCGGGCCGTCGTGCACGGGGGCCGTGACCTGCCGCGCCAGCAGTGAGTCGTCGGCGTCGCGCAACGGCAGCGCGGGGACTCCGTCCGGGAGCCGGTCCGACAGATCCGGGTCGGCGAGGATCAGGGAGCTGCCGGACTGGCCGACGATGTAGGCGAGATCGTCGCCGGTGAGGTTCTGGTTGACGGGGACGTGGACCAGTCCCGCGCGGGCGCAGGCGAGAAAGGCGATCAGGTAGGCGTCCGAGTTGTGGCCGTAGGCGCCGATCCGGTCGCCCGGGGCGAGCCCCTGGTCGAGCAGGACGCTCGCCGCACGCGAGACGGCCTCGTCGAGTTCCTCGTAGGTCCAAGAGCGGTCGCGGTAGTCGAGCGCGACGCGCGCCGGGGTGCGACGGGCGGTGCGGCGCAGCACCCCGTCGACCGTGCTGCCGTGTGCAGGCGTCATGGCACATGATCCTCGGTGCGGCGCCGGGGACAGGTCAAGCACGACGCAGGACACCACGGCGGTGGCTCGGGCGGGACCGCATGGGGCGCGACCACATGGGGTCGGGCCACATGGGGTCGGGCCACATAGGTTCGGGCCACATGGAGCGCAGCCACCTGGAGGCGGGCGACATGAGGGCGGGCGACATGGGCTTGTGCCACATGAGGCGGAATCACATGTGAGCGGTGAACGGCGATCACTGTCAACTCACGTGGCGACCGAGCCCGTTCGTCGAATGCTCCATCCTGCTTCTTCTTGCCGATTTCGCTTCGCCGTGCTCCCTTGCGCCCCTCTGGAGAAAGGTCTCCCGAAACCGAGCGCCGCTTGAACTGGGCAGGACTGTCTCAAGCGTCAAGTCCGTGACACGCCCCGCCCTTTCACGTGTCACGTCCGGCAGGAGGTTCCCATGAGTCGTGCTGTGCCTGAACAAGAGCGAGCGTGGAGGACAGGTACTGCTCCCGGCATATTCCCATTCCTCGGCCACGGTATCGCTTTGTTCCGTCAACCGCTGACGTTTCTCAATTCTTTGCGCGCGTACGGAGATCTGGTCGAGATACGACTCGGCCCACAACGCGCCTGGATGGTGTGCCATCCGGAGCTGACCCATGAGGTGCTCAGGAATTCACGCACCTTCGACAAGGGGGGCCCGCTCTTCGACCGGCTCGGGACGCTGATGGGCGACGGTCTCGTCACCTGCCCGCACCAGACGCACCGGGACAAGCGCAGGCTGCTGCAACCGAGCTTCCGTCCCTCCCGTGCCGCCGCTCACACTGAGCTGATCACCGAGGAGGCGGAGTCGGCGTGCCGTGCCTGGACGCCCGGGCAGGAGGTACCCGTCAGTGAGGCGATGATGGCGCTGACGACACGGGTGATCAGCCGCGTCCTCCTCTCCGGCTCGCTCGACGACGCGACCTGCGCCGAGGTGCGGGACTGTCTCACCGTCATCGTCCGCGGCCTGTTCGTCCGCACGGTCGTACCGATCGACGCCCCGTTCCGGCTCCCCACCCGGGCCAACCGCCGCTATCGGCGAGCCGTGGCCCGCGTGCACGCCGTCATCGACGCAGCGATCGCGCAGCGGCGCCTAGACGGCTCCTCCCACGACGACGTGCTGGAGGTCCTGCTCGCGGCCACGCGCGGCGAGGCCGGGGAGGCGGCGATCACCGACCAGGAGGTTCACGACCACCTGATCACGTTGCTGCTCACGGGCGTCGAGGCCCCGGCGCTCTGTCTGGCCGACGCCTTCAGCCTGCTGGCCCGCCATCCGCAGGCGGAGCGCCGTCTGCACGCCGAACTCGACGCCGTACTCCCCGGCGGCCGGCGGCCCGGTCCCGAGGATCTGCCCGCGCTCGTGTACACCCGCTGCGTCGTCTCCGAGACGCTGCGCCACACGTCACCGGGCTGGCTCTTCACCCGCGTCACCACCAGGGAGACGGAACTCGCCGGGTGCCGCCTGCCGCGCGGGGCAACCGTGCTCTACAGCCCCTACCTCCTGCACCACGATCCGTCGTCGTTCCCCGAACCCGAACGGTTCCTCCCCGAGCGCTGGCTGCCGGATCAGGTCACCGCCGAGCAGCGGCGCGCGATGATGCCGTTCTCCGCGGGCAGCCGCAAATGCCTCGGCGACGAGTTCGCCATGGTGGAGGCCACCCTGGCGCTCGCGACGATCGCCGGCCGTGTGCGGCTGCGCCATCTGCCGGGCCATGTCGACGACACGCCGCGACCCACGATCACCCTCGGGCCGCGTTCCCTCGTCATGAGCTGCGAACGGCGTTCGCCCCTGCGGACAGCCGCACTTCACGCACCGGATCTTCGGACGGCAGGTGACAACGGTGTCGACGACGCATGAGGACATCCCGGTCGGCGTACGGGTCGGCGTACCGGCCGGCCCACGGGACGACGTACCGGGCGGCACCCCGCCGTCGACTCTCAAGGAGCTGATCGACACCCGACTGCACATGCCCTTCCCGGCCCGCCGCAATCCCCACGAGCCCGCGGCGGCGGCCGGTGTGCAGGCATGGCTGACCGCGTGGGGACTGACCGACGAACCGGGGGTGGCCGCGATGATCGCCCGGACCCGCCCCGCCGAGCTGGCGTCCCGCACCAGCCCCGCCGTCGATCAGGGGCTCCTCCAGATCGTGGCCAATCAGATCGCTTACCAGTTCGTCTTCGACGACCGGGCGGAGGACGTCGGCCGGCGTTCTCCGGGCGCGCTGCTGCCCATGCTGTGCGAGAGCGTCTCCGTCCTGCGGGACGGCACCCCGCCCAGCACACCCCTCGGAGCGTCGCTGGCCGACCTCTACCGCCAGGTCAGGGAACGCTGCACGCCCGCGCAGGCCGCGCGCTGGGCGGGGAAGAGCCGTGAGTACGTGCACGGTCTGCTGTACGAGGCGGTGGCCCAGGCCCGTTCCGGTGCGCTGCGGACCGCGGACTGCACCTCGATACGGTCGCTGACCGCGGGCGTCGAGCCGTTCTTCCCGCTGTACGAGGCCGCCCAGCCTCAGGAGGTGCCCGACGCCGAACTCCACCATCCCGTCGTACGGCGCCTGAGCGGGCTCTCGGCGAACGCCGCGGTGTGGACGGCCGACCTGTTCTCCGCGGTGAAGGAGCAGCGCGCGGGCGAAATGATCAACCTGGCGCTCGCGCACCAGCGGGAGCGCCGGTGCTCCCTTCAGACGGCCGTCGTCCTGGCCATCGAGGAGATCAACGACACCATCGAGGAGGTCCGCAAGCTCCACGCCGAGATCGAACCGGAGCTGAGTCCCGCGGGCGCCGGCTACGCGCGGGGCGTGATCAGCTGGATCCGCGGGTGCTACGACTGGTCCCGTACCGTGCCCCGCTATGCGGATGTGACGTCCGTGCCGGCGGTTCCCTGATGACGCCCGGCGTGCTCGTGCGGCAGGGCCACCGGCAGGTGTCCATCCGGACCTCCTACCCGCGGGACGGCCCTTCTCCCACCGGAAGTTCATGATTCACCCTTTGGTGCCCGATCCGCCCTGCGACAGGTCCACGCGGCGTACGCTCGGCCCACCCGAGGCCGAACGACAGGAAGCGGTACGGCGCATGGCGATGGAGCCGCGGCACCCGATCACCGAACAACGGACGTTGATCGAGCGCCGACGGGAACTTCAGGCCCTCGACGCCGCGTTCAAGGAGTTGCGACGCACCACGGACGGTGTGCCGCGGGCGCGGCGCAGGGGGCTGCTCGCCTTCACCGGGTCGGCCGGACTGGGCAAGACCGCGCTCATCACGGAGGCACGTGTCCGCGCCGCGGCACACCGGTTCACGGTGCTTTCCGCGAGGGGTGGGGAGAAGCAGCAGGGGTTGGCGTTCCGTGTGGTGCGCCAGCTGGTCCAGCCCTCGCTGGCACGGATGGACGAGGCGCAACGGCGGGCCTTCCTGGGCAGTTGGTACGACATCGTGGCCGCGGTGCTCGGTCTGGAGGCGCGGGGGCCGGCCCCCGCGCCGGACCCGACCGGTGTCCGTGAGGGTCTGGACTGGGTCATGACGCGCCTGACGGTGGAGAAGGCTCCGGTCGTCCTGCTCCTGGACGACCTGCACTGGGCCGACGCCGAGTCCCTGACCTGGCTCACCTCCTTCGCGCCGCGGGTCGACGACCTTCCGCTGCTGATCGTGGTCGCCTACCGGCCCGGCGAGCTGCCGCCCGAGGCGGACGAACTCGGCGGGCTTCTCGGGCGTCACGGGGGCCGCCCCCATGAGCTGGCGCGGCTCTCCGCCGACGGCGTGGCGCGGATCGTCAGGGACGAGGTCGGGCAGGACGCCGAGGAGCGGTTCTGCAAGGAATGCTGGGCTGCCACCGGTGGCAGCCCCTTCGAAGCGGTGGAGCTCGCCATCGGGTTGGGCGAGCGGCGGCTCGCAGGCACCGAGGAGGACCTGCCGGCGATGCGTGAGCTCGCCGCGGCGGTGAAGGGCCCGGGACTCATCGAGCGTCTGGAAGGGCTCGATCCGGCGACCGTCCGTTTCGCGCACACGGCGTCCGTGCTGGGGTCGCCCTTCTCACCGCAGCTGGCCGCGGCCATCGCGGTGCTCGGCGACGAGGCGGTCGCCGAGGCGACCCAGGAGTTGCGGGGCGCCCGGATCCTGGCCGAGGGCCAGGTGGCCGGCGGTGAGTTCGAGTTCGTCCACCCGCTGATCGCGACGACGATCTACCGTTCCCTCCCGAAGGCGTTCCGCGCCGGTCTGCACAACGCCGCCGCGGTGGCCCTCCTGGAGGCGGGGTACGGCCCCACCGCGGCCGCCCGGCATCTGCTGGAGGTCCCCTGCGAGGGCAACCCCGAGACCGTCGACTGCCTGCGCGAGGCCGCCCGCGAGTATCTCCGGGCCGGGGCGACGGAGGCCGCCCGGCGGCTGCTGACCCGCGCTCTGCACGAACCGCCCCTGCCCGAGGACCGCGCCGTGGTCCTGCACGAACTCGCGTGCTCCACGTTCCTGATCGAGCCCACGGCCACGGTGCGGTATCTCCGCCAGGCACTCGCCGAACCGGACGTCGATCCCGATCTGCGCGCGTCCATCGTCTATCGGCTGACGACGGCGCTGGCCCACACCGATCAGCTGGCCGAAGCCGTGGCGGTGGCCGCGCAGGAGGCGAGGCAGGCCACGAACCCGCGCGTCAAACTGCGGATGCAGGCCGATCAGTTCGTCTGGAGCATGGTCCGCGCCGAGGACTCCGACTCCGCGGCCCGTTCCCGGACGCTGGCGCGGCTGGCCGAGCAGTTGCCCGGACGCAGTCTGGAGGAGCGCTACATCCTGGGGCTGCGGGCCTGGGACGCCGTCAAGCGCGGAGAGCCGCGGAAGACCGCCCTCGCCCATGCCGACAGGGCGCTGCGCGGCGGTATGAGCTGGAGCGACGAGAACCGGGGCTTCGAGGTACCTCTGTCGGTCGCCCTCGTCTACATGTACGGCGATCAGCCCCGGCGGGCCGAGGAGTTGTTCCACAGGGGCATCGCCGACTGCGCGGCCAAGGGCTGGCGGGGCTCCCACCTGGCCTTCGGGCAGACCATCGCCGCCTACATCCGCTACCGTCGCGGCTGTCTCGCCGAGGCCGAGGACTTCGTACGGGAGGGCCTGCGCATCGCCGACAAGGTGGAGGGGGTGGTGGCCGCCCGGTGGTTCGGCGTCGCCATCCTCATCGAGATCCTGCTGGCCCGTGGGCGGATCACCGAGGCGCGTGCACTCGCCGACGAACACCACTTCGGTGAGACGGTCCCGAGCGCGGTCGTCTATCCCGACCCGCGCACCGTGTACGCGGAACTGCTCCTGGCGGAGGGACGGCACGCCGAGGCGGTGCCGGTGCTGTCCGCGGTCGGCGACTGGCTGGACGAACGAGCCTGGCGCAACCCGGCCTGGTGCCCGTGGCAGCTGCGGCTCGCCTCCGCGCTCGCCCCGACCGCCCCGGACGAGGCGGTCCGCCATGCCCGGGACGCCGTCGAGCGCGCCCGGGGCTTCGGCGCCGCCTCCGCCCTGGGGCAGGCCCTTCACACCCTCGCCGAGGTGACCGGCGGACCGGCGGCGCTCGACCTCTACGCGCAGGCCGTCGACCAGCTGGAGCAGTCGCCCTCGTCGTACGAGCTCGCCCGCGCCCTGGTCGGCCACGGCGCCGCGCTGTCCCGCAACGGGCAGCTCCAGGAGGCCGCCGACCGGCTCTACCGGGGCCTGGAGGGCGCGGTCCACTGCGGGGCCGAGGCGCTGGCCGGGAGGGCCAGGGAGGAGCTCTCGGCGGCCGGACTGCGCCCGCTGCCGCTGCGCTACGCCCCGGCCGAAACGCTGACCGCCCAGGAGCACCGTACGGCCGAACTGACCGTTCGGGGCCACCCGGTGGCGGTGATCGCCAAGGACCTGCACCTCACCGAGCAGGGTGTGCGGTCGCTGCTGTCCAGTGTGTACCGCAAGATCGGCACCGATGCGACCGGCCTGGCCAGTGCCCTGGAGGCCCTTCCTCGCCTGCGTCCCTGAAGCCGTCGGTCACCTCGGGCCGCCGCCGCTGCCGTCACCGGGCGGGGGTCACAGCGCTCGGTCTCGCCCCTCCCAGTAGGGGTCCCGCAGCCGCCGCTTGTACAGCTTGCCGTTGGGATCGCGCGGCATCTCGGCGGTGAAGTCCACGCTCCTCGGCCGTTTGTACCCGGCGAGCCGCTCGGCGCAGTGATCGAGGACGGTCGCGGCGAGCGCGGGGCCGGGCTCGTGGCCGGGGGCCGGTTCGACGACGGCCTTGACCTCCTCGCCCCAGTCGTCGTGCGGGATGCCGAAGACCGCGGCGTCCGCCACGGCCGGGTGCGACAGGAGCACGGACTCTATCTCGGCCGGGTAGATGTTCACCCCACCAGAGATGATCATGTCGATCTTGCGGTCGCGGAGGAAGAGGTAGCCGTCCTCGTCCAGGTAGCCGAGGTCGCCGACGGTGAAGAAGTCACCGATGCGGTTCTTGCGGGTCTTGGCCTCGTCCTTGTGGTAGGCGAATCCGCCGGTGTTCATCTTCATGTACACGGTGCCCAGTTCGCCCGGCGGGAGCCGGTTGCCGTCGTCGTCGAAGACGGCCAGTTCACTGATCGGCCAGGCCTTGCCGACGGTGCCGGGCTTCTTCAGCCAGTCCTCGGCGGTGGCGAACGCGCCGCCGCCCTCGCTGGCCGCGTAGTACTCCTCCACGCACGGCCCCCACCAGTCGAGCATCGCCCGCTTCACATGGTCGGGGCAGGGCGCGGCGCCGTGGATGGCGTGCCGCATCGAGGACACGTCGTAACGCGCCCGCACCTCCTCGGGAAGTGCCAGCAGCCGGTGGAACTGGGTGGGGACCATATGGGTGTGGGTGCACCGGTGGGTGTCGATGAGACGGAGCATCTCCTGCGGTGTCCACTTGTCCATGAGGACCAGCCGGTGACCAATGTGCAGGGACGCGCCCGCGAACTGCAGGACGGCGGTGTGGTACAGCGGTGAGCAGACGAGGTGCACGTTGTCGTCGAACGGGCGGATGCCGAAGATGCCGAGGAAACCGCCGAGGTACGCCTCCTCGGGGGCCTTGCCCGGCAGGGGGCGCCGGATGCCGCGGGGGCGTCCGGTGGTGCCCGAGGTGTAGTTCATGACCCAGCCGAGGGTCCGGTCGCCGGGCGCCGACTCCGGTTGCCCGTCGAGGAGTTCGGCGTACGGCCGGAAGCCCTCGACCGTGCCGATCGCGTACCGGTGGCTGCCGGGCAGGCCGGCTTCGTCGGCGGCGTGGCGTGCGGGGGCGGCGAAGCGTTCGTGGGCGAGGAGCACCTTGGCGCCGGAGTCGGCCACGATCCAGGCGATCTCGGGGCCGACGAAGTGGTGGTTGATCGGCACCAGGTAGAACCCGGCCTGGGCGGCGGCGAGGTAGGCGGTGAAGAACTCGGCGCTGTTGGGCAGGACGACCGCGAAGGCGTCCCCGCGCTCCATACCGGCCGTGCGCAGGCCGTGGACGAGGCGGTTGGCGTCGGCGTGCAGCCGTCCGGCGGTCCACGCCTCGCCGTCGGGGGCGACGAGGACCGTGCGGTGGGGGTCGGCCGCGGCCTGGGCCCAGAAGCCCACGGGCGGTGTGTTCGTCACTGGCCGCTCCTTCCGGCGATGCGGTTGATGCGGTCGACGGCTCGTTCGAAGCCGCTGGTGAGGTCGTCGAAGACGGCCTGGACGCTGCGCTCGGCGGTCATCCGGCCGACGATCTGCCCGACGGGGGTGCCGAGCAGCGGCTCGACCTCGTACTTCTGGATGCGCGAGACGGCGTCGGCGACGAGCAGACCCTGCAGGGGCATGGGGAGGGTTCCGGGCCCGTGCGCGTCGTCCCAGGCGTCGGTCCACTCGGTACGCAGCTGGCGTGCGGGCTTGCCGGTCAGGGCGCGGGAGCGGACCGTGTCGCCGGAGCCGGCGGCGAGCAGTTTGCGGGTCAGGGCCGGTGAGTGGAGGTCGGCCTCCGTGGTGGTCAGCCACAGGGAGCCCAGCCACACCCCCTGGGCGCCGAGGGCGAGCGCGGCAGCCACCTGCCGGCCGCTTCCGATGCCGCCGGCCGCCAGCACGGGCAGCGGGTCGACCGCCTCCACGACCTCGGGTGTGAGCACCATGGAGGCGATGTCGCCGGTGTGGCCGCCCGCCTCGTACCCCTGGGCGACGACGATGTCGATGCCGGCCGCCTTGTGCTTCTTCGCGTGTCGGGCGCTGCCCGCGAGGGCGGCGACGAGGACGCCCTGGTCATGGGCGCGCTCCACCACGTCCGCGGGCGGTGAGCCGAGAGCGTTGGCGAGCAGCTTGATCGGGTAGTCGAAGGCGACGTCGAGCTGGGTGCGGGCGACCTGCTCCATCCATCCGGTGATGCGCCAGCCGGACGCCTCCCCCTCGGCGAGTTCGGGCACGCCGTACTTGGCGAGGGTGTCCTTGACGAACTGCCGGTGTCCCTCGGGGATCATCGCCTCGACGTCGGCCTCGGTGACGCCTTCCACCTTCTTGGCGGGCATGACCACGTCCAGGCCGTAGGGCCTGCCCTCGACATGGGCCTCGATCCAGTCGAGGTCGCGTGCGAGGTCGTCGGGGGCGGTGTAGCGGACCGCGCCGAGCACTCCGAAGCCCCCGGCCCGGCTGATGGCCGCGGCGACGGCGGGGAACGGCGTGAAGCCGAAGACGGCGTGCTCGACTCCCAGTTTCTTGCTCAGCTCCGTCTGCATGGGCGCAGGATGCCGCAGTCCTCCGGACGACGGAAGGGCTTTTCTGATACACCGTCAGATCAGTTGTGACGCACGCCCGTTGACACCGTCCACACCTGACACGAAAGTTTCACCACGCAAGGTGATCCCGGAAAGATTCTTTCAGGCGGAGCCACGGGAGGCCTCGATGACCGACGACCGAAGCGGACTGACCCGGCGGCACCTGGGCAGAGCCACCATGGCCCTGGGTGGCGCCCTGGCCCTCGCGCCCTGCCCCGCCGGTCCGGCCCGGGCGACCGCGTCCCTGGGCCGCAGCACACTGCGCCACGGCTCCCCCGAGCGGGCCGGTCTCCTCGCCGCCCACCTGGGCCGCCTGGTCACCGACGCCGAGGCGTTCCTCGGCCCCTCCCCCACGCACCCCTGGTACGCGGGCGCCGTCCTTCTCGCCGGGCGCGGCCACATCGTGGCCCTGCACCAGCCCATCGGGATGGCGGTGCGCTATCAGGCGTACGACGAACGGACCGGCACGGGCGTCGAGTTCCCGGCGAAGAGGCAGATCGCGACGGCCGAGGACACGGTCTTCGATCTGGCATCGGTGTCCAAGCTGTTCACCTCCGTCCTCGCCGTCCAGCAGATCGAGCGGGGTGCGCTCGCGCTGGAGTCGACGGTCGCCTCGCACCTCCCGGACTTCGGCCGCGCGGGCAAGCAGGACATCACGATCCGTCAGCTCCTGACGCACACCTCCGGGTTCCGCGCGTGGATCCCGCTGTACAACGCGCCGACGTACGAGGCCAAGCTCCAGCTCATCTGGAACGAGGCCCCGCTGAACCCTCCGGGCACCGCCTACCTCTACTCGGACCTGAACCTCATCTCCCTCCAGCTCGTCCTGGAGAAGGTCACCGGCCGCACGCTCGACACCCTCCTGCGCGAGGAGATCACCGCCCCGCTGGGCATGCACCGCACCCGCTACAACCCGCCGGCCGCCTGGAAGCCGATGATCGCGGCCACCGAGGACGCCCGCAGGCCCTGGTCCGGCCTGGACCGTGGGCTGGTGTGGGGAGAGGTGCACGACGAGAACGCCTTCAGCCTCGGCGGCGTCGCGGGCCACGCGGGCGTGTTCTCCAACGCCTGGGACCTCGCGATCCTCGGCCGCACACTCCTCGACGGCGGCGCCTACGGCAGGGCCCGCATCCTTCGGCCGGAGTCGGTGGAGCTGATGTTCACCGACTTCAACACCGCCTTCCCCGGCGACGAGCACGGCCTCGGTTTCGAGCTCCACCAGCACTGGTACATGGGTGCGATGGCCACCCCGCGCACCGCGGGCCACACCGGCTTCACCGGCACCTCGCTGGTCCTCGACCCGACGACCGACTCCTTTCTGGTGATCCTCGGCAACTCGGTCCACCCGGTGCGCAGTTGGCGCTCCGGCTCGGCGCCCAGGGTGGCCGCCGCCAACCACCTGGCCCGCTCCGTCCCGGTCCGCCCGCGGCACGGCCGTACCGCCTGGTTCTCCGGCATGGCGAGCGCCACGGCCGCCACCCTCACGCTGCCCCCGCTGGACACGTCCGTGGGCGGCACCCGGTTGCACTGCGCCCTGTGGTGGGACACCGAACCACGGACGGACGTCCTCGCGCTGGAGGCGACGACCGACGGGGGCGCCACCTGGCAGCCGCTCCCCTTCGCCACGGCACGTCGCCGTGAGCCGTCGCAGGACCACCCGACCGGTACCGTCACGGGCTGGTCGGGCCGCGTCTGGCACCGGCTCACGGCCCGGCTGCCCACGCATCGGCAGCTGCAGCTCCGCTGGCGATACACGACCGATCGGCTGTACGTGGGCCGTGGGGCCTACGTCGACGGACTGCGCGTGGACGCGGCGGACACCGTCCTCTTCGACGAGGCCCGGCCGGC
The DNA here is from genome assembly GCF_053594495.1 of Streptomyces sp. NPDC001920. Lineage (NCBI taxonomy): Bacteria > Bacillati > Actinomycetota > Actinomycetes > Kitasatosporales > Streptomycetaceae > Streptomyces > Streptomyces sp. NPDC001920. Next base: position 134,222 of record NZ_JBSFEP010000005.1, read on the forward strand.
GGACGCGGCGCGGATCACGGCGACCGGCTGGAGCCGCTCCTCGGACTGATTCCCCGGGCCCTCACATCGGTGTCAGGCGGGCCGCGCACGGCTCCGGCCGTGCTCGCGCACAGTGGACCTGGGAATCATGCGTCTGCTTGAAGGACGGCCATCGCCGCGTTGTGCCCCGGCACTCCGCTCACCCCTCCCCCGCGCACCGCACCGGCGCCGCACAACAGCACGTTCGGGTGCGGTGTCTCGACGCCCCAGCGCCCGGTGCCCTCCTGGGCGTACGGCCAGGCCAGCTCGCGGTGGAAGATGTTGCCGCCGGGCAGGCGCAGGTCGCGCTCCAGGTCCAGCGGGGTCTTCGCCTCGATGCAGGGACGGCCTTCGGCGTCGGTCGCCAGACAGTCGGCGAGCGGCTCGGCGAGCTGGGCGTCCAGCTGGGCGAGGGTCGACTTCAGCAGCTCCTCGCGGACGGCGTCGTTGTCCCGCGCGAAGAGGCGGGCCGGGGTGTGCAGTCCGAAGAGGGTGAGGGTCTGATAGCCCTTCTCGACGAGCTCGGGGCCGAGGATGGTCGGGTCCGTCAGCGAGTGGCAGTAGATCTCCGACGGCGGCGCGGCGGGGAGTTCCCCCGCCGCGGCCTGGGCGTGGGCGGTGGCCAACTGGTCGTAGCCCTCGGCGATGTGGAAGGTGCCGGAGAACGCCTCGCGGGGGTCGACGGAGCTGTCCCGCAGCCGGGGCAGGCGCTTGAGCAGCATGTTCACCTTGAGCTGGGCACCCTCGGCGGGGTCCGGGGGCGTGTCCCCGGTGAGCGCGGCCAGGTCCTGCGGGGAGGCGTTCACCAGGACGTGCCGGGCGGCGGTGACGCCCTCGCCGTCGGCCGTCCGGTAGGTGATCTCCGCCGTACGTCCGTCGGTGCGGATGCCTACCGCCTCGTGCCCGGTGGCGAGGACCGCGCCGGCCGCGCGTGCCGCCGCGGCCAGGGCGTCGGTGAGCGCGCCCATCCCGCCGACGGGGACGTCCCAGTCGCCGGTGCCGCCGCCGATGACGTGGTAGAGGAAGCAGCGGTTCTGCTTGAGCGACGGATCGTGGGCGTCGGCGAAGGTACCGATCAGGGCGTCCGTGAGGACGACGCCCCGGACCAGGTCGTCCGCGAACCGGTCCTCGATCGCCACGCCGATGGGCTCCTCGAAGAGGGTCCGCCAGGCCTCCTCGTCGTCCACCCGGCGGCGCAGTTCCGCACGGCTCGGCAGGGGTTCGGTGAGGGTCGGGAACACCTTCTTGGCGACCTTGCCGGTCATGCCGTAGAAGCGCCGCCAGGCGGCGTACTCGTGCTCGCCGCCGGTCAGCCGGGCGAACGCCTCCCGGGTGCGCCGCTCGCCGCCGCCGACGAGCAGTCCGGTCGGCCGACCGTCGCGCTCCACGGGGGTGTACGAGGAGACGTTGCGCGTGCGGACCCGGAAGTCCAGGCCGAGATCGCGGACGATCTTCCTGGGCAGCAGGCTGACCAGGTACGAGTAGCGGGAGAGCCGAGCGTCGACACCGGCGAACGGCCGGGTGGACACGGCGGCGCCCCCGGTCCGGTCCAGCCGCTCCAGCACCAGCACGGACCGGCCGGCGCGGGCCAGGTAGGCGGCGGCGACCAGGCCGTTGTGGCCGCCACCGACGATGACGGCGTCGTACGTACGGTGTCCCGGGTGTCCCTCGTGTGCACGCATGGTTCTTCGTAACACGTGATGATCTAGGTCGGCCATAGGTGGGGCGCGCCCGGGTCACGGGCCAGGGACGCGCCCGCTTCACCGCCCGCCGGTGCTCCCGCGCTGCCGCAGCGCCGCCACCCTCCGGTACAGCTCGGCCGCCTCGGTGCCGCGTCCGAGTTGCTGAAGGCAGTGGGCCTCGTCGTTGCGGCTGGCCAGGGTGTCGGGGTGGGCGGGGCCCAGGACGTGTTCGCGGGCGGCGGCGACACGGCGGTACTCGGTGAGCGCGTCGGGCCAGCGGCCCAGCCAGCCGAGGCTCACGGCGACCTCGCGGCGGCTGACCAGGGTGTCCGGGTGATCCGGGCCCAGGACGCGCTCGCGGATCGCGCACACGTCACGGGACTCGGCGAGGGCCTCCTCCCAGCGGCCGAGGCGGCCGAGGTTGACGCCGAACCCGTGGCGAGCGCGGAGGGTCTCGGGATGGGCGGGACCGTGCACGCGGGTGCGGTCCTCGATGAGGTCGCGGTAGAGCCGGAGGGCTTCCGCGCTGCGGCCGAGGCGGCCGAGGCTGATGCCCACCTCGTAGCGGGCGGCCAGGGTGTCCGGGTGGTCGGGGCCGAGGGCCTGGGCGCGGGCCTCGGCGACCTCCCGGTAGGTCCGCAGGGCTTCCTCCCAGCGGCCCAACTGGCCGAGGGCGTACGCCACCTCGTAGCGGGTGACCAGGGTGTCGGGGTGGTGCGGGCCGAGGACGCGGGCGCGGGCGACGGCGACCTCGGCGGCCATGCGGTAGGAGTCCTCCAGACGGCCGAGTCTGCTGAGGTTGAAGGCGAGGTTGTGGCGGCAGCGCAGGGTGTCGGGGTGGTCGGCGCCCATGGCGTGCTCACGGGCGGTGAGTACGGACAGGTAGACCTGGTGCGCGTCGAAGTGGCGGCCCAACTGACCGAGTACGTAGGCCATTTCCTGCCGGGCGGCGAGGGTGTCGGGGTGATCCGGGCCGAGGGCGAGGCTGCGGACGCGGGCGACGTGCTTGTACTCGCGCAGGGCGTCGGCGGCGCGGCCGGTGCGGCTGAGGGTGAAGGCGACCTCGTAGCGGCTGGCGAGGGTGTCCGGGTGGTCGGGGCCGAGCAGGTGCTCGCGCTCGGCGGCGACGGCCCGGTGCACCTCACCGGCTTCCGCCCAGCGACCCAGCCGGCCGAGGCTGAGGCCCGCGTTGTGCCGTCCCGCCAGCGCGGAGAGCGTAGCGGCGGACGGGGCGGGCGGTTCGTGGGGGGCCGCGGTCTCCTCGGGCCGGCCGGTGGCCGGCCGGGGGATCCACTCGCCGGTGAGGCCGGCGGCGGCGTCGGGGGGCGTGGTGCGCAGTCCGGCGCCGGTGGCCTTGTGACCGGTGGTCATACCGCGGGTCCAGGACGGCAGGCGGGGCTCCCGGGCCACGGGCTCGGGGGGCCGCAGGTCGGGTCGCGGGCTCACCACGGTGGGCACGTACGCCGGTGTGGTACGGCCCAGATCGATCCGGCGGCCCAACTCGCGTCCGTCGTGGGGGCGTTCCTCGGGTCGCTTCGCCAGCAGGTCGAGGATGATCTTCTCGAAGTACTCGGGCAGCTCGGCCCGGTGGACGCGGGGCGGCCGGGGCGGGGTGTCCCGGTGGCCGACGAGGATCGCCCAGGGGTCGTCGAGGTCGAACGGCGGTACGCCGGTGGCGATCTCGTACAGCACGCATCCCAGCGAGTACAGGTCGCTGCGCTGGTCCACCTCCTCCCCGCCGATCTGCTCCGGCGACATGTAGTGCGGGGTGCCCATGGCGATGCCGGTGCCGGTCAGCCGGGACGTGAAGCCGATGTCATGGCCGAGGCGGGCTATGCCGAAGTCGCAGATCTTCACCGTGCCGTCGGCGAGCCGCATGATGTTCGCGGGCTTCAGATCGCGGTGCACGATGCCCTGCTGATGGGTGTAGGCGAGGGCGGCGGCGACCTGGTCGGCGATCTCGACGACGTCGGGGACGGGCAGCGGATGCTGCTTGTTGTCCTCCAGCAGCTGGCTGAGGTTGCGGCCCTGAAGCAGTTCCATGACGAGGAACAGGACGCCGTCGGACTCGCCGAAGTCGTGCACGACGGTCACCCCGCGGTGCTGGAGCGCGGCGGCGACCCGGGCCTCGCGGCGGAACCGCTCCCGCAGGACGCGGGTGAAGGACTGGTCGTGGTGCGGTCCCAGCGGCTTGAGGCACTTCACGGCGACCTGCCGGCCCAGCGACTCGTCGCGGGCGCGCCACACCTCGCCCATGCCGCCGCGCCCGATCGGTTCCAGCAGCCGGTACCGGCCCTGGATCAGCCTGCTGTCCCCCATCTCCCGCGATCGCCCCCCGTGACGGTCCGCCCCACCCTCCCCCGGCCCGTCCAGTATGGCGGGCTATCGCCCTGGTTTGTACGGCGCCGGGCGGGTCCCCGGGCCGAGCCGGGCCATGGCGCGCAGGATGTGTTTGGGCGGGAGTTGCCAGCGCAGACGTGCGGGAACGCAGCGCAGCAGGGTGCCCGTGGCACGCAACTGGCGGGTGACGGTGGTGGGTTCGGGCGCCGGTCTGCCGTACAGCTCGTGGGCGTACGGCGGCAGAGCGGCGTACGCCAGGTTGGCCACGCGCCGCCAGAGGGCCTCGCGCGCCGGGACGAGCAGGGGGTGGGTCGGTGGACGGAGCAGGAAGTCGTCCACCGCGCGTGCCTCGGGTCCGCAGGCGAGCTCGGGCCGCACCTTGTCGAAGTAGGCGGCCATCTCCTCCTGGTTCGCCGGTACGGCGTCCGGGTCGAGGCCCACCAGGCGGGCGCTGACCCGGTGTTCGGCGATGTAGCGGTCCGCCTGGGCTTCGGTGAGGCGAAAGCCCGAGCGCCGCGCGACCCGCAGATACGAGTCGATCTCGGCGCAGTGCACCCACAGCAGCAGTCCGGGCTCGTCCACGCCGTACCGCTCCCCCGTGTCCGGGTCGGTGGCCCGCAGCCTGCGGTGGATCCCGCGCACCCGGGCGGCCGCCTTCTCGGCGGCCTCGGTGGTGCCGTACGTCGTGGTCCCGACGAAGTCGGCCGTCCGCAGCAGCCGGCCCCAGGCGTCCCGCCGGAAGTCGGAGTTCTGCATGACACCGCGTACGGCACGCGGGTGCAGGGCCTGGAGGTAGAGCGCGCGGATGCCCGCGACCCACATCATCGGGTCGCCGTGCATCTGCCAGGTCACGGAACGGGGCCCGAACAGACCGGGGTCACCTCTGTGTATGGCGTCCACCTCAGCAGTGTGACCAGGATCGCTGGTTGGCACCAGGCAACGTTCATGACCTCTGCTGTTGTCGACCAGGTGAAGCGGCTGAAGGTACGGAGTCACAGAGACCGGTGGCGCTGTGGTTCAGCGCAGGTCGCGAGGTGTACGGGCGCCCGCGCGGCCCGGGGCGCCGAGCCTCACCGCACGCCGTGTGCGCAGTGCGCAGCCGAGTCACTGAATGACGTCGCTGAACGACGCGCTCGCCCGGCGTGCCGCCAGGAGCGCGACGCGGATGTCCGCCGCCGCCCGTGGATCGGACAGCGAGCGGGCCGTGAGCTCCTCGACCCGCCGCAGCCGGTAGCGGACGGTGTTGGGGTGGACGAACAGGCTGCGCGCCGCGTCCGCGGCGGAGCCGGCGGCGGCGTACCAGTGCTCCATGGTCTCCAGGAGCCGGGCGCGCTCGGCGGCCGGGAGATCGAGCAGGGGCTGGAGGACCACCTCCACCAGGTGCGCTGCCTCGGTCGGGGCGGCGGCAACCACCATCGCCAGCGGGTCGTCGTCGAACCGCGCGACGCCGGGGCCGGTGCCCGGCAGGCCGGCCAGAGCAAGCCGGGCGAAGCGCAGAGCCCGTGGGGTGTCCCGCAGCGAGTCGAAGCACGGGCTGACGCCTACGCGGGCGCCCGCGCGACGCAGGATGCGCAGGCAGGTGTCCTCCGCGGCCGCGGTGGGCAGGGCGGCCAGACCGATCTGCTGGTCGGGCAGCAGTCGCCAGGCGAAGCGGACCTGGGCCTGACGCAACGCCGTCTCCGTTCCCGCCAGCGGCTCCTCGCCGGGAGCGTCGGCCGCCGCCGCGGCGACCACGTAGGGCCCGCGGTCGGGCAGTCCCAGCTCGCGGGCGGCCTCCCACAGCGTGCGGTCGGCGATGGCGCCGGTGAACAGCGCCTCCACCAGTGCCGAGCGGCGGGCCTGACGCCGCGAGGTCAGTTCGGCGGTGGTCTCCCGGTACGCCGCCGCCACCGCCTCCGCGTAGCGGCCGAACAGCGCCCAGATCTCGGCCGACTGGGACACCAGTCGGGCGTCGGAGACCTCGGGATGGGTGCGTGCCTCCATGAGGATCTCGGTCCACACGAGCTCGAAGCCGATCCGGTACGCGTGCAGGGTGTCCGCCAGTGGCACGCCCTGCTCGGCGCGGATGCGGCCGGTGTCCCGGGCCGGGCTCGGGTCCTGCTCGCCCGCGCGGCCGAGCTGCTTCAGGAGCAGGTCCGCGTTGGCGGTGCACGAGCGGCGCAGCGAGTCGAAGGGGATCAGCGACTCGTCCCTGTAGGCATCGACGTCCGAGCGAATGCGCTGCGCCATCCGCTCGCCCAGTTCCGGCAGCCTCGCATGAAGCGCCGAGACCACCCCCGAGATGTCCATTCCAGCAGCTTAATGCCCGTGTTTTGTCATCGGGAACAATCCTGCAGGGCACGCGCTGTCCCACCGCACATAGGCCGTCGGCGCGGACATCAGCACCATGTCGTCAACGTGAACAACGGATTTCAACGGTGACGTTCGTGGAGGCGGGGCATGGCCAATCTGGCTCATTTTCTGGTGGAGACGGCACGGCGGCAGCCGGATCGCCCCGCGCTGCGACTCGGGGACCAGGTCATCAGCTACGCGGAGCTCGACGGGCGTAGCGCCCGCGCCGCCGCGCTGCTTCGGGCCGAGGGCGTACGACCGGGAGACCGGGTCGCCCTGATGCTGCCCAACGTTCCCGAGTTCGTCGTCCTTTACTACGGCGCGCTGCGCGCCGGCGCGGTCGTCGTCCCGATGAACCCGCTGCTGAAGACCCGGGAGACCGAGTACCACCTGAGCGACTCCGGCGCGGTCATGCTCTTCGAGTGGCACCAGGCGCCGGGCGAGGGCGCGCGGGGCGCGGCCGCCGCCGGTGTGCGGCACATGGCCGTCGAGCCCGCCGCCTTCGCGGAGCTGCTGGCCGGTCACGAGCCGCTGCCGGAGGTTAGCGAGCCGGACGGCGAGGACGTGGCCGTGCTGCTGTACACCTCCGGTACGACCGGCCGCCCCAAGGGAGCGACGCTCACCCACGCCGGGCTGCGGCACAACACCGACGTCAACGCGGTCCACGTGCAGCAGGTGACGCCGGACGACGTGGTGGTGGGCTGTCTGCCGCTGTTCCACATCTTCGGCCAGATCTGCACGATGAGCGTGACCCTCCGCGCCGGTGCCTCCCTCACCCTGATCCCCCGCTTCGACCCGCAGAGCGTGCTGGACGCCATCGCCCGTGACCGGGCGACGATCTTCGAGGGCGTGCCGACCATGTACGCGGCGCTGCTCCAGCACCCCTCGGAGGCGGACGTGTCGAGCTTGCGGATGTGCGTCTCCGGCGGGGCCTCGCTGCCGGTGGAGGTCCTGCACGGCTTCGAGCGCCGCTTCGGCTGTGTGGTGCTGGAGGGTTTCGGCATGTCCGAGACCAGTCCGGTGGTCACGTTCAACCACCCCGACCGGCCGCGGAAGGCCGGGTCCATCGGCACCCCGATCAAGGACGTGGAGGTGCGGCTCCTCGACGCCAAGGGCCAGGACGTGGCCCAGGGCGAGATCGGCGAACTGGCCGTCCGCGGGCCGAACGTGATGAAGGGGTACTGGAAACGCCCGGAGGAGACGGCGGCCACCATCCAGGACGGCTGGCTGCGCTCGGGCGACCTCGCGCGCCAGGACGAGGACGGCTACCTGTACATCGTCGACCGCAAGAAGGACATGATCATCCGCGGCGGCTACAACGTCTACCCGCGCGAGATCGAGGAGGTCCTCCACGAGCACCCGGCCGTCGCACTGGCCGCGGTGGTGGGCGTGGCCGACGCGCATCTGGGCGAGGAGATCGCGGCCGCGGTGGTGCTGCGCCCGAAGGCGCAGGCCACACCCGACGAGCTCCAGCAGTTCGTCAAGGAGCGCGTGGCGGCGTACAAGTACCCGCGCCGGGTGTGGCTCGTGGACACACTGCCCACGGGCCCCAGCGGCAAGATCCTGAAAAGGGAGATCACCGCGCCGGCCCACCGGGAGGACTCCGTCACGTCGAGCGACCGGGTGGGATGAGCTGCTGGGGCCGTCGGCCCCATCTTGCTCCGGGGCCGCGGCAGGCTCGCTCACTCTCCCGCGCCCCGGGAGGCCGGTCGCGGCTCCTGGCTTCCGCGACCGGCCCGGGGCGTGCCCATCGGGACGTCCGTCAGCTGGTCTTCCACTTCTGGTTGCCGCCGCCCCAGCAGATTCGGACACGTCGACGGCGGACCGCCGGACAAGCACATGAAGCCTTTGGCGGAGACGGATTTCAGGGCCTGGGCCAAGTCGCCGCCGCTTGCGGCCCCCGCCCGCCCGGCCGCCGAGGTCAACCGGTGGCTGGCACTCGCCGACGTTCCCTTGCACCGGTGTCCGAGTGACCCCAGCGGGAGGCGGCCAGGGGCTGCAAGCCGTGGCCCTGGTCAACGCCAACCGACGCCGCAGAACGGCAGGTTGAAGTACGGGCGACAGCCACTGGCGCCGCCCTGGTGACAGCTACCGCGTCTCGTCAGCAGCGCCGAGCAACCGTCGGGTCTCGGCGGCGATCTGCTGTATCTCGCCGGTGCTGACCACGAGGACCGGGACACCTCTCACCGCCTGATCGATGCGTCGGAGGCCTTCCCGCATCAGATCTTCCAGTTCGGGAACGAGCAGCCCGCCTCGTACACCGAGAACAGTCAGGGCCGAGCAGATCTCCTCGCGTACCTCGGGTTGATCCTCGCCGATCTCCCCGGTGAAGACCAGCGCGTCCAGCCGGTCCAGCGAGGCGGCCATCGAGGCGATGCCCCTGCGGCAGCTGAGGGTGAACGTCGCCAGCGCCAACGCGGCCGCGGCGTCGCCCTCCGCACGGGCGCGCACCAGGTCCCGGGTGTCTCCCGAGGTACCGGAAAGGCCGAGCAGACCGGAATGCCGGTGGAGTGTGTCATCCAATTCTTCCGTGCTCAGACCGTGCCGCCGCTGCAGCCACAGCAGCGCGCCGGGGTCGAGGCTGCCGCTGCGCCGGCTCATCACCAGGCCTTCCAGCGGAGTGAGGCCCATGGTGGTGTCCACGCTGCGTCCGTTCCGGACGGCGCAGGCCGAGCAGCCGCCGCCCAGGTGCACGAGCACGACCTGGAGGTGGTCGACGGGTCGGCCCAGGGCGTGCGCCGTCCTCTGCAGTGCCCACGAGTAGGAAAGCCCGTGGAAACCGTACCGGCGCAGCCCGTATTCGGCTCGCCATCGCTCCGGCACGGCGTACGTGCGCGCTTGTGCCGGCAGATCCTTGTGAAACACGGTGTCGAAGCAGGCGACATGAGGAACGTCGGGCAGGAGTTCTCGTGCGGCATCGACCATGTGCAGGGCAGGGGTCACATGCAGCGGCGCGAGACCGGCGACGTCCGCCAGCAGAGCCCGTACGCGCGCGTCGATCAGCGTATGTCCCGTCAGGTGCGGACCGCTGTGGACGATGCGGTGACCGACCGCAGCAGGAGCGGGCACCTCGCTGAGGAGGTCCCGCAGTTCCGCCACCGCAGCGGGCCCCGGGGGCTGTGAGGCGCCTCGATCCGCCACCCGTTCACCGTCCGCCGCGAACAGAGCCATATGAAGGCTCGAAGAGCCGGCGTCGAGGACCAGTACGTGACCATCACGGCTTCCGAGGGAGCGGTCGGTACTCATCACACACCTCCAGTGCACCTGCGTCCTCCGGCACGGTGCGCCCGCCACGGAGTGCGACCCGGTGCTCAGGGTCGGCCTCGGCGCGGACGGGTTGCGCTCCGCCCGGCTCGGCAGGTCGATGAGGAAGACACTGATGTCCCGGTCGCCGTCCTCCGGGCGGGTGCCGACGTCGCGGCCACGTCGGACTTCGACCTGTTTCGTTGGCCGCCAGGGGCGCCGTCGGTGTCCGTCTGCCAGGGGATGCCCCTGGTGGTGCGGTGGCGCGGTTCCTCCCGCTGGCTGGAGACGAGGTCCCGGGCCGTCTCGGGGGCAGACCCCAGGTCGGCGCCAGGACGGGCCGCAGGTTCCTGCCGTTCGTGTCCGCGTCGGGCTGCCTCATGACCCCTGTCCTGCCGCCTGGTAGGCCTCGGTGATGTCGCGCCTCGCCGCTTCCCCCAGGCTGCCACCACAGGGAGGGATCCGCTTGTCCACCCGTTCGGCAGCACGCCGCGCCTGCGGGCCGGGGCACCCCTAGCATGCTGAATGTGCGACCCATTCTCCCGAAGATCGAGGGCGGCCGGGTACAGGGCCTCCTGCAGCTCATCGAGGACGGCATCCACCTCGTCGTCGCGGCCCTCCTCGTACTGCTCGCGGGAATCCTGACCGTCGGGGTCGTCCATGACGTCATCCGGTCGGTCCAGGGGCCGTACCGCGAGGAGACGGTCGTTCTCTCCGCCCTGGACAGCAGCCTGGTGCTGTTCATCGTGGCCGAACTGCTCCACACCGTCCGCCTCACCATCAGGAACCGGACCCTCGACGCGGAGCCCTTCCTCGTCGTCGGCCTGATTGCCGGCATCCGCAAGGTGCTCATCGTGACGGCCGAGGCGGAGAAGTCCTTCCGGTGGAACGTCGAGGGGATCGAACTGCTCATCCTGGCGGGGCTGATCCTCGTGATGGCGACAGCTGTGTACGTGTGGCGGCGCTCGACGCGGCCGGGAGACTACTTCCCGCTCCAGGAGGCACGGCGCTCCCGGTCGCCGGAGCCGTCACCCACCCCGATGCGCGGGTCCTGATCCGTCACCTGCAGCTGCGGCCGCCCGCACCCGTTGCTCCTCGCGAGCGGAGCTGACGTCCCGTTCCAAGGGCGTGCGGCTCACAGCTGCCGCGAGGTCCTCCAGGGCCCGCTTCTGCAGTTCCGCCCCGCGTCGTAGCAGCGGGCTCCGGTCCCCGGCGGCGCCCTCCCACGCGTTGAGCGCCTCCTCCACACGTCGTCCCCAGCCCGGATTCCTGTGCTCGCGCACATCGTCTGCCGCCTGCGCGGTGTCCGCCTCCAGGGCCTCGGCGAGCCGCTCCGCCTCTGGGACGAGGGGGCTGTCGGCCCGCGGGACGTGACTCTCCATGAGCATCGCCGCCCGGTCAAGTCCCTTGAGCGCCTCCTGCGCCTCCTGCGCCTCACGCGATGTCAGACCTCTGGGGCCGACCGGTTCCTGCTTCGCCCGGTCATAGGCCTCCTGCCAGGCGGCACGTGCCTCCCTGCTCTCCAGCAGTGCCCTGCGCATGTCGGCGCGATGCTCCCGGTTCGGTTCGGCGTAGCCGCGGAGCACCGCGGCCGCGTAGCGGCCGTCGGCGGCGAGCCAGTCCGCCAGCCGGCCCGGCAGCCGGGGGGTCTCCCATGCGGGGAACACGAGGTACGCCAGCATGGCCAGGGCCCCGCCGAGCAGGGTGAGCACCACCCGTTCCGGGACCGTCTGCTCCCACGTCTGGCCGCCCATGCCGAGCAGGAAGACGACGTACGCGGCAGTGAAGCACTGGGAGTAGGCGTAGCCGGTACGGAGCAGCGTGTACGACAGGGCCGCCGAGACCACAGCCAGAGCGCCGAACACCGGGGCGTCCGGGCCCAGGGCCCGCACCATCCCGGTGGCGAGCGCGACCCCCGCCAGGGTCCCGGCGAGACGACCCACCGCACGCGCGTACGTCTGGTGGAAGTCCGGCCGCATCACCATCACCGAGGCGATGGGCGCCCAGTAGCCGTGTTCCAGGGGTAGCCGGGAAGCGATCAGATAGCCGAGCGTGGCCACCGCCGCCAGGCGGACGGCGTGGCGGAACACGGGCGAGTCCCGGCGGAGTTCACGGCGGACCGCCCGGAGGACGACCGGAAGCAGCCTGAACATGGTCGGGCGCACCAAGAACTGGGCGCTCGTGTGGCCTGGCGGCGTAGGCGTCCTGTTGCGCGCCCCGCCGCTCCGGGCGATCTCCAACGCCTCGGCGAGCAGTTCCACGAGCCGTTCGGCGGCCTGCCGGGCGGGCCCCTCCAGCACCTCGCCCTCCTCGTCGACGCGCAGGACGCCCGCGCTCCGGGGCGGTATCTCGGCGGGAGTGCCGCGGCGGATCGAACGGGCGGCCGCGTCCAGGACGTCGGCGGCCGCGCCGAGCAACTCCCGTGCGCGGTCCCGCCCGGGTCCCTCCGCCGGGGCGCCGACGTCCGGATCGGCGAGCCCGGCGACGACCGGCAGAATGCGCTCGGCGAGGCCCCGGGGGCCGTGGAGGACGGGCGGCCGGGTGCGGGCCTGTGAGGGCGTCACGGCGGCCGCGTCCCGGGCCGTCATCAGTGGCTCCGGGTCGAACGGCGCGGTCGGGTCGTGCCGCAGCCGGCGGGCGTGGTCAGCCACGGCGGCCAGAGCGTCGGCCAGCGCGTCACGATGCGCCCCCCAGCGGCGAATCGGGAACAGCAGGATCAGCACAGCCTGCGCCACGCCTCCGAGCGCGATGACCCCCGCGTGTTCCAGAGCTCGCCCCGCGCTCGTGGGCAGGGTGACGGTCACCAGCATGCTGCCGACCGTCGTCGCTGCGACGATCCCAGCGGTCGATCCGAGGGCCCACGCCATCCCCGCGGCAAAGGCCCATCCGGCCAGCAGCGGGAGGAACGTCACGAGTCGCCCTGCCGCCAGGTAGCCCACGTAGGTGCTGAGGGCCAGACCCACGCCCGCGCCGAGCGCGACCACCTTGCGCGGACGCCAGCTGCGCTGGAAGGTGGCCGCACCCGCAGAATAGGCACCGAGGGCAGCGGACGCGGCGTACGCAGGGGAGACCAGCCATAGCGCCGGCCCGATGACGAGCGCCACCCCAGCGGCCGTGCGCAGCGCGAGCAGGGGCTCCAGCCGCGTCTCCTCGATCGTGAGCCCGGAGCGCACGACCTCCCCGAAGGTCCGCAGCCACTTCACGGTGTGAGCCCGGTCGGAACGCGCTGCCGGGTCGCGGCGGCCTGGTCGAGGTGCGGCCGCCGGGCGAGGAGGCCTCCCGCTGGGCCCAAGAGCTGAGCTTCGGTGCATTCGCGACACATCAGCATGCGACCTCACCGGTCCCAGGGTCTGCCTCGCACCGTATGTCCGGCGGGGTCTTCGCCTCCGGCTTGGCGAGCACGCGGGGGCCGCGGTCCGTCCTACCGGGCCGAACTCCGGTGATCGCCGCTGGTTCAGCCCCTGCCGGAATCAGGGTGACTGCCACCCGTCACCCGGACTGGTCCGGGGAGGCAGACAGGCGGCGATCCCTGGGTTCCTATCGCTTGTGGCCGTTGCCGTGTCCGTTGGGATGCAGGACCACCTTGGTCCAGCCCTCGTCACGGGCGTCGAAGTGCTCGTAGGCGGTGGGGGCGTCGTCCAGGCTGAGTTCGTGGGAGACGACGAAGCTCGGCTTCGCCTTCTCACCGGCGATCAGATCCCGCAGAGCCCGGTTGTACCTCTTCACCGGCGCCTGCCCGGTGCCCATGCGCTGGCCCTTGAACCACATCATCCCGAAGTCGATCGGCACCTTGCCCTGTGCCTCCAGCTCGCCCTGCGCCTCTTCGCCGCCGGGGTCCTGGGGCAGGAAGACGCCCACCACGCCGATGTCGCCCGTGAACCTGACCGAGTCGATCAGGCCGTTGAGCGTGAGGCTGGCGTCCTCGTGGCCCTCATGGTCGTGGGCCTGGTAGCCGACGCATTCGCACCCGTTGTCGGCGCCCAGACCGAGGGTGGCTTCCTTGACGATCTCCGCCGGGTCCTGCTCGGCGGTGTTGATCGGGATGGCCCCGATCTCCTCCGCCTTGCGCAGCCGGTCGGGCTGGTGGTCGGCCACCCAGACGCGGCCGGCGCCCTTGAGCACGGCGGAGTAGGCCGCCATCAGCCCGACGGGACCGGCCCCGAAGACGATCGTCTGGTCGCCCGGTTTGACGTCGGCCATCTCGGTGGCGTGGTAGCCGGTGGGGAAGATGTCGGCGAGCATCACGTAATCCGTCTGCCGCTCGGCGGCGTCCTCGCCCAGGCGCAGCGCGTTGAAGTCCCCGTAGGGCACACGCAACAGCTCTGCCTGGCCGCCTTGGTAGGGGCCCATGTCGGCGAATCCGTAAGCGGCACCGGCGAGGGCCGGCTCCGGCTGCATGGTCAGGCAGTAGTTGGTCAGCCCCCGCTCGCACTGCTTGCAGAAACCGCAGGCGATGTTGAAGGGCAGGACCACATACTCGCCCACCTGGACCTTGCCGACGGCCGGGCCGACCTCCACGACCTGGCCCATGTTCTCGTGCCCCAGCGTGCGGCCGGACTCGAACGAGGTGCGGCCCTCGTACATGTGCAGGTCCGAACCGCAGATGTTGGTGGTGGTGATCTTGACGATGATGTCGCAGGGGTGCTCGATCCTCGCGTCCGGTACGTCCTTCACCGTGACCGTTCGCGGGCCTTCGTATACCGCTGCCTTCATGATTGATTCCCTGGATGTCGCGGCACGACCGCACCACGGCGGTGATGGAGACGGCGCGAAAGGCCTCACTCCCGGGCGTTGAACGAGGGGGGTGCGGGACGCGGTCCGTGGCTCCGGCGTGCCTCTACGGGTCGCTCACCCGGATCAGGTGCAACGGCGCGGCCGGCGGCTCGCGATGCGGAGTACCCGCGGCGTGCCGCCCGGGTCCCCGTCGGCCCTCGACGCGAAACGAGCACGCGCGCATCAATCAGGAAAATCTTGATGCCGGCCAGGACGAGTGAGCCGATAGGGAGTACACCGGCCGGGCATGTGTCGAAGAGGGGCCGTCCCTGGTGCCGATCAGGAGCGGCCGGTCGCAGTGTCACGCGGGCCGGACGAGAAACAGGGCGCGGTCGTAGGGGTCAGCGGCGTCCATGCCGACGCTTTGGCGGGCTGTCTCGGTGAGGCTGTGCAGGCCGGTGTCGAGGGTTCTGCTCGTTGTTCGATCAGGCAGTTCTGCTGAAAACCAGTGGATGGGACAACAGGATCTCGGCAAGGTCCCCCCCCCCCGCACGAAAATGAGGCCAGGGCGTCCGCCCCCGCGACTCTCCGGCGGTCGGTCAGGGCCGCCGTCCAGGTGGCCGCTTGACATATCTCAGACCGGTGTGACGCTGGAGAAGAGGCAGTTCCGCCGCTGTATCGCGTAGAGCCTGGCAGTGCCGTCCATCGGGTTCAGTCACCCACCAGTTCGCGGCGCAGCTGACCTGACCCCTGCCCCGTACGGGGAAGTCCCCGGGACACGAAGTGAGGCGATCGAATGGACCGGGTTCCCGACGTCGCCGTGGTAGGAGCCGGCATCGTCGGACTCAGCACCGCCTATGCACTGGCCGAACGCGGAACGACGGCGCGGGTCTACGAAAGCGGCCTTCCAGGCAACGGGCAATCCGGTGGCGAGTCCCGCATATTCCGTCACGCGCACGACGACGCGCGCCTGGTTGAATTCACCCGGCAGGGCCGCGCAGTCTGGGACGAGTGGGCCGACCGGTTGGGCGCCGAACTGATCTCCCAGGATGGAGTGGTCGCCCTGGGCGGTCCCGTTCCTGGGAGACTTCGCATTCTGCAGGATGTCGGCGGCATACCGGTCCGGACCGTGGACAGCGACGAGCTTCAGGCCAGCATGCCGCTGCTCGCGGACTACCGCGGCCCCGCGATGCTCGATGAGGACGGCGGTGCCATCCGCACGCGTGTGGCGGTCGAGTGCCTGGCCGGTGCACTGGGTGACTCTGTGGTCAACGACGAGGTCCTCTCGCTGCATCCCACGGGCCGCGGCACGGTGGAGGTGCTCAGCACCGTCGGCCGCGAAGAGTACTCAAGCGTCGTGGTATGCGCGGGCTTGGGCACCGCGCGGCTGGCGCGCAACGTGGGGCTTTCGCTCCCCATACGGTCGGCTGCCCACGTTCGCCTCACCTTCCAGGTCAGGGGAGCGCCCCCAAAACGGGTCGCCTGTCTGCAGGACAGCAGCGGCGACTTCGGGGAGGTTGGCGTCTACGCAGCCCCCTACCCGGGCAACAGCCGATATGCGGTGGGCCTCAGCCAAGCGGTCGAGGTGCGGGAGGACGGCAGCGTCGTGGACCCCGAAGCACTGGCGGCACTCAGCGACCGCGCCCGCGCGTACGTGTCCCGCGCATTGCCCCGTCTCGACGCCGAGCCCGTCGAGTACCTGCACTGCTGGGTGACAAGCCTGCCGTGGAGCGAAGACGGCATAGCGGTCTGGGAAGCCGACAGAATCTTTTTCGCTGCCGGGCACAACCTCTTCAAACAGGCACCTCGACTGGGACGGGCATTGGCCGGCGCGGCCATGGCCGAAGAACTCGAGGAGAACCTGCGTCCGGCGGCAGCACTCGGCCGGCCCCGCTGACTCCCCAACAGTTGGGGCCATGTCGATGGACGCCCTGCAGTACTCATTTGGCTGGCCGCCCGCGACTTCCAAATCACGGCCTAGTCATCGTGGCCGTTCTGAAGCTTGCGGCGGCGTTCCTGTTCGCGCTTGGAGTATGCGGCCGCCCGGATCGCCTCGTCGCTCTCCAAGCCTGATCCCAATGCGCCGCCCACGGTGGCGACCGAGGCGACGAACCAGGCCAGCGTCAAGTACTCCTCGGCGTGCAGCGGGGTTCGCGTCATGGATGCGAACACTTGGTCGTTGAGGATGAACAGCGCCCACACCCAGTTGATGAGCATCAAGCCCACGTAGCAGACGAGTACCCCGATACCCACGGTCGCGACCGTCGAGGCGTTGTAGAGCCGCGCCCTCTGCCTCGCTTCCGGCGAGCTCTCTGCTGATCGATGCCACAGCTCCGCGTCTATGATCAGCCAGCCGATCATGATCGCGACGGATCCGACGGTGGCGATCACAAGGCGTGGCGTGCCGAGGGACGCGGCCAGGCTCCAGACGGTGGAGTTCACGGTGGCGACTGCCCCCGTGGCGAGCGCGGCCGCCAGGGCTTTCGACAAGCCCGGCACCAACCGCCACGGCCGGTTGGCGCGGACCATTCCGGCGAGCACTCGCAGGTAGCCGCGCGGCCCGCTGACGACGTACCAAAGATCGTCGGTCTCCTTCTCGCCGGGTCGGCCCGGATGAACAGGCGCGAGACGATTGACGGAGGGCCCCGGAAGCGGCTGACTTCGTGGAGGTCCTTCAGCACCAGTGGTTTGCGGACCCGCCATGTCAAGCACGGCTTCTTCGACGGCCCGCCGGGCCCTCGTCTGCAGCCGCAGGCCTCCCAGTGAAGGAAGAGAGAGCAGAGCCAAGCCGTGCTCGTGATTCAGATTCACGGCGAGCCTGCGCCCGTGTGAGTGCAGCGGAAGGTCGGTGAGGGCCACGACGATGTCCCAGTTCTCCGCACTCCCACGGTCCTTGATCCGGCGCATCAAAGTGGGCGGGTCTTCCGCCCCCGCCGTGAAGGGCTCACTGACCACCTCGACGTCGAACCGTCGACCCTGGCCCGACTTGTCGGCGAGCCGAGCAGAAAGTGTCCGGGCCATGCGCTGCGCGATCTCCGTCGGCGCGTCCGGATCCGCCAGGAGAGCCACGACAGTAACGCCCTGAGAGGACACCTGCATGGCTGGACCCTCCTCACCGGCTGCCCCGCCGATCCCGAGTGCCCACAGACGCCGCCGAGGTAACGTCGACACCGCGTGACACGCCGACCCCACCTCCAGGTGGAGGCGGTCACACGGCCTGCTCCCACCGGTCCACGAGCGCGTCCGCCACCGCGAAGACCCGCTCCGGCATCACCCCGGCACGCACCGCACGCCGCGCCACCGACCGCCCCGCTCCGTGTCCGCCCTGGAGCCGGAGTCCGTGCGTCAACCGGCCCGGGCTGCTGCTCACCTGCCTCTCCCGAGAGCTCTCTGGCCCTCCGTCGGTCCGCACGCCCATCCAACGCCCCGGGCCCTAGGCCTGGCAGGGCAAGACCGAGAGGCCAATTGGGCCCGACATGGGCATGCGTTCGCGCGTCCGCGTCGGCCAGGCTGACTGGGAAGCCAGTGGGCCGGGAGCCACCCGGCTCCCGCAGCCGGAGGTTGCCACCATGACCGTGATGTCCATCGCCAGGTTCGAGAAGTTCTTCCGTGCGGCCGCAGGACTGGACGTCGACAAGAACGATCTCAAGCGATACAGCGACTTCGTCGACGCCAAGCTCTACGATCTGCTGACCGTCGCCCAGGCCACGGCCAAGGCCAACGGACGCGACGTCATCCGGACCTGTGACCTACCGATCACAAAAGGCCTGCAAGAGAGCATTCACCATTTCCGGAAGATCGACCAGGAAGTAGAACTCAAGCCGATCCTGGAACAGCTCGCCACCCATCCCGCTCTGGACCGTACGCCCGACGAGGAGACCGAGGCGGCCTATACGGACATCATCGGCGGACTCAGCCTGGCCCTTGCCCAGAGTTTCAAGATCCTCCACCCCGACCTGAAGAATCCCCAGACTCAGCACTGGGACGAGGCTCGAGCCGTCTTCGACCTCCTGCTGTGACCGGCGACTGTACCAAGGGGCGCAGGCCATGGGCAGGGCAAGCCCGCCAGCCGGGCTGACCTGCCACCGGTTCGAGTGTCGGAGAGCTCAGATCCGAACCGGTCAGGGCGGCCCAGCTGGCCTCACTGCGGAACCGTCCATGGTCCACCGGCATACCGAGGCCATGGGCTTGGGCAGGGCGTTGTCCATCTGGTCGCATCCAGCAAAAACTGCTGGTGCCGTTCGCCTGGTGCCGTTCGCCGAAGGCGAGCCGGAACTGGGGCTCGACGCGTCGCTGGTCGGCGGATGTTTTCGGTCGGCTTCCGGCCAGACGCCTCTGACGGGGCGAGGGTCTCGGCAGTTGAGCGCCGAACTGTACGGCCGTCTCAACCGGGAGACCCGAAGCGGCTGCAGCCCGACCCGCGCTGCCGCGTACGCCTGCTCACGCCGTTTCTTTGGGCCACTCGAAAGCCTCCTCGATGTCCCCGAGCTCAGTCCGCGAGGTCGGTCTTGCCGAACAGGACCGCGTAACTGGAGGGGAGTTGACTGATGATCTGATTCAGTTCTCCGCCGGTGACAGCGTCGGCCACGGTGGTCAGGACCGCGCTGGCGTCCCACTGCGCCGTTCGCGGCCGGGCATTGGTGCGCTCGGCGACCCGGCGGTAGAACTCTTCGATCCCGAAGCTCTGCGCGCGCTGCGGCGTGGCATGGTCCAGAACCTGTCCCAGCGGGCCGGGCAGCTGGGATGCGAGGTCCTTGACCTCTCCCGGGCTGATCCGTTGGGCCAGCACCTCCAGCACGGCGTTGGTGACGTCCGCGGCTTCATCCTGGTCGTTGTACTCGCCTCGCTCCCGTACACGGGCGAGGAATCCGTCGTATTTCATCGCTGTCTCCTTCTGCCGCGGTCACCGCTGGTCACGGGGTCGCCCGATGCGCTGTCGGGTCAGCCGTGTCCGTCCGTCGGCGCGCAACGGCCGCTGGCAGTGCTCTTGGCCCTGAACTCCCGTTCGGACTCACGCAAGGCACGGCGGAATCGACGGTGGTGGTCAAGCCAGGCCTCCTCGTTCAGGACCATGGGGCTGTTGTCAGGGGGCCATAACAGGTCGGCATGAGCCGTGTCCTCATCCTCCATGAGGGCGACAGTGCTCTGGCGCCGCGCGCGTGGGTGCGGAGCAGAGGAAGGCAGGCGTCAAGCACGGGCCTTCGACCGCGAAGACCAGGTGGGGGATGGGCCGGCGAGCACCGCTGGGGCTCTGCTCACCCTTCGGCTGCTGCGCGCCGGGCGGCTGCGGCGCCGCAGGGAAACCACCCAGCGTTCGCGTGTCAGCCGCTGCTCCCGGTGCTTTCACACGCGACCGCGGTCGCCGCGCCTCCCACCGTGGATTCGATCAGCCCGCTCATCTCGCTCAGCAGTTGGTCGAACTCCGTCAGCGGATTGCGCGCCCAGCCGAGCGGCCTGGCCGGCATTGCGGCACCCCGTTGGTGCCGGACGGGCGTGGTCATTCCCATCGCCTCCTTCTCCTTCTCGTGATCTCGTCGCTCTCTGGGGTCATGCGAGCCAAGCGGACTCCTTCGGACGGGTGTGCGGAGAGCTTTCGGTGCCGCCGGGCGCGGCCGTGTGGCCCAGGTAGCGGTGCACGAAGTGGATGCTCATCGCGCCTTCGCCGACCGCGGAGGCCACGCGCTTCACCGAGCCGCTGCGGACGTCGCCGGCGGCGAAGACGCCAGGCAGGCTGGTCTCCAGCGTCAGGCAGTCGCGGCCCTGGCTCTGCCAGACTTCGGGAACGGAGCGGGCCTGCGCCTCCGCGCCGGTGAGCAGGAAGCCGCGCGCGTCGAGGGCGAGCGCGTCGGACAGCCACTCGGTGTGGGGCTCGGCGCCGGTGAAGACGAACAGAGCCCGCACCGCGAGCTGCCGATGCTCGCCCGTGCGGTGGTCGACCACGGTGACCGCCTCCAGCACCTTGTCGCCGAGTGCCTCGGTCACCTCGGTGCGCAGCAGCACCCGCACCCGTGGGTGGCGCTCGACCTGATCGATCAGGTAGCGGGACATGCGGGCCTCAAGACTCGGCCCACGGACGAGCAGATACACCCGCGGTGCGTACCCGGCCAGGAAGAGTACGGCCTGGCCCGCGGAGTTGCCGCCCCCGACGACGGCCACCGGGTCGGTGCGGCACTGCTGGGCCTCGTGGAGGGTCGCCGAGTAGTGGACGCTCGTTCCCTCCAGGCGTTCGATGCCGGGCACGTGGAGGCGGCGGTAGCGGGCGCCGGTGGCCAGGACGACGGTGCGGGCGGTGATCTGGCTGCCGTCGGCGAACCCGACGGCGTAGTGGCCGTCCCGCGGTTCGAGGCGGGCCGCCTCCGCCGGGACGCTGATCCGGGCGCCGAACTTTCCGGCCTGGAGCACGGCGCGGTCGGTGAGTTCGGCGCCGGAGATGCCGGAGGGGAAGCCGAGCAGATTCTCGATGCGGGACGACGTCCCGGCCTGGCCGCCGGTGGCCATCGCCTCGACCAGGGTCGTACCGAGCCCCTCCGAGGCGGCGTTCACCGCGGCGGCGAGGCCGGCGGGTCCGGAGCCGACGATCAGGAGATCGCCGTGACGGTTTCCCGCGGGCAGCGAGGGCAGGCCCACGAGCCGGGCCAGTTCCGCGTTGCTGGGGTTGCGCAGCAGAGTGGTGTCCCGCCAGATGACGAGCGGTGTCTCCTCCGGGCCGACGCCGAAGCGGCGCAGCAGCGCCTCGGCCTCCTCGTCCGTCTCCAGATCGATCCAGCGGTACGGCAGCCGGTTGCGGGCGGCGAACTCACGCAGGCGCCGGGTGTCGGGCGAATAGTGCGAGCCGACGATGCGGAAACCGGCGCCCTGCCCGACGAGCAGGGCACGGCGGCCCAGGCAGGCGCGCAGCACCAGATCGCCAAGGACGGAGTCCCGGGTCACCAGGTCACGCAGCTGGTCCATGGACAGGGCGAGGACCTCACCGGGGTCCCTGACCGTAGCGGTGTAGAAGGCCACCTGCCCGTTCAGGAGGCCGAGTTCGCCGATGAAGCGGCCGGGACCGTGCACACGCAGCAGGCGTTCGTCGGGCGTGCCGTAGCCCTCGACGACGGCGACCGAGCCGCTGAGGACGACGTAGAACGTCTCGCACCGCTCCCCCTCCCGGATCAGCACATCGCCGGCGTCGACTTCGCGCCGCCGGCCACGCTGCGCCAGGCGGTCGATCTGGTCCTCCGGCAGGCGGGGATAGGCGCCGTAGATGTCGGCGGTCTCGAAGGGGACGCTCTCCTGCGTCTCGTCCGGCACCTGCGCCGCGCTGGGCCGTGTCCCGTCGCCGGACATCACACGAACGCCTCGTGGACGAAGCACCACCGCCAGTCCTCGCCGGGCTCCAGCGACGCCGCGATCGGATGGCCGTCGGCGGCGGCGTGACGGCGCGCGTGCCGGTTCGGCGAGGAATCGCAGCAGCCGACGTGGCCGCAGGTCAGGCAGAGCCTCAGGTGGACCCACGGGGAGCCGAGCAGCAGACACTCTTGGCACCCTTCGGGGGTCAGTGGCTGGACCGGCCGGACGAGCGCGAGGTGGGGGTCGGTTCGTACGGTCATGGCTGATCACTCTTTCCCGGCCGGTCCGCGGCCCGCGATCGACTGCTCCACCCACCGCCGCAGGGCCGGGGCGGGTGCGGCACCCGCCTGCCGGGCGATGGTCTGTCCTTTGTCGAGGACCAACAGTGTCGGTACCGCCTGGACCTCGAACCGCTGCGCCAGGTGCGGGTTCTTGTCGATGTCGACCTTGACCAGCTTGATCTTTCCTGCGAGATCGGTGGCGACCTTCTCCAGCGCGGGGCTCACCATGCGGCAGGGGCCGCACCAGGTGGCCCACAGGTCGACGACGACGGGGACGGTGGCCTGCTCGACGACCTCGGTGAAGTCGTCGTCGCCCGCGTCGGCCGTCCACGGGAGCGGCTGTTTGCAGTTGCCGCACGTGGGACGGCCCTCGGCGGCCACGGGTACCCGGTTGGTGCGCCCGCAGCGCGGGCAGGTGACGTTGGTGGCCTGCACAGTACTCATGCCGCCTTCGCTCCCTTGATGTCCTCGGGCTGGTCGTAGGTGACCACCAGCTCTCCGTGCTCGGCGTCGACGCGGACCTTCGCGCCGTCCTGTACGTCGCCGCGCAGCAGGGCGCGCCCGACCAGTGTCTCGACCTCGTGGGAGATGTAACGCCGCAGCGGCCGGGCCCCGTACACCGGGTCGTAGCCCTGGTGGGCGATCAACTCACGGGCTGCGTCGGTGAGTTCAACGGTGATGCGGCGCTCGGCGAGGCGACGGCGCAGTTCGTCGAACTGCAGCTCCACGATCCGCTCGATCTGCCGCTCACCGAGCGGCTTGAACAGCACGATGTCGTCGACGCGGTTGAGGAACTCCGGGCGGAAGTGCCCGCGCAGCTCGCCCATCACCAGGGCGCGGGCGTCCGGCTTGATCTCACCCTCGGCGGTGGCGCCGTCGAGGAGGTGCTCGGAGCCGATGTTGGACGTCATGATGATCACGGTGTTGCGGAAGTCGACGGTGCGGCCCTGGGCGTCGGTGATGCGGCCGTCGTCGAGGATCTGCAGCAGGGTGTTGAAGACATCGGTGTGCGCCTTCTCGATCTCGTCGAACAGCACGACCGAGTACGGCTTGCGGCGTACAGCCTCGGTGAGCTGTCCGCCCTCCTCATAGCCGACGTATCCGGGCGGGGCCCCCATCAGCCGGCTGACGGTGTGCCTCTCCTGGTACTCGCTCATGTCGAGGCGGACCATGTTCTCCTCGGAGTCGAACAGGGCCGCCGCGAGGGTCTTGGCCAGCTCCGTCTTCCCGACGCCGGTCGGGCCGAGGAAGATGAACGAGCCGATGGGGCGGCGCGGATCCCGGATGCCGGAACGGGCGCGGATGATGGCGTCGGCGACGAGCTGAACGGCCTCGTCCTGGCCGATGACGCGCTCGCGCAGGATCTCGTCGAGGCGCAGCAGCTTCTCGCGTTCGCCCTCCTGGAGGCGGGCGACGGGGACGCCGGTCCAGGCGGCGACGATCTCGGCGATCTCCTCCTCGGTGACGACCTCGCGCAGCAGCCTGTTCTGCCCCTGCTTGGCGGACAGTTGCTCCTCCTCGGCCTTCAGCCGCCGTTCCACGTCCTGGAGGCGGCCGTAGCGGAGTTCGGCGGCCCGGTTGAGGTCGTAGGCGCGTTCGGCCTCCTCCGCCTCGTGGCGGACCTGTTCCAGTGCTTGGCGCAGTTCCTGCACGCGGCGGATCGCCTGCCGTTCGGCCTCCCACTGGGCGTGTTTGGCGTCGGCCTCGCCGCGCAGGTCGGCGAGTTCCTTGCGCAGTTCCTCAAGGCGGGTTTTGCTTGCGGGGTCGGTCTCCTTGGAGAGGGCGGCCTCCTCGATCTCCAGGCGGGTGACGCGGCGGGTGATCTCGTCGAGTTCGGCGGGCATCGAGTCGATCTCGGTACGCAGCCGGGCGCAGGCTTCGTCGACGAGGTCGATGGCCTTGTCGGGCAGGAACCGGTCGGTGATGTAGCGGTGGCTGAGGGTGGCCGCGGAGACCAGTGCGGTGTCCTGGATCTTCACGCCGTGGAAGATTTCCAGGCGTTCGCGCAGTCCGCGCAGGATGGAGATGGTGTCCTCCACGCTCGGCTCGTCGACCAGGACCTGCTGGAAGCGGCGTTCGAGGGCGGCGTCCTTCTCGATGTGTTTGCGGTACTCGTCGAGGGTGGTGGCGCCGATCATGTGGAGTTCGCCGCGGGCGAGCATCGGCTTGAGCATGTTGCCCGCGTCCATGGCTCCTTCGGCGGCGCCCGCGCCTACGACGGTGTGGAGTTCGTCGACGAAGAGCAGGATGCGCCCCTGGGCTGCCTTCACCTCGGACAGCACGGCCTTGAGGCGTTCCTCGAACTCGCCGCGGTACTTGGCTCCGGCGACCAGAGAGCCCATGTCGAGAGCGAACACGGTCTTGTCGCGCAGTCCTTCGGGCACGTCGCCGCGGACGATGCGCTGGGCCAGACCCTCGACGATGGCGGTCTTGCCGACGCCGGGGTCGCCGATGAGGACAGGATTGTTCTTGGTCTTGCGGCTGAGGATCTGGGTGACGCGGCGGATCTCGGCGTCCCGGCCGATGACCGGGTCGAGCTTGCCGTCCCTGGCCTCGGCGACCAGGTCGCGGCCGTACTTCTCCAGGGCCTCGTACGCCACTTCGGGGTTGGCCGAGGTCACGCGCTGGTTGCCGCGGATCTGGGTGAGCGCGCTCAAGAACGAGTCCCGGGTGATGCCGTGCTCCTTGAGCAGGCGTCCGGCGGCGGTCGCCGAGCCCTCCTCGGCCAGGGCGAGCAGGAGGTGCTCCACGGACACGTACTCGTCCTTGAGGCGTTTGGCCTCCCGCTCGGCCGCGTCCAGCAGCCGGGACAGACGCTGGGTGACGAACACTTGCCCCGGCGCCGCACCCGGGCCGGTCACCTTGGGCCGGCGGGAAAGCTCCTCACGCACAGCCGCACGGAGTTCCTCGGGCTCCCTGCCCGCCTGTTGCAGCAGCCGCGGGATCAGGCCGTCCTCCTGGTCGAGGAGCGCGAGCAGCAGATGCTCACCGTCGACCTCGGTCTGGCCCATGCGGACGGCGGCGGTCTGCGCCTCCTGGAGGGCTTCCTGTGACTTCTGGGTGAGACGGTTCATGTCCATGGCGGTATGTCACTCCTCGTACCGGCGCGGCGCAGTGCGGCTTCGAGCAGGCTGATGCGGTCCAGCAGATCGAGCACCAGACCGATGGATGCGTAGTTGAGACACAGACCCGAGCGCAGCCGCTGGACGCGGGCGAGGACCCCTGGGGCCGCGGGGTCGAACACCAGGTGCCCCGCGGCGTCGCGTTCGGCGTCGACCAGGCCGAGGGCGACGAACCGGCGGACCAGGTCGGGGTGGAGGCCCGCGCGGCGGGCCACGGTGTCCAGGGAAAGCCTGGGCACGGGGACGAGCGCGTAGCGCACGGCCGTGGAGGTGGCGCTCGTCGGTACGGGACGCCCGCCCGCGTCGGTGCGGGCGGGCCGCGCACCGGTCGCCGCCCATGAGGGTCGGTCGCTCATCGCGTCCTCCTGGGGTCGTACGAAGAGGTGGCGGCGAGCTCCTCGAACAGCTCGCGCTCCCGGTCGCTGAGCTTGGGCGGCACCATGACGCGGAGTTCGACGTAGAGGTTGCCGTGGGCACCGCGCCGGTTCGGCATGCCCTCGCCGCGCAGCCGCAGCCGCCGACCGCTGGAGGAGCCCGCGGGCACCGTGACCTTGGCCGTGCCGCCGCCGGGGGTGGGCACTGGCACGGTCGCACCCAGGGCCGCCTCCCAGGGGGTGACGGGGACCTGTACGTGGACGTCGCGGCCGTCCAGCCGGAACCGGGGGTCGGGCTGGATGCGCACCCGCAGGTACAGATCGCCCGCAGGCGCGTCACCACTTCCCCGGCCGCCCTCGCCCGCGAGCCGGATGCGCTGCCCATCGACGACGCCGGGCGGTACGTCGACCTCGTACCGCCGCGGCTGTCCGGTGGGACCGGCGAGCGTGACGGTGCGGCGGCCGCCCCTGTAGGCCTCCTCGACGGTGAGCGGCAGCTCGGCCTCCTGGTCGGCTCCCGGTACACGGCCGGGGGCGGCGCCTGCTCCGAAGAGCGAGCCGAGCAGGTCCTCGATGTCGACGCCCTCCGCTGCGAAGTCGTCGCCGAAGCCGGTGTACCGGACACGGGGGCCGCCCGCGCCCGCGGTCCTCCGGGCGCGGAAGCCGCTGCCGGCTCCGGCCGCGACCCGTTCGTCGAAGTCCTCGGGGATCTTGCGGAAGTCCTCGCCGAAGCGGTCGTAGCGGGCCCGGGTCTTGGGGTCCGACAGCACGCTGTACGCCTCGTTGAGGTCCTTGAAGCGTTCCTCCGCCCCCGGGTCCTTGTTGACGTCGGGGTGGTATTTGCGGGCGAGTTTGCGATACGCCTGCTGAACCTCGTCCTGGCTCGCGGTCCGTGACACGCCGAGTACCTCGTAGAAGTCCTGGGCCATGACCGGTCACTCCCGCTTCGCGACCGTCACGGCGGCGGGCCGGAGCTGGCGTTCGCCGTCCCCGTAGCCCGGGCGGAGCACGTCGACGACCGTGCCCGGTGGGGCGTCGGGGTCCTGGACGACGCCGACCACCTCGTGCCGGGCCGGGTCGAAGGCGACGCCGGTCTCCGCGTGCCGCGGGTAACCGAGCAGTTCGAGGACGTTCACCCCCTGATCGCGGACCGCCCGGACGCCCTCCACGATCGCGCCGGGGTCGGATCCGGCATGGGTCAGGGCGAGTTCGAGGTTGTCCAGGACGGGCAGGAAGGCGGCGGCCGTGCGGGACCGCTCGGCCGTCCGCTCCCGCTCCAGTTCCCTGGTGTGGCGCTTGCGGAGATTGTCGAGATCGGCGAGCGCGCGCCGCCAGCGGTCCTCCAGTTCCTTGAGCTCGGCCGTGTGCTCGTCCTCGGACGGGGCGGGGCCGCCGGCCGCGTCGGGGCCGGGTTCCTCGTCCGTGCCGGGCCCCGGCCCGGTCGGCGGGCCCGAGCGGGGAAGATTCCGCCGGGGAGGGCGTACGGCGCCCTCCGGAGCCGGGTCGGCCGGGTCCGGCACGGCCGGGTCGGATTCCCTGGGGTGGATCGGCATGGCGGTTCCTCAGTCCTTGTCGAACTCGGCATCGATGACGTCGTCGTCACCGCCACCGCCGCTCGGGCCGCCGCCGGTTGCACCGTCCCCGGAGGTGTCCTGGTCGGGACCACCCGTGGTGGCGCCGCCCTGATGCGCCAGCAGCCCCGACAGCACCTGCTGGAGTTCGGAGGTCAGGGGCCGCGCCCGCTCCACGCCTGCCTCCTCCTTGACCGCCGCCCGGGCGTCCGACACCAGCATCTCGGCGCGTGCCTTCTCGTGCGCGGGTGCGGCGTCGCCCAACTCGGCGAGGCGCCTTTCGACCTGATAGGCGACGGCGTCGAGCGCGTTGCGGGCGTCGACGGCCTCGCGCAGGGCCTGGTCCTCGCCCTGGTTGCGCTCGGCCTCCTGGACCATGCGTTCGACCTCGCCGCGGTCCAGGTTGGAGCTCTCGGTGATGGTGATGCCCTGTTCCTTGCCGGTGTCCCGGTCTCGGGCCTTGACGTTGAGAATGCCGTTGGCGTCGACGTCGAAGGTGACCTCGATCTGCGGTTCGCCGCGCGGCGCCGGGCGGATGTCGGTGAGCTGGAAGCGGCCGAGCACCCGGTTGTCGGCGGCCCGTTCGCGCTCGCCCTGGAGGACGACGATGTCGACGGCGGGCTGGTTGTCCTCGGCGGTGGAGAAGGTCTCGGTGCGGCGCACGGGGATGGTGGTGTTCCGCTCGATGATCTTCGTCATCACGCCGCCCCGTGTCTCGACACCCAGCGACAGGGGCGTGACGTCGAGCAGCAGGACGTCCTTGACCTCGCCCTTGAGCACCCCGGCCTGGATCGCGGCGCCCAGGGCCACGACCTCGTCGGGGTTGACGCTCATGTTGGGTTCCTTGCCGCCGGTCAGCCGGCGCACCAGCGCCTGGACGGCGGGAATGCGGGTGGAGCCCCCGACCAGGATCACCTCGTCGATGTCGCTCTCGCCGACCTTGGCATCGGCCATGGCCTGCTGGACCGGCCCCAGGCACCGCTCCACCAGATCGCTGGTGATCTGCTCGAACGTGGACCGCATGACCGAGTCGGTCAGATGCTTGGGCCCCGAGGCATCGGCCGTGATGAACGGCAGGCTGACCTGCGTCTGCGTCACCGAGCTCAGCTCGGTCTTGGCCTTCTCCGCCGCTTCGAACAGGCGTTGCAGGGCCTGCGGGTCCTTGCGCAGATCGATGCCGTTCTCCTTCTGGAAGTCGTCCGCGAGGTGATCCACCAGACGCCGGTCGAAGTCGTCACCGCCCAGGTGACTGTCGCCCGCCGTGGAACGCACCTCCACCACGCCGTCGCCCACGTCGAGGATGCTCACATCGAACGTGCCGCCGCCGAGGTCGAAGACCAGCACCGTCTCGTGCTGCTTCTTGTCCATGCCGTACGCGAGGGCGGCCGCGGTCGGCTCGTTGATGATCCGCAGCACCTCCAGTCCCGCGATCCGCCCGGCGTCCTTGGTGGCGGTGCGCTGGGCGTCGTTGAAGTAGGCGGGCACGGTGATGACCGCCTCCGTGACCCGCTCCCCGAGCTGCTTGGACGCGTCGTCGGCGAGCTTGCGCAGTACCTGAGCGCTGATCTCCTCAGGCGCGTGGAGCTTGTCGCGCACCTTGAAGCGGGCGACGCCGCCCGGACCCTCGACGACGTCGTACGCCACCGCCCTGGCCTCGTCCGAGATCTCGTCGAAGTGCCGGCCGATGAACCGCTTCGCCGAGTAGATGGTGCCCTTGGGATTGAGGATCGCCTGGCGCCGGGCCAGCTGGCCCACCAGCCGTTCCCCGGTGTCGGTGAAGGCCACCACGGACGGTGTCGTACGGTTGCCCTCGGTGTTGGGCACGACGGAGGGCTCGCCGCCCTCCCACACGGCGATCACCGAGTTCGTGGTGCCCAGGTCGATGCCCACTGCCTTGGCCATGAGGAGCTCCTCCCGGTGCGGCGGCATGCGCCGCGGCCGCGGTCCGATCGTTCATGTATGGGCGGGACGTCCGCCGGCGCCGGTGGTCCGCAGCCCGACGAGCAGCTGTACGGCCTCGTCGGCGACCGCTTCGTCCACGACGACGTCGTACCGGCTGGGTTCCATCGAGCGGACCGAGGCGAAGTCCCGGCGGCCGCCCTGCAGCGCGTACAGCAGCAAACCGAACAGCGCGCCCACGAGCGCCCCGAAAATCAGGCCGTAGAGGGCGACGAGCAGGGCGGAGACGAGCGGGTCCACCCAGTCGACCAAGCCGAAGAGCCAGCCGATCAGCGCACCGGGAAGGGCACCGCTCGCCGCACCGTGCAGGGCGGCCCGGCCGTAGTCCATACGTCCGACGACCTGCTCGACGAGGCGGACGTCCTGGCCGATGATGGCCACCCTCTCCACGGGAAACCCCTGGTCCGAGAGGTGGTCGACGGCGCGTTCGGCTTCCTGGTACGTCTCGTACGTGGCAACGGGCCTACGAGGCTGCTCGGTCATCGCCCAGTCCTTCCTGCCGGGTACGCACGTCGGCCCCCGGCACGTTCCCCAGACTGGCGAACCGAGCAGCACTACGCCTGCGCCCGGCAGGTCAAAGAACGACACGGCCCGTCCCCCCGCGAGCACGAGGCGAAAATCCCGAAGACCTGGGGTGAGCCGGTCGCAGCGGGGTACGCGAAGGCCGCCCACCCCTCGGAGGGCTCGGGAAAGGGAGTGATCCCATGGTCGGCCGCTGGGCCCGGAACATGCACCGAAGCCGTCCCGGCCAGGAAGGCAGCCCTCACAGGAGCCGTCCGGGCAGCATTCGACGGCCTCGGGGAAAGGGGCCCGCCCACACCTTCCCAGCCCGGCCGACCCGGCTTCCCCACGAACTGCTGGCAGTCTTCCGCGCCCTGTTCGACACCCGGGACGAAGGCGAGATCCTGCGCCTGGCCATGGACCACGTGTCGGCGGTCGGCCCGTACAGAGCCGAGACCGGATACCTAAGGGTGCACGGCCGGCTGGTCCCCAGACCGCAGGGCAGGCCGGACCCTGCGTCAGCCGTCGACCGGACGGTGCGAGAGCTGACGGGGCGGGACGGCCCCGTGGCCGTTCCCGGCCGGTCACGGGGCCGGGCACTGGCTCTGCACGGACCCGGTGGACTGCACGGCTACCTCGTTGTGACGTCTCGCTTCCGACCCACCCGTGCCCAGCACCTTCTGCTCGCCGTGCTGGTACGCCTCACCGCCGCGGCCCTGTCGGTCGCCGTCGCGGACCACCGCCAGCAGGAAGACGCGCTGGAGCTGCACCGACTGCGACGAGAACGAGCAGCCCTCCAGCAGCGACTGATCTCCTTCGTGGTCGAGGCGGGATATCAGCGGGCCGTGCACGACGCGCTCGCCGAGGTCGCGGGCGGCGGCGAGGCGGCCATCACCGGCGCACTGCATGAGCTCACCGGATTTCCGGTGCTGGTGGAGGACCGCTTCGGCCGACTGCGGTCCTGGACCGGTCCCGGCAGGCCCGACCCCTATCCGGATCCGGACCCCGCACGCCATGAAGAGATGCTCCAGGAGGTCGCCCGAAGAGGCGGACCCGTGCGGATCAAGGACCGGCTCATCTCCGTGATACGCCCACGCGGTGAGGTCCTCGCAGTGCTGGCCCTGGTCGATCCCAGGGACGACGCCGACGAGCACACCGTGTTCGCTCTGGAGCACGCCGCCACGTCACTCGCCCTGGAACTGTCGCATCTGCGCCATCTGGCGGAGGTGGAGCTGCGACTGCACCGCGAACTGGTCGACGATCTTCTGGGGGGCACGGACGAGGCGAGCGCCTACGCCCGGTCCGAGGCGTTCGGACACGACCTGCACCGCATCCAGTACGTGGTCGTCGTGCACTGGAGGAGCCGGGCCTCTGACGACGCCTTCGCGGGGACCGTGGGCCGGGCGGCTTCGGCCGTGGGAATGCCGTCGCTGGTGACTCGGCGTTCCGACCACGTGGTCCTGGTCGCCGAGGGCAGACCCGACGATCACGCCCTGTACGAGAGGCTCGCCCGGGAGACCGGCACACCGGACGGGACGATCGGAGTGAGTTCCCGCTGCGACACCCCGGACGGTATTCCCGGCCGATACCAGGAAGCACTGCGTGCCCTGGAGGTACGCCGCCGGTCTCGAAGCCGATACGGCACGACGTTCTTCGACGATCTGGGCCTCTACCGCATCCTGGGACCTGGGAACGACTACCAGGAGCTGGAGGGGTTCGTTCGGGAATGGCTGGGACGGCTCGTCGACTACGACGGCCGGCACCGTGCGGCGCTCGTGGAGACTCTGTCCCGGTACTTCGAGTGCGGCGGCAACTACGCCGAGACCGCCGAATCCCTCACGATCCACCGCAGCACGCTTCGCTACCGGCTCCAGCGCATCCGCGAGATCAGCGGCCATGACCTCACGAATGTGGAGGACCGCCTCAACCTGCAGGTCGCGACCCAGGTGCGGAAGATCATGCTGGGCGGCCCCGGTTGAGGCGCCCACGCACCGCAGGGCCGGCTCCGCTGTCCCCATCGCCGTGGGAGCACTCTTCCGCTCCGCCGAATTGGCTCGCCAGGCATCACTCAGACGGTCGGCAGAGCTTCGGATGAGCCTCGCCTGGCAGCAGCCACCGATCACCACCGACGGCGGCATGAACCTCGGATCCCATATCCCCGGGACCGATCGAACGCGGCCCGAGCCACCTGCATCGAGGTGATGCGCCGGCACTTCTGCGAAAACCCGTGATCTTGGTGCCGGCTACCCCTCTTCTGTGTCAACTCGAAGTCATCGTCACACGCGGGCTAACGCCGGACCCGCGGCATCCCCAGGCCGATCCACGAGATGATCTCCCGCTGGATCTCGTTGTTGCCGCCGCCGAAGGTGAAGATGACGGCCGAGCGGTAGCCGCGTTCCAGTTCGCCGCGCAGCACCGCCCCCGCCGAGCCCTCCTTCAGCGCCCCCGGTGCCGCGACGACCTCCATCAGCCACGCGTACGCGTCGCGGCGCGCCTCGGAGCCGTAGACCTTGACCGCGGAGGCGTCCTGCGGGGTGAGGGTGCCGTCCTGGACGGCACCGACCATCCGCCGGTTGAGGAGCTTGAGGGCGTCGAGCCTGGTGTGCGTCTGCGCGAGGCGGCGGCGCACCCAGGGCAGGTCGATCACCCGGCGGCCGTCGGCGAGCTTGGTCTCCATGGCCCAGCGCTGGACGTCGTGCAGGGCGCGGATGGCCATGGTGCCGTGGGCGGCGAGGGTGACACGCTCGTGGTTGAGCTGGTTGGTGATCAGGCGCCAGCCCTGGTTCTCCTCGCCGACGCGGCGGGAGACTGGGACGCGGACGTTCTCGTAGTAGCTGGCCGTGGTGTCGTGCGAGGCGAGGGTGTTGATAAGGGTGCAGGAGTAGCCCGGGTCGGTGGTGGGGACGAGGAGCATGGTGATGCCCTTGTGCGGCGGGGCCGCGGGGTCCGTGCGCGTGGCCAGCCACACCCAGTCGGCGGTGTCGCCGTTGGTCGTCCAGATCTTCTGGCCGTTGACGACGTACTCGTCGCCGTCGCGTACGGCACGTGTCCGCAGGGCGGCCAGGTCGGTTCCGGCGTCGGGCTCGCTGTAGCCGATCGCGAAGTCGATCTCGCCGGAGAGGATCTTCGGCAGGAAGTACGTCTTCTGCTCGTCCGTGCCGTACTGCATGATCGTCGGTCCGACGGTGTTGAGCGCCATCAGGGGCAGCGGTACGCCGGCCTGGGCCGCCTCGTCGAAGAAGATGAACTGTTCCATCGCGGTCAGGCCGCGTCCGCCGTACTCCTCGGGCCAGCCCACCCCGAGCCAGCCGTCCGCGCCGAGCCGGCGGATCGTCGCCCGGTAGTGGCGCTTCTGGGCGCCCGGGTCGGCGACGGGGGTGCCTGCCGTGCCCTTCCGGTCCTGGGGCGGAGTGCGGTCGGGGTGCGGTGCGAGTCCCGCGAAGTAGGCGCGCAGTTCGCTGCGCAGCCGCTGCTGCTCGGGCGTGTATTCGAGGTGCACGGCGCCTCCAGGCTCCCCAAGGGCGGTCCTGACGGCGCACACCGTAGAACGTGTTTCAGAAATTGGGAATGGCGATGCCGGAACCGGCGTGCGGCCGCCCTCGCGGGCCGGTGGCGCAGGGCCCTCAGGCGAGCGTGCCCATGAACTCCGTACAGGCCTGCGCGCAGTCCCGGCAGGCCTGCGCCGCGTCCTCGGCACCCGGGTACCGGTCGAAGGCGTGGGCGCACTCCAGGCACACCGCCCGGGTCCACTCCAGCTGGGCGCGGAGCGCGGCCTCGTCCAGCTGGTTCTGCTCGGCGAGCACACGGCAGGTCGCATCGCACACCTCGGCGCACAGGATGCCCTTGCGCCGCACCTTTTCCTGCTCCTCGGTTCCGTCCGGATCCACCAGGCTGGCGCGCAGGGCGCAGGCCCGGGCGCAGTCGGTGCACGCCTGCGCGCAGGTGAAGCGGTCCTCCAGGAACTGGACGAGCTGCTGCTGGGACGTTGTCGATGTCACATCCGTCGGGTAGCCGGTCCGGGTGCCGCCAAACCCGGTGCCCGCAAGGGCTCGGGCCGGTTTTCCGGCCCACCGCGCCGGGCACTCGGACGGCCGGTCCGACCACGACGGAGGGGAGGTGGGCGACATGCCCGGACGACAGGAACTGCCGTCAACCCTGGAGCGCTCCCCAGAGGACGCCCAGCGGACCTGGATCAAGGCGCACGACTCGGCCGTCGAGACCTACGGTGAGGGGGAAAGGGCCCACCGGGTGGCGTTCGGCGCGCTGAAGCACACGTACGAGAAGGTCGGCGACCACTGGCAGCGCAAGGAGGGCGGTCGCAAGGGGCCCTCGGACCCGCGGTCGGCCCGGCCCCGCGGGCGGGGCGGCCGCAGCGGCGAGGGCGTCGACGAGAAGGCCTCCAAGCAGCACCTCTACGACCTGGCCCGTGACCTCGGTATCGACGGCCGCTCCCGGATGTCGAAGGCGGAACTGATCGACGCGATCCGGGGGGCGAACCGTTCCAGGACCCGCGCGGCACGATCAAGGTGAGCGGGTTCACCCGGGACGCCGGGGGTACTCGCGGGGCCATGAACATCGCATCGATGAACATCGCCGCGGAAGGTGCGCTCGGCATCGGACTGATCGTCGCCGGTCTGGTCGTCGTGGCGCTGCTCATCGGCGCCTTCGCGCTCGGCGCCCGCATCAGGCGCCGGGAGCCGGCGCCGCCACGCCCTGAGGAGCAGCCCCGTCTGCCCGCGGAGGGCCCGGTCCACGAGATCCGGGAGAACCGCGAACCGAACGAGATGCCCAGAAGCGACCACCGGCTGACCGCGCACGAGATGCCCGCCCACGGCAATGTCCCCTCGCGCCCCAGCGAGTCGAAGGAGCGGCGGCGCTGGGACGAGGGAAGCAGCGGGTCGTTCGGCAGCGGGGGCCCGGGCTGACACCCGGCGCCCGGCCGGCGGACCGGTCCGTCGTCCGCCGCCCCGCGCCGTCCCGCACCGTCCGGCCCTGTCCGAGGCCGTCGTCACACAGGGAAGTGAGAACCATGGCCGACCACGCGCGCAGCACGCTGCCACTGCCCGACTACGACCACCTGCCGATCGGCGGACTGGAGAGCCGCGTGCGGTCGCTGGACACCGGTGAGGTGGAGGAACTGCTGGCCTACGAGCGGTCGCACGCGGACCGGCTGCCGGTGACCGAGCTGCTGTCCGCCCGGCTGGAGCAGCTGAGGTCCGGTGCCGAGCCCACGTCCGGCGACCCCGGTGCCCTGCGTCCGGAGCAGAGCACGCGCCACGCCGGCTCCCCGGTCTCCCCCGCCACGTCGCCCCAGCCGTCCGGTCCGCCGCCGCACGGCACGCCGGACCAGCGCGGCAAGCCGAAGAGCGACCGTACGTGACCGTACGCCTCCCGGCGTCGGCACGGGGCCTGCCGTGATCCGCGCCGGGGAGGTTCGACGGGCCCGCGCTCCGGCGCGGGCCCGTCATGTCGTGCCCGGGGCGTGATGCCCCCGACGGGGGCGGCGGGGCGAGGTGTCGACAGGACGGTGCCGACGTCCCGGTGGATGCGGTCCGTGGGTGCCCGCGAGGGAGATCTCGGTGCGGGCCCGCCGGCGGCCGTCCCGGCGGAGCCGCGGCTCGCGGCGAGGAATCCGCGGCGCGAGACGCGGCTCGCAAGCACCGTCTCCTAGGTCGTGTCCGCAAAGTCCCGTCGTCCGCCCGGAGGGCGGGCCCCGCGGCGTATGGTGCGTGCTCTCGGCGTGCCAGGCGTCGCGGGGCAGGCGGGACTTTGCGGACACGACCTAGCGGAGCGCGAACGTCCACTCCGCGACCTCCGGCAGATCCGTGCCGTGCTCCCTGATCCACGCGTGGTGCCGGGTGCGGGCGTCGGCCATCTCCTGCCGGGCGGCCGCCGCGCGCACCGCGAGGCCGGGAACGCGGTCGATGACGTCCATGACCAGGCGGTAGCGGTCCAGGTCGTTGCGGACGACCATGTCGAACGGCGTGGTCGTGGTACCCGACTCCTTGTAGCCGCGCACGTGCAGGTTCGGGTGGCCGGTGCGCCGGTAGGCGAGCCGGTGGATCAGCCACGGATAGCCGTGATAGGCGAAGATCACCGGCTTGTCGGTGGTGAACAGGCCGTCGTACTCGAAGTCGGTCATGCCGTGCGGGTGTTCCTCACGCGGCATCAACCGGGTCATGTCGACGACGTTGACCACGCGTACGGCGAGGTCGGGCAGGAGGCGGCGCAGCAGCTGGGCGGCGGCCAGGACTTCCTGGGTGGGGACGTCACCGGCGCAGGCGAGGACCACGTCCGGTTCGCCGCCGTTCTCCGAGCCGGCCCAGTCCCAGATCCCGGCACCGCGCGCGCAGTGCGCGACGGCCTGCTCCATGGACAGCCAGTCGAAGCAGGGCTGCTTCCCCGCCACGACGACGTTGACGTAGTCCCGGCTGCGCAGCGCGTGGTCGGCGACCGACAGCAAGGTGTTGGCGTCCGGCGGCAGGTAGACGCGGACGACCTCGGGGCTCTTGTTGAGGACGTGGTCGACGAAGCCGGGGTCCTGGTGGGAGAAGCCGTTGTGGTCCTGGCGCCACACGTGCGAGGTGAGCAGGTAGTTGAGGGAGGCGACGGGGGCCCGCCAGGGCAGCTCGCGGGAGGTCTTCAGCCACTTGATGTGCTGGTTGACCATCGAGTCGACGATGTGCACGAACGCCTCGTAGCAGGAGAACAGCCCGTGCCTGCCGGTGAGGAGATAGCCCTCCAGCCAGCCCTGGCAGGTGTGCTCGGAGAGGATCTCCAGGACCCGGCCGTGCCGGTCGAGGTGCTCGTCGACCGGGAGGGTCCGCGCCTGCCACGCCTTGCCGCTGGCGCCGAACACGGCCTGCAGGCGGTTGGAGGCGGTCTCGTCGGGGCCGACGAGGCGGAAGTCGCGGCGGGCCGCGGTGTCCGCCATGACCTGTTCGAGGTAGTCGCCGAGGACCCGGGTCGGCTCGTGCAGGGTCGTGCCGGGCTTGTCGACCGGCACCGCGAAGCGGTCGAGGGACGGCAGCGGCAGCTCGCGCAGCAGGAGGCCGCCGTTGGCGTGCGGGGTGGCGCCGAGCCGTCGTGTGCCCTCGGGGACACAGGCGAGGACGTCCGCGACGGGCCTGCCGTCGGCGTCGAACAGTTCCTCGGGACGGTACGAGCGCAGCCACGCCTCCAGCTGCCGCAGGTGGTCCCGGTTCTCCCGGACACCGGCCAGCGGGACCTGGTGGGCACGCCAGGTGCCCTCCACGGGGACACCGTCGACCTCGGCGGGGCCGGTCCAGCCCTTCGGGGTGCGCAGGACGATGACGGGCCAGTGCGACCGCTCCCCGACGCCCTCCTCGCGGGCCGTGCGCTGGAGCAGGGCGATGCGGTCGAGCGCGTCGTCGAGGGCCCGTGCCATGGCCCGGTGGACGGTGGCCGGGTCGTCGCCGGTGACATGGATCGGTTCGTGGCCGTAGCCGCGCAGCAGGGCGTCGAGTTCTTCCTCGGGCAGGCGGGACAGCACGGTCGGGTTGGCGATCTTGTAGCCGTTGAGGTGCAGGATCGGCAGGACGGCACCGTCGTGCACCGGGTCGAGGAACTTGTCGGAGTGCCAGGACGCGGCCAGCGGCCCGGTCTCCGCCTCGCCGTCGCCGATCACACAGGCGACCACCAGGTCCGGGTTGTCGAAGGCGGCGCCGTACGCGTGCGACAGCGCGTACCCGAGCTCACCGCCCTCATGGATGGAGCCCGGCGTCTCCGGCGCCACATGGCTCGGCACGCCGCCGGGGAAGGAGAACTGCCTGAAGAGCCGTCCCATGCCGCTCGCATCCCGCCCGACGTCCGGGTACGTCTCGCTGTACGACCCCTCCAGCCAGGAGTTGGCGAGCACGGACGGGCCGCCGTGGCCCGGTCCCCACACGCACAGCGCGTTCAGGTCGCGGGCCCTGATCACCCGGTTGAGGTGCGTGTACACGAGGTTCAGGCCGGGCGAGGTGCCCCAGTGGCCGAGCAGCCTCGGCTTGATGTGCTCCGCCTTGAGCGGTTCGCGCAGCAGCGGGTTGGCCAGGAGGTAGATCTGACCGGCAGCCAGATAGTTCGCGGCCCGCCAGTGGGCGTCCAGGGTGCGCAGCTCGTCGTCGGTCAGTACGGTGCTGTCCTGGTGTTCGAACTCGGGCATCGGTGACTCCGGAAGTCGTCGAGTGGGTCGTCGACGGGGTCGACGGGCGGTGGGAGGCGGCATGGCCGGCAAACAGGCGGAGAAGCTGCCGCGCAAGGTGTACGAGAAGGAACTGCTCCGTCTGCAGAGCGAGTTGGCGAAGCTGCAGGAGTGGGTGCGTACCGAGGGTGCCCGCCTTGTCGTCATCTTCGAGGGGCGGGACGCGGCGGGCAAGGGCGGCACCATCAAACGGGTCACCGAGCACCTCAACCCGCGCGTGGCGCGTATCGCGGCCCTGCCGAAGCCGACCGAGCGCGAGCGCACCCAGTGGTACTTCCAGCGGTACATCCAGCATCTGCCGGCCGCCGGGGAGATCGTGCTGTTCGACCGCAGCTGGTACAACCGGGCCGGTGTCGAGCACGTGATGGGCTTCTGCACCAGGGAGGAGTACCAGCTCTTCATGCGCCAATGCCCGATTTTCGAGCGGATGCTGGTGGAGGACGGGATCCTCTTGCGCAAGTACTGGTTCTCGGTGAGCGACGAGGAGCAGCAGGAGCGCTTCCGCCGCCGCCTGGAGGACCCCTTGCGGCGCTGGAAACTGTCCGCGATGGACCTGGAGTCGATCACCCGGTGGGAGGAGTACTCCCGGGCCAAGGACGAGATGATGGTGCACACCGACGTCCCCGAGGCACCCTGGTTCGTCGTCGAGAGCGACGACAAGCGCCGGGCCCGGCTGAACATGATCGCCCACCTGCTGGAGTCCGTGCCGTACGAGGATGTGCTCCCGCCGGTGCTGGAGCTGCCGGAACGGCCGGAACCGACCGGTTACCGGCGGACGCCGCGTGATCTGCAGACCTACGTCCGGGACCACGCGGCGACCCTGTGAACCGGCCACGGCCCTCACCCCGGATGCGGGACGACGGCGACCGGGCAGGCGGAGTGGAGCAGGGCCGCGTGCGCGATCCGGCCGAGTTGCGGCCCGGGACGTCCGGTGCGGCGCCTCGATCCGACGATCAGGAGGTCGGCGCCGTGCGAGGCGTCCACCAGCGCGCGGCGGGCGGGAGCCTCGACGGTACGGCGGTGCACCTCCACGCCGGGCGGGGTGTCGCGAAGCGCCTCGGTGA
This sequence comes from Streptomyces sp. NPDC001920, assembly GCF_053594495.1. Taxonomy (NCBI): domain Bacteria; kingdom Bacillati; phylum Actinomycetota; class Actinomycetes; order Kitasatosporales; family Streptomycetaceae; genus Streptomyces; species Streptomyces sp. NPDC001920. Next base: position 172,959 of record NZ_JBSFEP010000005.1, read on the forward strand.
GGGTCTCGTCGGCGTACCGCTCCTGCGGTCGGGCCGGGTCGTCGGCCGGCAGCGGGTGGTCGGTCATCTCGTGCGCCGGGCGGCGCCAGGCCCGTACGGCCTCCAGGGCGACACCTCGGCGCCGCGCCTCCTCGCGGGCGAACCGGACGGCGGCCGAGCCCGCGGCGTCCTCACCGACCCCCACGACGATCCGGCCGCGCACCGCAGGCGTGGCCTGGTTGTCGTGGCTGCCGCGCAGTACGACGACCGGGCAGTCGGCGTGCGCGGCGAGAGTCCGGCTGACGGAGCCCAGCAGCGCGGCGGCGATGCCGCTGCGCCCGCGGTTGCCGACGACGAGCGCGCAGGCGGCCCGGCTCTCGCGCACCAGGGCGTATGCGGGCTCCTCGAACACCACGTCGGCGGTCACCTTCAGGTCCGGGTGCCGGTCCTGGGCCCGGCGGACCGCGCCCGCGACGACGTCCCAGCCCGTGACCTGCTCGCCGGTCCGGGCGAAGCCGAGAGCTTGAGGGTGCTCCCGGCGGCAGGCGTACACCACGCGCAGCGGTACCCCGCGCAACGCGGCCTCGTCCGAGGCCCAGTCCGCGGCCCGCAGACTCGGCTCGGAACCGTCGACGCCGACGACCAGAGGCATGTCCATGGCCGTCACCGCCCGGCACCGAGATCGAAGACGATCCGGGCCTCGACCCGGTCGCGCAGCACGTCCTCGACGGCCTCGTTGACGCAGGTCAGCGGGCGGACCTCGCTGATGACGCTGGTGCGGCCGGCCGCGTGCCGCTGAAAGACCTCCGCGAGGCCGACGCCCTCGTGGCCGGGCACGAACGGCGGGTTCGGCCTGACGGGCCGGTCTCCGCGGGCGGCGTGGATGCCGGTGTGGCACAGCCCGGAGGCCTCGACCCGGATGCGGGCCTGGCCGGGGCCGGGTTCCGGGTCGGGGCGCTCCTCGATGACCAGGGGCTCGCCGAAGGCTCGTACGACCGCTGCCTTCATGGGTCAACTCCTCGAAGCCAGGCGATCAGTTGTGGGCGACGACCGCTACGGGGGCGGTGGCGTGGTGCAGGACGGCGTGGGTGACGGGGCCGATGTGGGTGCCGAAGGGGCTGCGGCGGATACGGCGGCCGACGACGACCAGGGATGCTTCCTTGGCGGCGTCCACCAACCGGATGCCCGGGCTGCCGGACGGGGTCTCCTCGGTGACCTCGACGTCCGGGTACTTCTTCCGCCAGGGCCGCAGGGCTTCCGCGAGAAGCGCGGCCTGCTGCCGGGCGATCTCGTCGTGGAAGCGGCTGTCGACCGCGAGGCCGTAGACGTAGTACGGCGGCAGGTTCCAGCCGTGGATCGCCCGCAGGCCGGTCCCGCGTCGGGCGGCCTCCTCGAAGGCGAACTCCATGACGGTGTCGTCGGGAGCTGCGGCGTCGAGGCCGAGGACGACGGGCCGGTAGGGCGTGGCGGCGGACGGGATGCCCGTGGGATCCGGCTCGTGCTCGTCGGCGGCCTGCTCGCCGGCGCGGACCAGGACGACCGGCCGCTCGGAGTGGGCCACCACGGACAGGCCCACCGAACCGACCATGAACCCGCCGAAGCCGCTGAGGCCACGCGAGCCGAGGACCAGCAGCTCCGCGTCCGCGGCGGCCTTGACCAGGGTGTCGCCGGTCCCACCGGTCACCTGCTCGGTGGTCACCTCGACACCGGGGTGACGCAGCCGGATCCCCTCGGCGGCCTCACGTGGAATGCGCTCGCTCCAGTGCTGCTGGGTCTCCGCGCCGAGCAGGGGGGCCTGGGCCATCGGTTCCGGTACGGGCTCCCAGACGTGGACGATCTTCAACGGCAGATGGCGCAGGTTCGCCTCGCGAGCCGCCCACTCGACGGCGGCCCGGCTCTCCGCGGAGCCGTCGAGACCTGCCACAACAGTGCGGACCATGGTTCTTCCTCCTCAGGGGGTCTGCTTCAAGCGTCGGATCCGGCGGGCCGTGTTTGCAGGGGCCGTTGGTCCCCGGCCGGGACCGACCGGCCCCACGGCCCCTCGCGGTCCGCGCGGCCAGGGGTGGCGCTCAGCGAGCCCTCGGCCGACGAGCCGCCACCGGTCGGGCCGCTGCCGGACCCGGTGGCGCACCGGGCCGAACGCGGGTGCGGACATGCCGCCGCCGGGAAGGCGGGGGGGGCCGGGGGCCGAACTTCCGCTTCGGAGGCCCCAGTCGGTGCCTGTCCTTTCCGGATGCGGCGCCGCTACCGGAGACGGCGCGTCAACTGACGTCGGTCGCCGGGAGGTCGGGCTGCACGAGGGTTCCGGAGCGGCCGTGCACGATCTCGTACGCCGCGTCCAGCGCCCCGATGCCGGCCAGCTGGCCGGTGTTCTCGACGAAGCGGGCGGCGGCTTCGGCCTTGGGACCCATCGACCCCTCGGCACAGTGGGCGTCACGCAGTTCCGCGGGCGTGGCGTCCAGGACCGGCCGCTGGTCGGGGGTGCCGTAGGCGGCGTACACGTTGGGGACGTCGGTGAGCACCAGCAGGAAGTCGGCCTTCACTTCCTCGGCCAGCCGGGCGGCCGCGAGGTCCTTGTCGACGACCGCGTCGACGCCGTGCAGCGCACCGGTGGCCCGATCGCGGACGACGGGAACGCCTCCGCCTCCCGCGCAGACGACCACGGTCCCCGCGTCGAGCAGGACGCGGACGATGTCGGCCTCCAGGATCCGCTCGGCGTCGGGTGCGGGGACCAGGCGCCGCCAGCCGTGCCGGTCCTGCGCCATGAGCCAGCCGTACTTCGCCGCCAGGAACCGGGCCGCCCGCTGCGGGTAGAGGGGTCCGACGAACGCGGAGGGATGCGCGAAGGCGGGATCGTCGGGCCGTACCCGGGTGTGCGTGAGCAGCGTGACGACCCTGCGCCCGGGCAGCACGCCCCGCAGGGTGCGCTCCAGGAGGCTGCCGATCATGCCCTGGGTCTGGGCGCCGAGCAGATCCAGCGGGTAGGGAGCGCTGAGGGCGGCGTCGGCGGTGCTCTGCGCGGCGAGGAGACCGAGCTGGGGTTCGTTGCCGTGGGTGATCACGAGTTCGTGTTCATGGGCGAGGGCGGCGGTCGCGGTGGCGACGCGGACGATGTTCGTGCGCTGCACGTCCGCGTCGGGGCGCTCGCCGCGGCGCAGCAGGGCGTTGTCCCCCAGTGCGACGACGATGCGCATGGCTTCGCCCCTCTCCGCGAGTGTCCCCGTTCTCATCATCGGACGGCGGGCGGTGGGCCGCCGCAGGGCCCGAAGGGCATCCGCGGCCCGCCGGTCGGCCCGTCCCTGGGGCCGGATGGCCCATGGCCACGCCCGCGGCGGGTGTACACGCTGGAGGTGGTAGCTCCCCACGCCCGACCTGGAGGCACGCCATGAACGCACCGGTAACTGCCAGCATGCCCCGGGCGCTGCCCGTGGAGCACCGGGACCGGCTGCTGCGGATCGCCCGTGAGGTGTCGTTCCCGCAGGGCGCGCGGCTCTTCGACGAAGGCGGTCACGCCGACCGGTTCTGGATCATCCGGACCGGCACGGTCGAACTCGACATGCGCGTGCCCGGCCGCCGGCCGGCCGTCATCGAGTCCCTGGGGCACAACGAACTCCTGGGCTGGTCCTGGCTGTATCCGCCGTACACCTGGCACCTGGGCGCCGAGGCGGCCTCGCCGCTGCGGACGTACGAGTTCGACGCGACGACGGTGCGCTCGATGTGCCAGGCGGACCCGGACTTCGGCCGCAGCATCGCCCGGTGGGTCGGCGAGGTCGTGGCCCACCGCCTGCAGGCGGCCCGTGGCCGGCTGCTGGACCTGTACGGCCCGTACGGCAGTGGGGGCCCGCGCTGAGGACACGGTCGCCCCGCGAACGAGTCCGCCGAGAGATGAAGGAGTCATCATGCCCGGGTCCCCGCACCTCGTGCGTGACGTGATGACCCGTGACGTCGCCGCCGTAGGACGGGACGTGGCGTTCAAGGACATCGTGCGGACGCTTCAGGACCGCGGGGTCAGCGCCCTGCCGGTGGTGGACGGCGCGGGACGGGTCCTCGGGATCGTGTCCGAGGCCGATCTGCTGCCCAAGGAGGAGTTCCGCGACAGTGATCCCGACCGGTACACGCAGCTGCGGCGGCTGTCCGACCTGGAGAAGGCCGGTTCGGTGACCGCGGACGAGCTGATGACGCGACCCGCCCTGACCGTCCTGCCCGACGCGACGCTCGCGCAGGCCGCCCGCACCATGGCCCGGACCAGGGTCAAGCGTCTGCCGGTCGTGGACGCGCAGGGCCGGCTGGAGGGCATCGTCAGCCGGGCCGACCTGCTCAAGGTGTTCCTGCGTGGCGACGAGGAGATCGCGGAAGAGGTCCGGCGGGAGGTCGTGGCCCGCCTCTTCCCGGCACCGGGGCCGACGGTGCGGGTCGAGGTCCGCGACGGCGTCGTCCGGCTGGGCGGCCTGATCGGGGACACCGCGCTGGTGCCGGTGGCCGCGCGTCTGGTGCGGGCCGTGGAGGGCGTCGTGGACGTGGACTTCGACCTGGACGGGCCGGGCGCCTCGGTGCCATGATCCGGCGGCGGCACGTGAGCGGGGAGGTCCTCGCACTGCTCGGCGACGGCCTCACCGGCCTTGCCGCGGTCCTCGCCACCCGTCCGGAACGGCCGGAAGCCACGGGTGAGCGCCCGGCGCGCTGACTGCGGGCAGGGCCGGGACGCCCCGCACGTCACTCCTCGCCCGTGCGGACGACGGCGACCGGGCAGTGCGCGTGGTGCAGCAGGGCCTGGCTGACCGAACCCAGCAGCAGCCCGGTGAAACCGCCGTGGCCGCGCGCGCCGACCACGACGAGCCCGGCGTCGGAGCTCGTCTCGATGAGCGAGTGCCGGACCCGGCCCCGGACCAGCTCGCGGTGCACGGTGACGTCCGGGTACTTCTCCCCCAGCCCGCCGAGCGCCTCGGCCAGCACCCGCTGCTCCTCGTCCCGCAGCCGGTCCTCGTCGTACGTCACGAAGGGCGGGTCGCCGGGGCCGTCGTAGGCGCGTTCGGTGCGCGGGCTCCAGGCGTGCAGCGCGATCAGGTCGGTGCCGTGCAGGGAGGCATGGGCGAAGGCGAACTCGACGGCTCCGCGGGCGGCGGGTGATCCGTCGACGGCGAGCAGGACGGGCCCGTGCGGGTTCGTCCGGCCCCGCACCACCAGCACCGGGCAGCCGGCGTGGGCGGCCAGATGACCGGCGGTGGAGCCGAGCAGCAGGCTGCCGAACCGGCTCAGACCCCGGCTGCCGACCACCGCCAGGGACGCGGTGCGCGACTCGATCTCCAGCACCATCACCGGTTCGCCGACGACGATCTCGCGCATCACCTCGGTGCCGGGCGCGGCCTGGTGGGCGCGCCGTTCGGCCTTGGCGAGGGTGCCGTCGACGAGTTCGCGCAGCCCGGCACCGCTCGGCTCCCAGGGCCGACCCGGCGGGACGTGCGCGGCCGGCCATCCGAAGGCGTGCACCAGCCGGAGCCCCACCCCCCGCAACCCGGCCTCGCGTGCCGCGGTCTCCACGGCCGCCATGCTCGACGGCGAGCCGTCCACCCCCACCACAACCGGGCCGTTCATCGCACTCCCCTTTCCGGGCGAGTTCCGTGGGCTGCCTGCGGTTTCCCCATGCCGGGACCGCCGGTCCTCGTAGGTCGGGGCGAGGGCGGCGCCGCGCGGCCGGGCCCGCGGTCCGGCGGGCCTCGGCCGGCCGCCGTCGTCTCGTCCTCCTCCCAGCCTCACTCCGCCGACGGCTTCCCGCACAGGGCCGTACGGCCCCGGGGCCCTCCCCGTCCGGCCTCGGGCCGATGCCGTTGCGGCTCCGGCCGCTCGCCGTGGGCCGGCCTCGGCCGGTGCCGGTCGCGTCGAGGCGGTCGTCCGCGTCGGCGTCCCCGGGGCGGGCGTCAGTCGCGCAGTTCCAGCCGGGCCGTCTCCCCGGGTTCGACGACGACCGCTCGGTCCGGCAGCCGTACGTCGATCGCGGACGCGTCCGACGAGGGCACGGCGATCTCCAGCTTGCCTCGTTCCAGGCGCAGCCGCACGCCCCAGTTCCCCTGGTAGCGCAGGGAGAAGCCGTAGGAGGACAGCTCCGGCAGCGGCACCGGGTCGAGCCAGAGGGCGCCGTCGCGGGTCTCCAGGCCGGTCAGTCCGCGCTGGACGAGGTCCAGGGTGCCGGCCATGGCGCCCAGGTGGATGCCTTCGCCGGTGGTTCCGCCCTGGACGTCGGCGATGTCGCCCTGGAGGGCCTCCTGGCAGAACTGCCACGCCTCGGCACGCCGGGCGCGGGCCAGGACCCAGCCGTGCACCAGGCCGCTGAGGGTGGAGCCGTGGCTGGTGCGGTGCAGGTAGTAGTCGACGGTGCGGTGCCAGGTCTCGTCGTCCAGGCGCAGCCCCAACCGGTCGAACAGGCCCCGCAGTTCGGTTGGTGAGAACAGGTAGCCGAGCATCAGGACGTCGGCCTGCTTGGACGCCTGGTAGCGGTTGACGGTGTCGCCCTCCGCCTCCAGGATCCGGTCCAGTCGGCGGATGTCGCCGTAGCGCTGCCGGTACTCGTCCCAGGGGAGCTCGGCGAGTTCGCCGTAGCCCTCGAACTGGCTGATCACGCCGCGGTGGAAGGGTATGTGCAGGGTGCGGGAGACGTCCTCCCACTGTTCGAGCTCGCCCCCGTCGAGCCCGGTGCGCTCGACGAGTTCGCGCAGGCGGGGCTCCGGGAGGGAGTGCAGCAGCTCCAGTGTGCGGGTGAGCACCCAGGCGGCGGTGACGTTGGTGTACGCGTTGTCGTCGAGGCCGGGCGCCGTGGCGCCGGGGTAGGCGTCGTGGTACTCGTCGGGACCGACCACGCCCCTGATGCGATGCCGGCCGATCCTCTCGTCGTAGGTGGCCGAGTCCGCCCAGAAGCGGGCGATCTGCAACAGCATCTCGGCGCCCTTGGTGTGCAGGAACTCCATGTCACCGCCGGCCTCGCAGTACTGCCACACGTTGTAGGCGATGGCCGAGCCGACGTGGTACTGCAGATGGGAGTGGTCGGGCAGCCAGCGTCCCGAGCGGGGGTTGAGGTGAAGCTGCTGGGTCTCCTCCCGGCCGTCGCTGCCGCTCTGCCACGGGTACCGCGCGCCCCTGCGGCCCACCGCCTGGGCGGCGTTGCGGGCCGGTTCGAGGCGCCGGTGGCGGTAGCGCAACAGGGCCCGGGAGACCTCGGGGAAGTGCAGGTTGAGGTAGGGCAGGACGAACAGTTCGTCCCAGAAGACATGGCCCCGGTAGGCCTCGCCGTGCAGCCCCCGGGCCGGTACGCCCACGTCTAGGTCGGCGGTGTGCGGTGAGAGCGTCTGGAGCACGTGGAACAGGTGCAGCCGCAGGATGCGGCCCGACTCCCCCTCGACGTCGAGTTCCGCCCGGCGCCAGAGCTGGTTCCAGGCGGTGAGGTGCGACTCCAGCAGGGCGTCGAAGCCGGGTGCCCGGCCGACCCGGTCGACGGCGGCGTGCAGGGGGTCGCTGATGGCCGGGTCGCGCGAGGTGTGCAGGGCGACGGTCTTGTCGACGGTCCTGGTGTCGCCCTCGCTCAGGTGCAGGCGCACGTGCTGGGCGGTGCGCGGGTTCTTGTTGCGGAACATGACGGGTGCGTCGGCGGTCAGCCGGGCGGCCATGCCGATACGGATGTCCGAGGTGCGGGTGCGGCAGCGCAGCCAGACCGTGTCCGGTCCGGCGATGCCCGCGTGCACATGGGTGAGGTGACGGCCGTCCAGGTCGCGGTAGCGCGGCACGCCGTCGTTGGTGACGCCCCCGTCCATGGAGGCCTCCACGTCGAGTTCGCCGGAGAAGTTGTCGGCGGTGAACTCGGTGCGCAGCGCGCCCAGATGCGGGTCGCCCATGTGCACGAGCCGCTGCTGGCGTACCGACAGCACCCGCCCCTCGCCCACGTCGAAGCGGGTGTGGCGTTCGAGGATGCCGGAGGACAGGCGCAGGCCCATGCTGTGCGTGAGGACCGGGGCGGTGTCGGGGCTGAGCCAGTGCCCGTGCCGCAGGCGGAAGCGCAGCGGCAGCCAGTTCGGCATGTTGACCATGTCCTCGTTCTCGACCTTGCGGCCCGAGACGTCGGAGGTGAGCCGGTTGTAGATGCCCGCGATGTAGGTGCCCGGGTAGTGGATGTCGTCGGCGTCGCACTCCGGGAGCGCACCCCGGGTGGCGAAGTAGCCGTTGCCCAGGGCGCACAGGGATTCCCTCAGCCGTTCGTCCGCGGGCTCGTAGCCCTCGTACTCCCAGGTCCAGCCCGTCACTTCGTCGCTCCTCACACCAGCAGTTCCGCGAGATCGCGTACGACGAGGTCGGCGCCGTGCCGCCGCAGCGCCGCCCCCGAGTCGCCGGTGCCGGCCCGGTCGACGCCGACGACGAGGGCGAAGCCGCCGTTGCGCCCCGCCTCCACGCCGGCGAGGGCGTCCTCGACGACGGCGGCCCGGCCGGCGTCTGCGCCGAGCCGCTCGACCGCGGTGAGGAACAGGTCGGGGCGCGGTTTGCCCGGCAGTCCCAGCCGGGCGGCCTCGCCGCCGTCCACCAGCACGTCGAAGAGGTCCAGCACCCCCGCCCGGGTGAGCAGTTCGCGGGCGTGCCGGGACGCCGAGGCCGCCGCCACGGATGTCCCCGCTCCGCGCAGGGCGCGCACCAGCCGGACCGTTCCCGGGAACGCGGCCACGCCGTGCTCGCGCAGCCGCTCGGTGAACAGCCGCTCCTTGTCGGCGGCGACCTGCCGCACCGTCTCCTCCGAGGTGTCGGCGCCGCGCGAGGCGAGGAAGGCGGCTGCCCCGTCGAGGCGGGACCTGCCGTCCACATGGCGCAGATAGTCGTCCCGCTCGTCGAACGGGCGCCGCTGGGCCGGGTCAGCGGGCGGATGCGCGCGCAGGAAGGCGTCGAACGCCGTCTTCCACGCGGCCGCGTGCACCCGGGCCGAGTCGGTGATCACTCCGTCGGTGTCGAAGACGACTGCCCGGATGTCCCGGAGCGCGGGTGCGAGCGCCGGGTGGGAGGTGGTCGGGGTGAGGGGAGGCTCCATGATCACTCCGGATGCGGTACGACGGCCACGGGGCAGTCGGCGTGGTGCAGCAGCGTGTGCCCCACCCGGCCGAGCTGAAGCCCGAAATGGCCCGATCGGCGGCGGGCACCGATCACGACGAGGTCCGCGGCGGCCGACCGGTGCAGCAGGACCCGGTGGGCCGGACCCTCCGCGGTGGCACGGCGCACCCGCACGCCGGGGTGGTCGGCCCCCGCGTCGTGGAGCACGGCGTCGAGCAGGGCGGACGCCTGTTCCTCCTGGTGGTGGGCCGGCTCCCCGGTGAGCAGGACATGGTCGGCGCTCCGGTGCGCGGGTGCCCGCCAGGCACGTACGACGTCGAGCGTGCAGCGGCGCGTCTCCGCCTCCCGGAAGGCGAACCGCGTCGCTTCGCCGGCGACGGCGGGATCGGCGGCACCGAGCAGGATCCGCTCGTGGATGCCTTCCAGGCCGGCCCTGTCACCGCGGACGACGATCACCGGCCCGTGCGCGCGGGCGGCCACGGTGAGGCCGACCGACCCCAGGAGCAGGCCGCTGAGCCCGCCGCGGCCCCGGGACCCGGTCACCACGGCGAAGGCATGGGGGGCTTCGTTCAGCAGCGCGTTCACCGGCTCGTCGGGTACCACGTGGACGGAGACCTGCACACCGGGATCGCGTCGGCGGGCGCGTTCCGCCGCACGGGTGACGACGGTGTCCGCCGTCACCTGCTCGGACGGGCCTCGCGGGCCGCCGTACGGCTCGCCCTGCTCGTAGCGCTCCCACAAGGATGCGTACACCAGGCGCAGGGCCAAGGCGTGCCGGGCCGCCTCGTCCACGGCCCAGTCGACCGCCCGCAGGCTCGGCTCCGATCCGTCGACCCCCACGACCACGGGCAGCTCCATCGCGGCCACCGCCTTCCTCGGGCCGCGGCGTGGTGCGGCGCGGCTCCCACTCCACCGTCGCACGCCCGTCCCGGGTTCGGCGTGGGGCCGTTCGGCCCCGGCCCGGGTCCGTCGGGAGGGTTGCGCTCCGCGGCGCTGTGCGCGGCCTGTCTTCGCGTCACGCGCCTGGGGCCACGGCGGTGACCGTGCTCCCGACCGGGCGGGCCGTTCGTCTCCCGCCGCAGGGCGCACCGGCCCTGGTCGTGCCGTGCCGTGTGTGGTGTGCTGGAGGTGACGGAAAGGGCCCGCGCCCCAGGCGCGGGGAAGCGGCTGCGGGCCGCGCACCGCGCAATCAGGATCCGCGAGAAGTGGATGGGTCCTTTCCGCCCCTTTCTCCTGTCCTTCCATCTGCCGTGCTGGGCTTCGAGCCCGCGCGGTCGTGCGAGGGGTCGCGCGCGTTCGCCGCTGCTCCCCCTCCTCACGCCGGTCCGCATTCCGCCTGTCGGTCCTCGCCGGTGGTCGGTACCGCCTTCCGAGACGCGCACCATTTCGGACATTGCCTGACAGGCAAATACCCCGCTGGGTATTTGACGACCTCCAAGACCCGCCCTACTCTCCCGAACAGGAAACCCCCGGGGGTATTTGAGGAGGCAACGAAATGCCTCAGCCGGAGAGGAGCACCGCCTTGCCCGCCACTCCCCCACCCGCATCCGAGCACCCGACGTCGCCGACACCCCGAGGCGGCGACACCGAGCCGGCCTCCGGCCGTCACCGCGTCGTCGTCATCGGTGGCGGCAGTGCCGGGATCAGCGTCGCCGCCCGCCTGCACCGCGCCGGCGTCACCGGCATCGCCCTGGTCGAGCCGTCCGACACGCACTGGTACCAGCCGCTGTGGACCCTGGTCGGCGGCGGCCAGGCCCCGCTGCGCACCAGTCGTCGCCCGGAAGGCTCCCTCATACCCGACGGCGTGCGCTGGATCCGCCGCCGCGCCCTGGGCGTCGACCCCGAGGCCCGTACGGTGAGCCTGGCCGGCGGCGCCGTACTCGCCTACGAGTACCTGGTCATGGCGCCCGGCCTCCAACTCGACTGGGACGGCGTGCCGGGCCTGGCCGAGGCCGTCGGCCACGACCGGGTGAGCAGCAACTACTCACCCGAGTACGCACCGCGCACCTGGGAGCTGATCAGGCGGATGCGTTCGGGCACGGCGGTCTTCACCCACCCGGCGACCCCGCTGAAGTGCGGCGGCGCCCCGCAGAAGATCGCCTACCTGGCCGCCGACCACTGGCGCAGGCGGAAGGTGCTCGACGACATCCGGGTCGTCCTCGTCATCCCCGATCAGGCCCTCTTCAAAGTGCCCGCCTGGTCGGAGGTCCTTCAGCGGGTGGCCGAGCGCTACGGCATCGAGGTGCGACTGCGCTCCGAGATGACCGCGGTGGACGGCGGCGCCCGCGAGATCACCGTCACCGACCACGCGACGGGCACCGCGCAGACCATCGGCTACGACCTCCTGCACGCCGTGCCCCCGCAGCGCGCCCCCGACTGGGTCGCTACGAGCCCGCTCGCCGACCCGGCCAGCCCGCAGGGGTTCGTCGCCGCCGACCAGCACACCCTGCAGCACCCCGCGCATCACGACGTCTTCGCCCTCGGCGACGTGGCCCACCTGCCTACCTCCAAGACCGGTGCGGCGGTCCGCAAACAGGCCCCCGTGGTGACCGGAAACCTGCTCGACGTCATGAACGGCCGCGTTCCGTCGCACCGTTACGACGGATACACGTCCTGCCCGCTGGTGACCGCCCGGGACCGGATGCTGCTCGCCGAGTTCGACTACGACCTGCGACCCGCCCCCACGTTCCCGTTGCTCGACCCCTTCAAGGAGCGGCGTTCGATGTGGCTGTTCAAGCGGTACGCGCTGCCGCGGGTGTACTGGCACGGCATGCTCCGCGGCCGCCTCTGACCGGCCGGCCCGGGCCTCCCCCGACCGGGCCGGCCTCCCTTCCCTCGCGGACACCCTCGGGCAAGGAGGACCCGACCCGGGTCCATGAATACCCCCCAGGGTATAGGTCGCCGTGAATCCCCCATCCCTCTCCCACGGAGGTGACCCGACCATGCTCTTCGCCCAGTACTACCTCGACTGCCTCTCCCAGGCGTCGTACATGATCGCCGACGAGGAGACGGGCAGGGCGGTGGTCGTCGACCCGCGCCGCGACATCTGCGACTACCTCAGCGACGCCGACGCACACGGTCTCACCGTCGAGGCGGTCGTCAACACCCACTTCCACGCCGACTTCCTCGCCGGCCACCTGGAGCTGGCCGCCCGCACCGGCGCCTGGATCGGCTACGGGCGGCACGCCGAGGCCGAGTACCCCGTCCGCGCTCTGGCGGACGGCGAGCGGATCAGCCTCGGGGACGTCCAGCTGGAGATCCTCGAAACCCCGGGCCACACACCGGAGTCGATCAGCATCCTGGTGTACGAGCACGCCGCCGACCGCGTCCCCTACGGCGTCCTCACCGGCGACACCCTCTTCATCGGCGACGTGGGCCGACCCGATCTGCTCGCCTCGCTCGGCGCGACCGCCGACGCACTGGGCCGGATGCTCCACCACAGCGTCCAGCGCAAGCTGATGGCGCTGCCCGACGCGGTGCGGGTCTTTCCCGCCCACGGCGCCGGCTCCGCCTGCGGCAGGAACCTCTCCACCCGGCGGCAGTCCACCATCGGCGAGCAGCGCGCCACCAACTACGCCTGCCGGCCCATGAGCGAGCAGCGGTTCGTCGAGCTGGTCACCGCGGGACAGCCGGCCGCGCCCGCCTATTTCGCCCACGACGCCACGCTCAACCGCAAGGAGCACGGCCTGTTCGATCCTTCCGCCGCGGCCCGGCCGTTGTCCGTCCAGGAGTTCACGCGACGGCGGGCCGCAGGCGCGGTCGTGATCGACGCCCGCTCACCGCGGGAGTTCGCCGCCGGTCACCTGCGCGGGTCGGTCAACGTGCCCGCCGAAGGCCGCTTCGCCGAACAGGCCGGCATGGTGCTCGCCCCCGGGCAGGAGGTCGTCGTGGTGGCGCCCCAGGGCCGTGAGGAGGAGCTCGTCACGCGGCTCGCGAGGATCGGCTTCGACGAGGTCGGTGGCTGTCTGCGCGACCCCGAGGGCGCGTTCGTGCTGCTCGCGGACGAGATGCGGCAGGCGAGCCGGCTGACGGTGGACGAGTTGCGCCGGACGCTGGCGGGCGACGAGCCGCCGCTGGTCCTGGACGTACGCAACCTCGCCGAACGCGAGGCGGGCTTCATCGCGGGCTCGCTGCACATCCCCCTGGCCGAACTCACGCGCCGGAGCAGGGAGATACCCGCCGACCGCCCTGTCGTCGTCCACTGCGCGGGCGGCCACCGCTCGTCCGTAGCCGCCGCCCTGCTCCGGCACCGGGGACGCACCGATGTCTCCGACCTCTTGGGCGGCTACGGCTCCTGGGCCGCCCGGACCGCCCCGGCCGACGCCTGACCAATCGCGCTCCGGGCGGCGGGCCGAGTCGACCGCCCGCCGCCCGCCGCCCGCCGCCCGCCCAGCCACTTCCCCGACAGCGAGGACTTGTCATGACCGCCAGACCGTCCGTCGGCACCTCGCTCCTCGCGGCCGGGGTCACGGGGGCCGAGCCGACCGGCACCGGCACCGGCACCGGCACCGGCACCGGCACCGAGAGCCTGCCGTCGCCGAGGCCGCCCCGGGACCCGCAGCCGCGTGCCGGTCTCGCTTCGCGCGTGACCGCGTCGCGGAGCGTCGCGTGATCACCCTCGTCGTCGCCGCTTCGCTGCTCATCGGGGTCAGCCTCGGCGTCCTGGGCGGCGGCGGGTCCATCCTCACGGTGCCCGTGCTGGTCTACCTCGCGGACGTGGAGACCAAGGAGGCCATCGCCACCTCGCTGCTCGTCGTCGGCGTCACGAGCGCGGCCGGAATGGTCTCGCACGCCCGCGCCGGGCGGGTGCGGTGGCGTACGGGGCTGCTGTTCGGCCTGGCCGGCATGACCGGCGCCTACGGGGGCGGACGGCTGGCCGCCTTCGTCCCGGGCCCGGTCCTGCTGACCGCGTTCGCCGCGATGATGATCGGCACCGCGGTCGCGATGATCCGCGGCCGCCGCCCCGCGCCGGGGCAGCGCCGTCGGGAACTGCCCACCGCGCGCCTGCTGGTGGACGGCGTCGTCGTGGGTCTGGTCACCGGACTGGTCGGTGCGGGCGGGGGCTTCCTGGTGGTGCCCGCCCTCGCCCTGCTCGGCGGGCTTCCGATGAACGTCGCGGTCGGCACTTCCCTGCTGGTCATCGCCATGAAGTCGGCTGCCGGGCTGGCCGGTCATCTCGCCGACGCGCACATCGACCCGGCTCTGGCCGCTGTCGTCACGGCGTCCGCCGTCGTCGGCGGCCTGCTGGGCGGGCGGATCGCCGGACGGATCCCGCAGGACGCGCTGCGCCGGTCCTTCGGCTGGTTCGTCGCCGTCATGGGTGCCCTCGTCCTCGCCCGGCAGACCAGCTCCGGGCTGCGGCAGATGCTGCTGACCAGCCCCTGGAGCTGGGGCTGCGCGGCCGCGGTCGCGGGCATCGTGGTCGGCCGGCTCGTGCCGCGCCGCTTCGGTCGAGGGCCCAACCGCCCCGGCGACCCGGCCCGTCCCACGGGCGGCGAGGAGGGGCGCGTGTTCTCGCCGCCGTCGCGCGGGAGCGGATCAGCTCCGTCGCCCCGCGACCCATGAGGGCGTGCCCGTCGTCAAGGCTCTCGTGCTGACGCCGCCCGCTGGGTCGTGCTGACGGCATCCCTGGGTTCGTGCTGACGGCACCCCTGGTTCGTGCTGACGGGGCCCCTGCCGGTCCGAGGACCACCGAGCGCCCCTCGGGCGGGAACATTCCAGGTCCGCCCGGTGCTGACACTCGTACCCCTCCCGGTATCAGTTCCCCGGGCGACGCCGGTCCATGGCCCGCCGCCCGTTCACAGGAGTGTGAGCACCATGCAGCAGGCAGGACAGGACCGAACCGCCGCGGCCGAGGACGCGTCCCTGGTGACCACCTGCGGGCGCCGGATCGCCGTGCGGTGCCTGCGGCTCGCGTCCGCGGACCGGCCCGTCAGCCGGATCGCCCTGGACGTGGGCCGGGATCAGGGCGGAGAACCGGGAGTGTGGGCGGCGCTCACCGCCGACGAGGCACGTGACCTGGCCGGCCTCCTCCTGCTGCACGCGGGACTGGCGGAACGCGGCGCCGCGGCGGGTGGACAGCCGCGAAAGGCCCCCTCCCCGCTCTGACTTCGGCGCTCCGCCCGGCGCTCGCGAGGACGCTGACCGCACGCGGATGGTGAGCCTTGACGGTCGACGCCGTCCCGAACCGGGACGTACAGTACCCCTAGGGGTATTTCTTCGAGGAGTGAACGTGGAACTGGAGCTCGAAGGCGCGGAGCTGAAGGCCGTGCTGAACCGGCTGCGCCGCGCACAGGGCCAGATCTCCGGTGTGATCCGGATGATCGAGGAGGGGCGGGACTGCGAGGACGTCGTCACGCAGCTCGCCGCCGCATCCCGGGCTCTGGACCGAGCGGGCTTCGCGATCATCGCCACCGGTCTGCAGCGGTGTGTGACGGACATCGAGTCAGGTCGCAGGAACGGCGAGGACACGGACGCGATGCGCGCCCGGCTGGAGAAGCTCTTCCTGTCGTTGGCGTAGTGCGCGCAGCGGCCGTGGTCCTCGTCCGACCGGACCCCGAGGCGGGTCGCCGCCGGGGCCGTCGGCGCTCATGATGGAAGGAGAGCCACCCGGCGCGCGGCGCGACCCGTCCGCTCTCGTACGGGCCGGCAGCGCGGAGCGCTCGCAGTGACGGCGCCGCCGCCCGTGCCGTACCGGCCGAGGCCGTGGACGCCCCTCTCGCCGAGGGCGACCTCATCGTCACCATCCCTTCGACCACCGTCCCGACGGCGCGCAGTGGCTCCGCGCCGACAAGGGAGGAAGCCATGAAGGTCGCAGTGCTGACCGGCGGCGGTGACTGTCCCGGCCTCAACGCCGTGATCCGCAGCGCCGTCCGCAAGGGCGTCCAGGAGTACGGCTTCGACTTCGTCGGCCTGCGTGACGGCTGGCTCGGTGCGCTTCAGGACATCGTCGTGCCGCTGGACATCTCCAGCGTGCGCGGGATCCTGCCCCGCGGCGGAACCATCCTCGGCTCCTCCCGCACCAATCCCTTCAAGCACGAGGACGGGGTGCGGCGCATCAAGGACACCCTCGCCAAGCACCAGGTGGACGCGCTCATCGTGATCGGCGGGGAGGACACCCTCGGCGTGGCCACCGAGCTGAGCGCCCAGGGGGTCAGCTTGGTCGGCGTACCGAAGACGATCGACAACGATGTGTCCGGCACCGACTACACGTTCGGCTTCGACACGGCCGTCGGTATCGCCACGGAGGCCATCGACCGTCTCCACACCACCGCGGAGTCGCACATGCGCACCCTGGTCGTGGAGGTGATGGGGCGGCATTCCGGTTGGATCGCCCTGCACGCCGGCGTCGCCGGAGGCGCCAACGTGATCCTCATCCCCGAGCGGCCGTTCGACATCGACCAGGTCTGCGCATGGGTGGAGAACCGCTTCCGGACCAACTACGCGCCGATAGTCGTCGCCGCCGAGGGCGCCGTTCCCAAGGAAGGGCAGATGGTCCTCAAGGACCAGTCGCTGGACGAGTTCGGCCATGTGCGCCTGTCGGGCATCGGGGAGTGGCTGGCCCAGGAGATCGAGGAGCGCACGGGCAAGGACGCCCGCACCACGGTCCTCGGCCACATCCAGCGCGGCGGCACTCCGAGCGCCTTCGACCGGTGGCTGGCCACCCGTTTCGGACTGCACGCGGTGGACGCGCTGAAGGACGGCGACTTCGGCATGATGACGGCGTTGCGCGGCACCCGGATCGTCCGGGTCCCGCTCACCGAGACCAGGACCACGACGAAGGTGGTCGATCCGTCGCTGTACGACGAGTTCGAGGTGTTCTTCGGCTGATCCCGCGCTGTCATCCGGTGTGCGGTACGACCGCCACCGGGCAGCGGGCGTGGTGCAGCACGGCATGGGTCACCGGTCCCAGCCCGGTCCCGGCCGCGTCCGGGCGGGTGCGCCGCCCCACCACCAGCAGGTCCGCTCCCTGGGACGCGTTGACGAGCGCCTCAGCGGGGTGCAACAGGACGACGTCGGCGCGCACGGCCACTTCCGGGTACTTGTCCTGCCAGGCGCGCAGGGCGTCAGCCATGAGCAGGACTTCCTGGTCCTCCCAGGTGGCACGGTCCTCCTCGGTCACGAACAGCGTGCGGGGAGACACCGCCTCGGCGGGAAGCCGCCAGGCCTGGACGACCCGCAGCGGGACCCCGCGCGCCCGCGCGCCCGCGAACGCGAAGTCCGCCACCTCACCGACCGGACGGTGTGCGTCGAAACCCGCCACGATCCCGGCGGCACCGGCCGCCGCACCGGTCCCCCGGCCGAAGGCCGCCAGCGGCCGCTCGGGCACCAGCACCAGGGGGCAGGCTGCCGCGGCCGCCACCCGCAGGGCCACCGAGCCGACCGCCAGGCCTTCGAAGCCTCCCGAGCCTCGTGCGCCGACGACGAGGAGTCCGGCCTCATGGGCCCTGGCGAGGAGCGCGTCGGGCGGGGCGTCGGCGGTCTGCTCGCCCCGCACCTCCAGGTCCGGGTGGCGCGTGCCGAGGTCGGCGGTCACCCGCTGCAGCATGCGCTCCCCCACCTGCCGCAGCGTCTGAGCGGCCGGGCCCGGGACGACACCGCCCAGCAGCGGCGGCGAGGCATGCACGACATGCAGGGGGACGCCACGCGACACCGCTTCCCGCGCCGCCCAGTCGGCCGCGGCCAGGCTGCGCTCGGATCCGTCGACACCCGCCAGCACAGGACGACTCATCGCGCCCTCCTTCGCCCGCCGCGCATGTCCGCGAGACCGTCCCGCGACGCCTCGGTCCCTTCCTCCACTGTTCCACGGCGGGCCTCGGAGATCTCGGCGAGAGGACCGGCGGGCCCTCCTCCGCCAGTGCCTCGCACCGCCGCGACGGGCCGCGCGCCACGGGTCGAAGCACTGGTCCTGATTCGCCCGCCGGTTGGGGTTCTTCCGCGGCCGCGAGGTGGTTACGCCGGGCTCGGCGCCACACGCCGCCGCCCGTTCGACAGCCCACGGCGACCACCGACCGTGCCGGAATGGTGCCGGACCCGCCGAGCGGACGGATCACACGTCCCCGGCGTGACCGCTGTCGGCCTGACGCGGGTCCGGCACGGGCAGGCCGCTCTGCCCTTCCCCGAGAGGCCGTACGAGGCGTTCCCCATCCGCCGACGCTCCTCACGGCCGGCATCCAGCCTGGCACCGCGGCCACGGGAGCGACAGGACCGAAGGGCCTACGACAGGGTCCGTCCGGCCCCATGCCCTTGTCCCCCCACGGCTCCACAGCCGACAGCGGCACCCGCCGCTCCGGCGCGCTGCCGCCGCCGTCGGGTGTCAGCGGTACGAGTGCGCCGCCCGACCGCCGGTCGCCCGGCTGCGCTGATCGGGCGCGGCAGGGGCCGTACGGGGAGGTGCGGTACCTCCGGCCCGTCCGCGGCCGGCGCCGTCGCTCAGGTGCCGTGCTGCTTCGACCGGTCCTGGACCGGCTCCTCCTCCTTGCCGTGCGAGCCCCGGACCTGCTGGTGGCCCCGCACGGGGGCCGTTCGGCCCGGCGAAGGGGCGCTCGGCCGAGCGCTAGCGGCAAGGGGGTTCAGGACGAGACGTCCAACCCGTACACGCTGCGCCCGCCGGCCACCGCACGGCCGGTCACCAGGTCGGGCTCGATGCGGACGAACACCTCGTCGGGCGAGGGCACCCAGGAGCGCGGGCCGACACGCGACAGGCGCTCCCGCTCGTCAGGATCGCCGACGACCGCGGCGGCTCCGGTCACGATCACACTCCAGCCGGAGTGCGCGGCCGCATCGACCTCGTCGGCCTCGAACGCGACGATCGCGCCGTCGATCGCGCGTACCAGTTGCGAGTCGGCCGCGGTGCGCAGCAGGACCGCGCCGTCGTGGTCCAGGGAGAAGTTGACCGGCAGCACCGCGGGCAGGGCCTGGCGCGTGTACACGATCCGGCCGACGGGCGCCTTCGCCAGCAGGCGCAGGCACTCCTGTCGTTCCAGTTCGCGGAATCCGTCGTTGCGGTACATGGACCAGTCCGTCTCTCAGTACGCGGTCGGTGGGTCGTCTCTCCACGATCCGGTGGCCGAGGGGTCTGTGCGAAGGGCCATGGGTCCCGGTCCCGCCGCGCAACGGCCCTCATCACGGGGTGGCCCGCCGCCCGTGACGCCGAGGTGGTGCCGGAGCGGTCCGGTCACGGCCCGTTCCCTCCGGTCGCGTTCGTCAGGCCCCGCGGACGGCGACCGTGTCGTGCCGCTCTCCGCCGAGGGCGACCTTGAGGGCCCCGGTGTCCGCGGCCCGGCCGAAGACGTCGTACGCCTCCTCCATGAGGTCCAGCGAGAACGTGTGCGTGACCAGCTCCGCGGTGGGCAGCCGGCCTGCGGCCGCCATGCGCAGCAGGGTGGGGGTGGAGTGGGTGTCGACGAGGCCGGTGGTGATGGTCACGTTCTTGATCCACAGGTCTTCGAGGTGCAGCGTGGCGGGCCGGCCGTGCACGCCGACGTTGGCGACGTGTCCGCCGGGCCGCACCATGCGCGTGCACATCTCGAAGGTCTCCGGGACCCCGACGGCCTCGACGACGACGTCGGCGCCCAGTCCGTCGGTGAGGTCGGCGATCAGCTGCTCGGGGTCCTCTCGGGCGTCGGCCACGGCGTCGGCGCCGAGCCGCCGGGCGGCCTCCAGCCGGGCGGCGGCCAGGTCCACGGCGACGATCCGTTCCGGGGCGAACAGCCGGGCCGTGGCGATCGCGGCGAGCCCGATGGGGCCTGCGCCCACGACGGCGACGGTGTCGCCGGGGCGTACCCGCCCGTTGAGCACGCCCACTTCGTAGGCGGTGGGGAAGATGTCGGCGAGCAGGACGGCGTCCTTGCCGTCCAGGGTGCCGGGCAGCGGATGGACGGAGAGGTCGGCGTGCGGCACGCGCACGTACTCGGCCTGGGTGCCGTCGATCAGATGGCCGAGGATCCAGCCCCCGCCGCCCCGGCACTGGCCGTACATGGCCGTGCGGCAGTAGGCGCAGCGTCCGCAGGCGGTGATGCAGGAGACCAGGACCCGGTCCCCCGGCCGTACGGTGCGTACGTCGGCGCCGGTCTCCATGATCTCGCCGACCGCCTCGTGCCCCAGTACCGTGCCGGGACGCACCTCGGGCACGTCGCCCTTGAGGATGTGCAGGTCGGTGCCGCAGATGGTGACGGTGTCCACGCGCACGATCGCGTCTGTGGGGTCCTTGACGGCGGGATCCGGGATCTCCTCCCAGGAGGCGTTACCGGAGCCGTGGAAGACGAAGCCCTTCATGGCGATCCTCTCCTCCTCGGTCGCGCCCGGCGCCCGCCCCACGCTGTCGCTGCCGACCAGATGACGGACGCGAGCCGGATTCACGGGGCATCTACCAGCTTGTCCGCTTCCTCCATTGTCCGACTTGGGCCGATCGGCCCCGATCGGCCGACCGGAGGGGGCATACGCGCCTGCAGGGTCCGCACGGCCCCGGCAGGATCGCCGAGGATGGGCCGTTCGGCCCTTCCGACCGACCGGAACCATGGGCTTTCCTCGCACCATGGCCGAGAACCTCACCGAGACAGCTCCCCCCTTGGCGGTGCGCGTCGCCACCGGCACGACCGTTGCGGAGCTCAGCGGTGAGATAGACCTCCTCGTGGCGCAGTCACTGACGGCCCGGCTGGATGCACTGACCGCCGCCACGTGCCCTGATCTGGTGCTGGACATGAGTGCCGTGTCCTTCATCGACTGCCAGGGCCTCGGCGTCCTGTGCCGGACCCGCAACCGCGTCCTGGCCCGACAGGGCCGGCTCCGGCTGATCACGCGTGACGCGTGCTTCTTGCGACTGCTGCGCGTCGTCGGACTGGCCGGCGTCTTCGAGATCCACCCCCGTCTGCCCCGACTCTCCTGACGGCGGACGTGACCGTGAGGCGGACCGTGGCCGTCACATGGGGCCGGCGGGGGCGCGGGGCCGGTGGCCCCTGCCGGACATCCGGCTGAGCGCACGCGGCGGGCCGGCGCCGGACTCGGCAGCGCCGGACGGTGCCGCCGGAACCGGGACCCCTGGGCGGGCCCGGAGCGAGCGGGCATCGGCGCCATCGTCGCCGCGCCGCGTTCAGCACTGCGACGTCACGGAACTGACGCGAGGCCATACGCTCACCCCGTCCTCCTCTCCGGGAGCGTGCGGGCCCGCCGATGGACGGGCCGGTCGCGGGCGGCGCTGCGGCGGCGCGCGCGGCAGCCCCTCAAGATCGGCGCGAGGAGGGCCAGGTCACAGCGGCGGCGAGGGCAAGGTCACAGCCATGCCCCCTGCTGCTCCTTTGCGCTTGTGGCCTAGCATCCGAGCATGACGGTCCTGCCTGACGACGGGCTTGAGCTGGCCGCCGAGTTCCCTGACGTGACCCACGAGCAGTGGCAGCGCCTCGTTGCGGGCGTGCTGCGCAAGTCGGGCAAGGACGTCGAGGGGGCGGAGGCCGAGGAAGCCCTGTCCACCGCGTTCGAGGACGGGTTGCGCACCCGGCCTCTGTACACCGCGCACGACACCGCGCCCGAGTCGGGCCTGCCCGGGTTCGCCCCCTTTGTGCGCGGCAGTCGGGCGGAGGGAAACACGGTCGGCGGCTGGGACGTACGTCAACGGCACACCACCGCCGACGACGGCGCGATCCTCACGGACCTGGAGAACGGCGTCACCTCGCTGTGGCTGGTCGTCGGCGACAGCGGCATCCCGGTGTCCTCGCTGAGCGGGGCCCTGGAGGGCGTCTACCTCGACCTCGCCCCCGTGGTCCTGGACGCCGGGCGGGATGTCGAGCCCGCCGCCCGCGCGTTGCTGAGCCTGTACGAGCAGCGGGGCGTCGCCAAGGGGGCGGCGCGCGGCAACCTGGGTGCCGATCCGCTCGGCTTCGAGGCCCGCACGGGACAGGGTCACGACTTCGCGCCGGTGACCGCGCTCGCGCGGCGGTGCGCCGAGGAGTACCCGGGGCTGCGGGCGCTGACCGTGGACGCGCTGCCCTACCACGAGGCCGGCGGCTCGGCCGCGCAGGAGCTGGGCTGCTCGCTGGCCACCGGCGTCGCCTACCTGCGGGAGCTGACCGGGGCCGGTCTGAGCGTCGAACAGGCCTGCGCGCAGCTGGAGTTCCGGTACGCGGCGACCGCCGACCAGTTCCTGACGATCGCCAAGCTGCGGGCCGCGCGTCGCCTGTGGGCCCGGGTCGCCGAAGTCTGCGGCGCCCCGGCCGCCGGGGCGCAGCGCCAGCACGTGGTGACCTCGCCGGTGATGATGACGCGCCGCGACCCGTGGGTGAACATGCTGCGCACGACCATCGCGACCCTGGCCGCGGGGGCGGGCGGAGCCGACTCGGTCACGGTGCTGCCCTTCGACCACGCGCTGGGTCTGCCGGACGGGTTCGCGCGACGCATCGCCCGCAACACCTCCACGATCCTCATCGAGGAGTCGCACCTGTCGCGGGTCATCGACCCCGCGGGCGGTTCCTGGTACGTGGAGCGCCTCACGGACGAACTCGCCCACGCGGGCTGGGAGTTCTTCCAGCGGATCGAACGGCTCGGCGGCCAGGCGGCCGCCCTGCGTGCCGGGGACCTCGCACGGGACCTGGCCGACACCTGGCAGGCGCGCACCGAGCGGCTGGCCAGGCGCCGCGAACCCATCACCGGTGTCAGTGAGTTCCCGCACCTCGCGGAGAAGCCGGTCGACCGCGCGAGCACCCCCGAACAGCCGTCCGGCGGCCTGCCGCGGGTCCGCCGCGACGAGGCGTACGAGGAGCTGCGCAGCCGTTCCGACGCCCACCTCGCCGCGACCGGCTCCCGGCCGCGGATCTTCCTGGCCGCGCTCGGCCCGGCCGCCGCGCACACCGCCCGCCTCACCTTCGCCTCGAACCTCTTCCAGGCGGGCGGCATCGAGCCCGTCACCGAGGGCACCTTCGAGGAGAGCGGTGCGACGGAGGCCGTGCTGTGCTCCAGTGACACGCTGTACGAGGAGCAGGCCGAGGCGGTGGCCGCGCAGCTGAAGGCCGCAGGCGCCGCGCACGTGTTCCTCGCCGGGCGACCCGGGCAGTACGCCGCCGTCGACTCGTACGTCTTCGCGGGCTGCGACGCCGTGGCCGTGCTGTCCGCGACCCTCGACCGCATGGGAGTGTCCCGATGACCGCCCCTTCCGGCCCCGCCGTCCCCGACTTCTCCGGGATCGAGCTGGGCACCCCGGCCGCCGGCGGCGGCCCCGACGAGTGGCGTACGGCGGTCAAGAACGCGGCCGGCGGGGACGACCTGCTCTGGGAGACCCCGGAAGGCATCCCGGTCAAGCCGCTCTACACCGGCCAGGACCTGGAGGGCCTGGACTTCCTGGAGACGTATCCGGGCGCGGCGCCCTATCTGCGCGGCCCGTACCCCACGATGTACGTCAACCAGCCCTGGACGATCCGCCAGTACGCGGGCTTCTCCACGGCCGAGGAGTCCAACGCCTTCTACCGGCGCAACCTGGCGGCCGGCCAGAAGGGCCTGTCGGTCGCCTTCGACCTGCCCACGCACCGCGGCTACGACAGCGACCACCCCCGGGTGACCGGTGACGTCGGCATGGCGGGCGTGGCCATCGACTCGATCTACGACATGCGCCAGCTCTTCGACGGCATCCCGCTGGACAGGATGACCGTGTCGATGACGATGAACGGGGCCGTGCTGCCGGTGCTGGCCCTGTACATCGTGGCGGCGGAGGAACAGGGCGTACCGCCCGAGAAGCTGGCCGGGACCATCCAGAACGACATCCTCAAGGAGTTCATGGTCCGCAACACCTACATCTATCCGCCGAAGCCGTCGATGCGGATCATCTCCGACATCTTCGCCTTCACCTCGCAGCGGATGCCGCGCTACAACTCCATCTCCATCTCCGGCTACCACATCCAGGAGGCCGGTGCGACGGCCGACCTGGAGCTGGCGTACACGCTCGCGGACGGCGTGGAGTACATCCGGGCGGGCCGCGAGGCAGGCCTGGACGTGGATGCGTTCGCGCCCCGGCTGTCGTTCTTCTGGGCGATCGGCATGAACTTCTTCATGGAGATCGCCAAGCTGCGCGCGGCCCGCCTGCTGTGGGCGAAGCTGGTCAAGCAGTTCGACCCGAAGAACACCAAGTCCCTTTCCCTGCGCACCCATTCGCAGACCTCGGGCTGGTCGCTGACCGCGCAGGACGTCTTCAACAACGTCACACGCACCTGCGTCGAGGCGATGGCGGCGACCCAGGGCCACACGCAGTCGCTGCACACCAACGCCCTCGACGAGGCGCTCGCGCTGCCCACCGACTTCTCGGCGCGCATCGCCCGCAACACCCAGTTGCTCATCCAGCAGGAGTCGGGGACGACCCGCGTCATCGACCCGTGGGGCGGCAGCGCCTACGTGGAGAAGCTGACCTACGACCTCGCGCGCCGGGCCTGGCAGCACATCCAGGAGGTCGAGGCCGCGGGCGGCATGGCCAAGGCCATCGACGCGGGCATCCCCAAGCTGCGCATCGAGGAGGCCGCGGCGCGCACCCAGGCCCGGATCGACTCGGGCCGCCAGCCGGTGATCGGCGTGAACAAGTACCGCGTGGACAGCGACGAGCAGATCGAGGTCCTCAAGGTCGACAACTCCTCCGTGCGGGCCCAGCAGATCGCCAAGCTGCGGCGGCTGCGCGAGGAGCGCGACGAGAGGGCCTGCCAGGACGCGCTGGACGCGCTGACCCGCGCGGCCGGCGGCGACGGCAACCTGCTGGAGCTCGCGGTGCACGCGGCCCGCGCCAAGGCGACCGTCGGGGAGATCTCGGACGCCCTGGAGAAGGTGTACGGCCGGCACGCGAGCCAGATCCGTACGATCTCCGGTGTGTACCGCAACGAAGCAGGCGAGTCCCCGTCCGTGGACCGCACCCGTGCTCTGGTCGACGCCTTCGACGAGGCCGAGGGACGCCGTCCGCGCATCCTGGTCGCCAAGATGGGCCAGGACGGCCACGACCGCGGCCAGAAGGTCATCGCGACCGCCTTCGCCGACCTCGGCTTCGACGTGGACGTCGGCCCGCTGTTCCAGACGCCGGCCGAGGTGGCCCGTCAGGCCGTGGAGGCGGACGTGCACATCGTCGGCGTGTCGTCGCTGGCGGCCGGGCACCTGACCCTCGTACCGGCGCTGCGCGAGGCGCTGGCCGAGGAGGGGCGCGAGGACATCATGATCGTGGTGGGTGGCGTGATCCCGCCGCAGGACGTGCCGACGCTGCTGGAGATGGGCGCGGCGGCCGTCTTCCCGCCCGGGACGGTGATCCCGGACGCGGCGTACGACCTCGTGAAGCGACTGTCGGACGACCTCGGGCACGACCTGTGATCGATGTCGACGCGTATGCGAAGGGCGTACTCGACGGCAAGCGGGCGGTCATCGCCCGCGCCATCACGCTCGTCGAGTCGACCCGGCCCCAACATCGGGCGCTCGCCCAGGAGTTGCTGACCGAGCTGCTCCCGCACAGCGGCCGGGCCCGGCGGATCGGTGTCAGCGGGGTGCCCGGCGTGGGGAAGTCGACGTTCATCGACGCGTTCGGCACGATGCTGACCTCGCTCGGACACCGGGTGGCCGTGCTCGCGGTCGACCCGTCCTCCAGCCGGACGGGCGGATCGATCCTCGGCGACAAGACCCGTATGGAACGTCTGGCCGTGGACCCGGCGGCCTTCGTGCGCCCCTCCCCCACGGCGGGCACGCTCGGCGGTGTCGCCAAGGCGACCCGTGAGTCGATCGTGGTGATGGAGGCGGCCGGTTACGACGTGATCCTGGTGGAGACGGTCGGCGTCGGCCAGTCCGAGACCGCCGTCGCGGGCATGGTCGACTCCTTCCTGCTGCTCACCCTGGCCCGTACCGGCGACCAGCTGCAGGGCATCAAGAAGGGCGTCCTGGAGCTGGCCGACGTGATCGCCGTCAACAAGGCGGACGGCCCGCACGAGCGCGACGCCCGCGCCGCCGCGCGCGAACTGGCGGGCGCGCTGCGGCTGATGCACGGCAAGGACGCGGTGTGGACGCCGCCCGTGCTGAGCTGCAGCGCGCGGCAGTCGACCGGTCTGGACACCGTCTGGGAGCGCCTGGAACAGCACCGCACCCTCCTGGACTCGACCGGGCGCCTCGCCGACAAGCGCCGTGACCAGCAGGTCGACTGGACGTGGAGCATGGTCCGCGACGAGCTCCTCGGGCGTCTGCACGCCGACCCGGCGGTACGGGCTCTCGCGCCCGCCCTGGAACAGCGGGTGCGGGACGGCGAGTTGACCCCCACGCTGGCCGCCGAGCGCATTCTGGGGGCCCTCGGGGGCTCCGGGACGGCGCCGGACGCCTCCTGAGAGCGGGCGGCGCGCAGGTCCCCTCCGGGGGCGGGGCGTGCCGCGCCGGGGGGCTCGCACGGGCCGCGGGCCGCCGTCGAGAGCGCCGTACGTCCGGGCCGTGGCCCGCCCCGCAGGTCCGGGCCTCTCCGTCCGCGGCGGACGAGGACGCCGTCCACCAGGCCGTGTTCCAGCGGCCGGCCGACGTTCGGGGCCCCACCCGGCGTGCGTGGCGCCAGGCGGACGGCACCGGCTCGATCGACTGCCACCGGGCATCGGGGGCGCCGCCTCTGCAGAGCCGGCGCCGCCGGGAGTACCGAAGGCCGACCTCAGAGCGGCCCTGAGGGTGGAAGACGTCGACTCGGCCGACAGGTCGTCACATGCGCGCGGCTCGCGACCAAGCGACGTGCACTCCCTGCCCCGCACCGGCCTCGCGCAGAAGCCACACCGTGTCCGCCCGGCGGAGGCGGAGCCTGCCCGGTCACTTCAGCAGAGGCAGAACCGGAAAGTCGTACCCGTCCCACAGGCGTCGTGAGACCTCCTCCGGGTACGGCCGCACCTCCGGCACCCCGTCCAGGACCTGCGTCAGCCGGCTCTCGCTGTCGTACGCCGGCCAGCCCGGGTCCCCGCTGCGTGCGAACGCCGTCCACGACGCCCGGAAGCGGGCGCCCAGCGCCTCGGCTTCCGGCGGTACGCCGGTGCCCGCGAACAGCAGCCGGCCGAGGTCCGCCTCGTAGGTGCCGAACAGCAGGGGGACGTCGAGGCCGTGGCAGGCGCCGAGCACGCCGCCGTATCCCGGGGCCTGCCAGGTCAGCTCGTAGACGTGGGCCCGGCCGCCGCCCGCGGTCTGCGCCTCGGCCAGGTGCAGCGAGGGCCGGTTGAACAGCCAGTCCGTCTGGACGCGTTCGTACAGCTCGCCCGGCGTGGCGTCCGGGAAGGCCGCGCGGTAGGCCCGTTCGCCGTCCGGGCCGGGCGCGAAGGTTCGCAGCGCCCAGGCCGCCTGCTCCTCGTCGATCTTGTCGAGCTGGTCGGCGAGGACGAGGAACAGCCGCCACTCGTCGCGGTTGTGTCCGACGAGCAGCTCCACGTCCCGGGCCGCGCCCTCGGTCAAGGCCTGCCAGGGTGTGCGGGGCAGCACCTCTCCGTCGACGACCGGTGAGAAGGGCGTGACGGTGGGGGCGGCTCGCCCCCACCTGTCCTGGTACTGCCGCATTCTCGCGCTCAAGGCCGTGTCGGCGGACGTGAGTCGACGCGGGTCGACGGCGGACAGTGCGGCTGCCGTCGGCGGCAGTCCGACCTCCGCCGCGATCGCGTGCGCGATGTCCCGGGCGAGTTCGTCGGAGAAGAACGTGCCGGGCACGCTCTGCGCGATCGCCCGCCGGAACAGGCCCCGTGCGGCGGGCATGGCGAGCAGCGAGGCGACGGATCCGGCTCCCGCCGACTCCCCGAAGACCGTGACCTGCCCCGGGTCGCCGCCGAACGCCGTGATGTTGTCCCGCACCCACTCCAGCGCCGCGACCTGGTCCAGCAGGCCGCGGTTCGCGGGCGCCCCGTCGATACGGGCGAACCCCTCGACGCCGACGCGGTAGTTGAAGGAGACGACGACCAGGTCACCGGCCCGCGCGAGATGCTGCGCGTCGTAGCCGGGGCTGCCTGCGTGCCCCAGCTTGTAGGCGCCGCCGTAGATCCACACCATCACCGGTCGGCGGGCCGCCGGGTCCGCGTCGGGCGTCCAGACGTTGACGGTCAGCCAGTCGTCACCCGTGGGCGCGTCGAGTTCGCCTCCGAGGCCCTGGAAGACCGCCTCCTGCGGGGGCGGCGGGCCGAAGCGGTACGCCTCCCGGACCCCGTCCCAGGCGCGCGCGGGACGCGGGGCGGCGAACCGGGCCTCGCCCACCGGGGGTTGTGCGAACGGGATGCCGCGGAAGACGGCGAGACCCCCCTCGCCCCGTCCTCGCACCGCACCGGCCGTGGTGCGCACGACGAGGTCTTCGGCTGTGGAGTTTCGGGGTCCGGCTGTCGTCATCGTCCGTCCTCACCTGTCGGGCGGCTGAGCATCCTTGAGTCACTCAAGCACGCTCCGCTTGCCTCAGGCAATCATTCGGACCGCTCACCGGCCGTAGACAGGCTCCGTCAGGGTTCACGGGCCGGGCGTGACACCCGGACCTCCCGACCGGTCTCGGCGCGGACCCAGTGTGCCCGCCTCCGCGCGTGGCACTCGGTGCCGGAAAGCGAAGCATCCGCCACGTACAGGTCAGCTCACCGCGGCGGACGTGCCGGCCGAGAGCCGGTCCGACAGGGGGCCGGCGCCGCCGGTCGCGCGGCCGCCCAGGCCGGCCCACCGGCCGCCCTCGCGGTGTGCTCCGGGCCGGCCCACCGGCCGCCCCCGGGGTGTGCCGTGCGGCCGATGGCGACGGGGGAAGGCGGTCGCGGGGCCATGTGGAACGACGAGGCGCCGACCGGACGCCCGGTCGGTGCCTCGCGCCGGTGGCCGGGCCGGGGTCGGGCGTGCTCGCGCCCACCGACTCCGCGGTCACCCGCACGTCGGGCAGCTCCAGCCCGGCCGCGGCCCGCCGGCCTCGCGCTGCCCGGGAGCGGCCGCCCACGTGACCTCCGCTGCCGCAAGGTCGATACTGCCGACAGCAGCATTTGTGTCCGACACCACCGCCGACCCCCGCGGACCATAGGATCGACTTACCGGCCCGACCCAGTCCGACCCGCTGACACGCAGAGCACGAGCCCTCTGCCAGCCGCACCGGGAGGTACCCATGAAGATGCTGATCAACGTCGCGGAAACCGTGGTCGCGGACGCGCTGCGCGGTATGGCGGCCGCCCATCCCGAACTGGTCGTCGATGTGGCGAACCGGGTGATCGTACGGCGGGACGCCCCCGTGGCGGGGAAGGTCGCGCTGGTCTCCGGCGGCGGCTCGGGGCACGAGCCGCTGCACGGTGGATTCGTGGGCCCGGGGATGCTGTCGGCGGCCTGTCCGGGCGAGGTGTTCACTTCACCGGTGCCCGACCAGATGGCGCGGGCCGCGGCCGCGGTGGACAGCGGCGCGGGTGTGCTGTTCATCGTCAAGAACTACACGGGCGACGTGCTGAACTTCGACATGGCCGCCGAGCTCGCCGAGGACGAGGGCATCCGGGTCGCCAAGGTCCTCGTCAACGACGACGTGGCGGTCACCGACAGCCTCTACACGGCGGGGCGGCGCGGTACGGGCGCGACGCTGTTCGTGGAGAAGATCGCGGGCGCCGCGGCCGACGAGGGGCAGCCGCTGGAACGGGTGGAGGCGATCGCGCGGCAGGTCAACGAGAACTCCCGCAGCTTCGGTGTCGCCCTCAGCGCGTGCACCACGCCCGCCAAGGGCACGCCCACCTTCGATCTGCCGCCCGGTGAGCTGGAGTTGGGCATCGGCATCCACGGCGAGCCCGGCCGGGAGCGGCGGGCCATGATGACCTCGGGCGAGATCGCCGATTTCGCGGTGAGCGCCCTCCTGGACGACATGCCCCCGCGCAACCCGGTTCTCGTCCTCGTCAACGGTATGGGCGGCACACCGCTGTTGGAGCTGTACGGCTTCAACGCCGAGGTGCAGCGGGTGCTCACCGAGCGCGGTGTCGCCGTCGCCCACACCCTCGTCGGCAACTACGTCACCTCGCTCGACATGGCGGGCGCCTCGGTCACCCTGTGCCAGGTCGACGAGGAGTTGCTGCGGCTGTGGAACGCGCCGGTGAAGACGCCGGGGCTGCGCTGGGGCGTGTAGAACCTCGCGACCTGCGACACCGAGGTGCCGACGACCGACCACGCAAGGAGATTCCGTGCTCGACGCCGATTTCTTCCGCCGTTGGATGACGGCGACCGCCACTGCCGTCGACCGCGAGGCGGAGCGGCTCACCGCCCTCGACTCGCCCATCGGGGACGCCGACCACGGCAGCAACCTGCAACGCGGGTTCCGCGCCGTGACGGCGGCGTTGGAGAAGGAGGCCCCGCAGACGCCCGGCGCGATCCTCACGCTCGCCGGGCGGCAGCTCATCTCGACGGTCGGCGGGGCGTCGGGGCCGCTGTACGGGACGCTGCTGCGCCGGACCGGCAAGGCCCTCGGGGACGCCGGCGAGGTGAGCGAGGAGCAGTTCGCCCGGGCGCTGCGGGCGGGGGTGGACGCGGTCATGACCCTCGGGGGTGCGGCGCCGGGCGACAAGACCATGATCGACGCGCTGGTGCCGGCCGTGGACTCCCTCGAAGAGGAGGGCTTCGTCGCGGCGCGGGCCGCTGCCGAGGAGGGCGCCCTGGCCACGACGCCGTTGCAGGCCCGCAAGGGCCGGGCGAGTTATCTCGGGGAGCGCAGTATCGGGCACCAGGATCCCGGGGCGACGTCCTCGGCGCTGTTGATCGCGGGACTGACGGAGGCCGGCGGTGAGTGAGGACAAGGTGAGCGGCGAGCGGCTCGTCGGCATCGTGCTGGTCTCGCACAGCGCGCAGGTGGCGGCGTCGGTGGCCGAACTCGCGCAGGGGCTCGCGGGCGGCGGGAAGGCCGTGCCGGTGGCCCCTGCGGGTGGCAACGAGGCCGGCGGGCTCGGCACCAGCGCGGAGCTGATCGCGGCGGCGGCCGCCTCCGTCGACCGAGGAGCCGGGGTCGCGGTCCTCACCGACCTGGGCAGCGCGGTGCTCACGGTGAAGGCCCTGCTGGCGGAGGGCGACGAGTTGCCGGACGGCACCCGGCTGGTGGACGCCCCGTTCGTCGAGGGCGCCGTGGCCGCGGTCGTCACGGCGGGCACCGGCGCCGACCTGGCGGCGGTGGAGGCGGCGGCCGCGGAGGCGTACGCGTACCGGAAGGTGTGAGGGGGGCCGGGCGGCCGGTCCGACAGGGGCCGGCGCCGCCGGTCGCGCGGCCTCGTGGCCGCGCCTTCGTGCCACGAGGTCTTCGGCCGCGCTCCCGGCGTCATCGCCCCGGGGGTGCGCGGACCGGCATCGTCGTGGACGCCGCTCAGGACGTCCACGGGCCGACGGCACCAGGGGGTTGTTTCGTCGACCTCGGCAAGCCGGGCCCGGCCCGAGGAGCAGCGGCTGGTCGGCGGTCACAGGCCCGCTCACCCGCGGTTCACGAACTCCCTCGCCATCCTCTCCCCGGCCGCCGCCGCGGCCGCGCGGTTCTCGACGGGTGTCACCGGGTCCTGCTTGAAGACGATGTAGGTGACTCCGGAGGGCGTGCCGCCGCTGTGCGGGTCGGCCGGGATGCCGAGGGCCTTGGCGGTGGCGTACGACGCCTCGCCGATCATGTCGCGCGGGCCGACGTCGCCGACGACCGCGTACCGCACCCGGTCCCGGTACACGACGGCCGCGACGGACCCGCCTCGAACACCGTCCTCACGGTGGTTCCAGAGGTGACTGGGCGCGGGCACGACGATGTACGGGAGGCGTTCGGCGTCCAGGTACCGGCCGTCGGACTGCTGGTACGCCGTCGCGGCGGAGAAGTAGGGGTCGGTACGGCGGTTGCAGTGGCGGGTGGGCCGCCCGTCGCAGTCGATGTCCATGTCGGCCTTCCAGAACACCGCCCCCCGCATCGAGCAGACCGGAATCCGGGCGGGCGCACCTCGGTCGGTGCGGTAGCGCCCGCGGGAGACGGCGTCACAGTCACGCACCTTCGACAACAGGTCAGCGGCGCTGACATCGGTCTCGCGGCGCGCCGGGGGCCCTTCCTGCGGGGTGGGCGGGGCGGTGGACGGCGTCGTCGGAGCGAGCAGGGCGGCACTCGCCACCGCCAACGTCAGCGACTGGACTCGCACTACAAGGGGCCCTCTCCTCGGGGACACTGACCGGCATTCAGCCCGAACGGCAACCCATAGGGACATACGACCCATGTGCGCTGTTTCGGTCATGCTGCCATCAGTGGGCCCCGTACGGCGCATCCCGACTTGACAGCGGCGCGTCCCCGAACTACCGGCGGGAGCCGGGAGCCTGAGTCCGTGTCGGACCCGAGCCCCCGGCCACCCGTGTCCGGCGCGGGTTCAGCGACGACAGCGGTCCCGCGTCGGCAGCATGAACTCCTCGCCCCCCGTGGAGAGTTCAGCCGTGAGGAGCTTCAGCATACGTAACTCCCCGAGGACGCCGGCGACGACCACCCTCTTGATGTGAGCGCGCCAGCCACGCCATATTGGTCCGGACCATTGCCGCGAGGCCGCCCCCGGAGGCAGAGTCGTGCGACGTGTTCTCGTTCTCGTTTCCGTCCTGTGCGCAGCGCTCGTATCGCTCTGCGCCTGCGCGTGGGACGGGGCGGACGAGGGCGGCGGCCGGTCACCGGGAGCGCCCACCGGCGTCACGGCCGCCGCGGGCAGCGCGACCAGCGTGCACGTCATGTGGAACGCGGTCCCCACGGATCAGGGTGTTCGCGTCTACGAGGTGTATCGGGGCCCCACAAAGATCAAGGAAGTGCCGGGCTCCGCACACATGGTCGATGTCACCATGCTCAAGCCGTCCACCTCGTACGCCTTCACCGTCCGGGCCCGTGACACCGAGGGGCGTCTCGGGCCGCCGAGCAAGGCGGTGCGGGCGACGACCCCCGCGGCCGCGGCCGCCGACCACTCGGCGCCCACGCGCCCCGGCAGGCTCCGCGGACGGGCGGTGGGCAGCCGGGCGGTCCAGCTGTCGTGGTCGGGGGCGACGGACGACCGGGCTGTGGTGTCGTACGACATCCATCAGGGCGACACGAAGATCCACAGTGTGGGCGGGAACCAGACGGCGACGGTGGTCACCGGGCTGCGGCCCGGCACCCGCTACTCCTTCACCGTCCGGGCCCGGGACGCGGCCGACAACCTCTCCGCCGCCACCGGGACCGTCCGTGTCACCACGCCGGGCACCGACGACGGGCGCGGCACCGCGCCGACCGGCTTCCGGGCGGCCACCCATCGCGAGGACGGGGCCCACCACCTCGACCTGAGCTGGGTGCCGCCGCGGACGGACGGGGTGGTCGTCGAGTACGAGGTGCACCTCGACGGCCGCAGGGCCACCTCACTGGTGTACGGCGGGAGCGCGCCGCGCGAGCGGGCCACCTACAGCTTCTACCTGGGGCCGGAGAGCGGGGCGGTCCACCGGGTGCGCATCCGGGGCAGGCTGCCGGACGGCACTTGGGGCGGTTTCTCGCCGGAGCGGACGGTGACGACCGGGGCGCGGGACTGACCAGGTGTCCGGGCCCCTCGAATGCAGCAGTCCGTCACCTGTCCGGGTGAGGCCCGCATGCGGGGCGGGCCCGGGGCGCGTTGGCTGCCCCTGAGGCAGCACGGGCGTTCCCGATCCCCGGCGGCGCACCGGATGTACCGCCGACCGTGCCGCCGGAGGGCAGTCCACATGCGCAACTCATCGCTATCGCTCCTCCTCCGCTCGGGTCTGACCGTGGCAGCCGCCTCCGCTCTCCCCCTCGCCCTGGCGGCCGGTTCGGCCGGCGCGGTCTCGGGGATCTCCGTGAGCACGACCGGGTCCACGGTCTCGGTCACGACGAGCGCCTGCACCAACATCAACGGCAGTTGGGGCACCGCCTCGCTGCTCACCAGCAGACAGGCGAACTTCGCCCAGGGCCGGCAGGTCTCCCTGTCGGGTACCGCCAACCTGCAGTCGGCGGCCTGGTCCGGGGTGAGCCCGGGCACGTACACCGTCATCGTGGTGTGCTCCAACGGCTCGACGGCGGGCACCCAGTCCGTCATCGTCACGGCACCCCCGACGCCCAGGCCCTCCCCCACCCCCTCGCGCGGCGTCATGGGCGGCGTGGGCGGTGCCACCAAGGACTACGGCACCCTGACGCTGGTGGGAGGAGGCGCTCTGGTCGGTACGGGCGCCCTGGCCACGGTGTGGTTCCTGCGCCGCAAGTCGAAGCCGCACCGGCTCTGAGGACCGGGGTCAGACCGTCTCGGGTCCCGGCATCCCGGCGAACTCCTCCAGGGCGTGCGTGAGCCACTGGATCCAGAAGGTCTCCAGATCGATGCCGGCACGCAGCACCAGGTGCCGCAACCGATCCTGGGAGCTGTCCCGGTCCGGCGGGAAGTCGCGCTGCTCGATCTCCTCGTACTCGGCCAACTGCCGCCGATGGAGGTCGAGATGGCGTCGCAGATCGTTCTCGATGCCCTCCGTCCCCACGACGGCCGCGGCACGCATCCGCAGCAACAGCGTGTCGCGGTGCGGCCGGGGGTCCTGGGAGGCGGCGGTCCACCGGGCCAGTTCGGCGCGCCCCGCGGGCAGGACCTCGTAACTCTTCTTCTGCCCGCGGGCCGGCTGATCGCTCGGCAGTGCGCGGATGAACCCCTCGGTCTCCAGCTTCCCCAGCTCGCGATATATCTGCTGATGCGTCGCCGACCAGAAGTAGCCGATCGACTTGTCGAACCGGCGGGTCAGCTCCAGCCCCGAGGACGGCTTCTCGAGCAGGGCGGTGAGGATCGCGTGCGGGAGTGACATGGGCTCATCCTAGGGACGCGCTGCTGAGCCCCTACAGGGCCGCCGCCAGCTCCGTGCCCTGCTTGATGGCACGCTTGGCGTCCAGTTCGGCGGCCACGTCGGCACCGCCGATGAGGTGCGCGCTGCGGCCCGCGGCGAGCAGCTCGTCGTACAGGTCGCGGCGCGGCTCCTGCCCGGTGCACAGCACGACGGTGTCGACTTCGAGGACCGTGCTCTCCTCACCGACGGTGACATGCAGCCCGGCGTCGTCGATACGGTCGTAGCGCACGCCCGGAACCATGGTGACGCCCCGGTGCTTGAGCTCGGTGCGGTGGATCCAGCCGGTGGTCTTGCCGAGGCCCGCGCCGACCTTGCTGGTCTTGCGCTGGAGCAGGTGGACGGTCCGGGGCGGGGCGGGGCGCTCGGGGGCGGCGAGACCGCCGGGGCCCGTGTAGTCCATGTCGACACCCCAGAGGCGGAAGTACGTCTCGGGGTCCTCGCTCGCCTTGTCGCCGCCGTCGGTGAGGAACTCGGCGACGTCGAAGCCGATGCCACCCGCGCCGAGGACGGCGACGCGGTCGCCGACGGGGGCGCCGTCGCGCAGCACGTCGAGGTAGCCGACGACGCTCGGGTGGTCGACACCGGGGATGTCCGGGGTGCGCGGGGTGACGCCGGTGGCGACGACGACCTCGTCGTACGCGGCCAGGTCCTCGGCCGACACCCAGGTGTTCAGCCGTACGTCGACGCCCTGCCAGTCCAGCTGGTGGCGGAAGTAGCGCAGCGTCTCGTCGAACTCCTGCTTGCCCGGCACCTTGCGGGCGACGTTGAGCTGGCCGCCGATCTCGCTCGCGGCGTCGAACAGCGTGACGGCGTGGCCGCGTTCGGCCGCGCTCACCGCGCAGGCCAGCCCGGCGGGTCCGGCGCCGACCACCGCGACCCGCTTGCGCAGCCGGGTCGGCGAGAGCACCAGCTCGGTCTCGTGGCAGGCGCGCGGGTTGACCAGGCAGGACGTGATCTTGCCGCTGAAGGTGTGGTCGAGGCAGGCCTGGTTGCAGCCGATGCAGGTGTTGATGGCTTCCGGTTTGCCGGCCGCGGCCTTCGCGACGAAGTCGGGGTCGGCGAGCATCGGGCGGGCCATCGACACCATGTCCGCACAGCCGCCCGCCAGCAACTCCTCTGCCAGCTCGGGGGTGTTGATGCGGTTGGTGGTGACGAGCGGGACGGACACCTCGCCCATCAGCCGCTTGGTGACCCAGGTGTACGCGCCGCGCGGCACCGAGGTCGCGATGGTCGGGATGCGTGCCTCGTGCCAGCCGATGCCGGTGTTGATGATGGTCGCGCCGGCGGCCTCGACGGCCTTGGCGAGCGTGATCACCTCGTCGAGGGTCGAGCCGCCGGGGACGAGGTCCAGCATGGACAGCCGGTAGACGATGATGAAGTCCTCACCGACGGCCTCGCGCACCCGGCGCACGATCTCGACCGGGAAGCGCATGCGGTTCTCGTACGAGCCGCCCCAGCGGTCGGTGCGCCGGTTGGTCTGCGTGGCGATGAACTCGTTGATCAGGTAGCCCTCGGAGCCCATGATCTCCACACCGTCGTACCCCGCCTGCCGGGCGAGGCGGGCGGCGCGCGCGTAGTCGTCGATGGTCCGCTCGACGTCGGCGTCGGTGAGCTCGCGCGGCGGGAAGGGGCTGATGGGCGCCTGGAGCGGACTCGGGGCGACCAGGTCCTGGTGGTAGGCGTACCGGCCGAAGTGCAGGATCTGCATCGCGATCCGGCCGCCCTCGCGGTGCACGGCCTGCGTGATGACCCGGTGCTGCTCGGCCTCCGCCTCCGTGGTGAGCTTGGCGCCGCCCTCGTAGGGCCGTCCCTCGTCGTTGGGCGCGATGCCCCCGGTGACGATCAGGCCCACTCCGCCGCGTGCCCGTTCCGCGTAGAAGGCGGCCATGCGCTCGAAGCCGCGCTCGGCCTCCTCCAGACCCACGTGCATGGAACCCATGAGGACGCGGTTGGGCAGCGTGGTGAAGCCCAGGTCCAGCGGGCTCAGCAGGTGCGGGTAACGGCTCATCGGGGCCCCTCCGTGCGCGGTGTCGTGCCTGACGTAGTTGTAGAGGACCGCACCGGCTTTATGCAACTAGTTGCACAACCGTCGAGGCGTGACTCCGGCCACTGACACCGCCCCCCTGGCACCGGCCCCTGGCACCGGCTGCATTCGGGCACAGTGATCCCCATGACCGCACACGCCGACGTGATCGCCCTCGCCCGGCGACTGGTCCGCTGCCCGAGCCGCGCAGGGATCGACGACTACGGGCCCGTCCTCGGCATCCTTGAGGACTGGCTCGCGGAGCACGGGGTGCCGTGTCGCCGGCTCCGCGGCGCGGCAGGCGCCGCCGTCGGCCTGCTGGTCGAGGTCGCGGGCGGGCGGCCGGGCCGCTGGTGGGCGCTGGACGCCTGCGTCGACACCGCGCCCTACGGCGACGAGACCGCCTGGTCGTTCCCACCGGACTGCGGGGAGGTCGTCGGAGGGTGGCTGCACGGCAGGGGCGCGGCGGACTCCAAGCTCGCCGCGGCGATGTTCTGCGGGATCGCCGCCGAGCTGCACGCCCGCGCCGACGCCCTGCACGGCGGGCTGGCGGTGCTTCTCGACGTCGACGAGCACACGGGCGGCTTCGGCGGCGCCCGCGCCCTTCTGGCGGATCCGGAGGCGGCCCGTCCGGCCGGGGTGATGATCGGCTACCCGGGACTCGACGAGGTCGTGGTCGGCGGGCGCGGCCTGTGGCGGGCCACGATCGCCGTGCACGCGGCCTCGGGCCACTCGGGATCCCGCCGCGCAACGCCCGGTGCCGTCTCCCGTGCGGCCCACCTCGTACGCCTGCTGGAGGAATCCGTGCTGCCGGGCGCCGAGGGCGGGTTCCCCCTGCCTCCGCGGCTGACGGTGACCTCCTGCCACGGCGGCCAGGGCTTCTCGGTCGTGCCCGACCGGTGCGAGGTGGGCGTCGACGTCCGCACGACCCCCGCCTTCGACGCCCGTGCCGCCGAGCGGCTGGTCCGCGCGGCGGTGGACGACCTGGACGTACGTGCACCCGCGCCACGGCCCACCACGATCACCCCGGTGGCCACGTGGCCGCCGTACCGGCTGGCCGAAGACCGGCAGCCCGCCGCCGCGCTGCTGGAGGCCGCCGCCGAGGAGGGTCTGGACGTCCGGCCGAAGGTCGCCGGACCGTCGAACATCGGGAACCTGCTGGCGGGCGAGGGCGTCCCGGCCACCGCCGGCTTCGGGGTCCGCCACGAAGGGCTGCACGGCGTGGACGAACGGGCCTGCCTGGAGGACCTGCCCGCGGTCCACGCCGTCTACCGGCGTGCCGTGCTCAGCCTGCTGGGCGCCCCATGAGACACCCGGACGGCTCAGGCCCCGGGACGGCTCTCCAGCACCACGTGCAGCTCCCGCTCCTGGTCGCCCGACGCCGATGTGAGGTCGTGCACCGTGAACAGGGAGTCCAGCGTCGTGCGCAGCCGCTCGATGGCCCAGTAGCCGCCCTGCGCGTCGGCCTCGACGGACGACGAGAGCCGGGCAGGGGGCGGGCACTCCTGCGCGTCCGTGACCTCGAACGTGCCGAGCCACACCATGGGCCGGGTCTCATGGAGCTGCTGCGGCACGTCCTCGGGCTTCCGGTCGGACTCGAAGCAGGTGCACAACGCGTCGAACACGATCCGGGCGTCCTCCTTGCTGCACCCGCTGATCTCGACGGAGACGGGTTCCTCGTGCAGTCGTTCACGGTCCATCGTGATCGCTCCTCTCGTGGCCGCACCGCGGTACCACGGGTTGCCCGCGAAACGGACCCCAACCCAAGAAAAGCACCCCGGAGGGCCCCGCACTACCGGCGGAACAGTGCCGTCCGGCCGCTCGGCGTCAGCTCCGGGTGAAGCGGTACGTCTTGCTGTCGGTCAGCACGCAGAAGCCGGGCGAGAGCACGATCACGCGCAGGGTGCCGGTACGGCGGTCGTAGTCGATGCCCTCCGTCTCGAACCGTCCGGAGCAGGAGCTGCGCAGCGGCAGCTGGCGCAGCGCCGTGACACGGCCGGTCACGTCGGTGGCACCCGGCTCCGCGGAGAGGTCGATCCGCAGCAGCGGCTGGGTCATGCCGAAGAGGGTGCCCGCGGGGTCGTCGGAGGAGCACAGCAGGGCCGTGCCGGTGAGGAAGTCGCAGCCCTGGACGTCGCGCACGGCGCGGTCGAGCCGGATGGTGGACGACCAGGGCAGATTCGCCGAGGGCGAGGTGTCGGGGTGCACGCCCGGTGTCGGATGGACCAGCAGGCGGGTCATGGTGCCCCACTCGCCCGAGACCATCCACCGGCCGCCGGGCGTGACGGCGACGAAGGAGTTGTTCAGCGCCTCCCCGGGGCCGAGCGTGTGGACGTACTCCGACCAGGTCCCGTCCGGCGCCTGCACCCGGAACATCTTCGCGCCGCCCGAGTCGGCCTGGTACGGCTCGATGTAGTGGCCGTCGTAGGAGGCGTCCGGGTCACCCACATGGTTCCAGCCGCGGCCGGAGACCGAGAGGGGGATGGTGCCGATGCCGGTGTAGCGGTTGGCGCTGTTCGCGGGCACCTCCACGGAGGCGAGACCCTGGCTCTCGGTCAGCGGGTCGGCTCGGTCGGAGCCCACCTCCGTCCAGGTCTCGGCGGCCCGCGCGGGCGCCGCGGTGGCCAGAGCGGCCGCGGACGCGAGGGCGAGGAGGCCGGTGAGGGCGGTGTGACAACGTTGCCGGGCACGCAGGGGCATGGAGTGACTCCTCGGGGGAGGTGGGGGCGTGTCGGTCGGGCGACAGTCTGACGGGACAGCACAGTCATGTACAGGCCAACCAGACGGAAACCCGTGCTGTCATGTCGGCCACGGACACGTGCCCGCACGGCGACTTCGGCGGACGTTCCTCCTCGTGTTGAGAGATGGTGGAGGAGGACGAGCGAGGGGGGCCCGGAGACGGTTGAGCGCGGTACAACAAGGGGAGTCGGCACGGGGGAACGGCGTGCCGCGACAAAGGGTGAAGGCGGTGCGTGGGATGGCTGCAGCCGAACGCCCCGTGCCCGACGATGACGAGCGGGTGCGCGGGCCGGTGGGTCCGAGCGGGCTGCTCGACGTCCTGGGCGTGGCCTCGGTGGTGCTGGACACCGACGGGCGCATCGTGCTGTGGAGCCCTCAGGCCGAGGAGCTGTTCGGATATCCGGCGCAGGAGGCGCTCGGCCAGTACGCCGCCCGGATCATGGTCCACGAGCAGTACCTGGATCTGGTCGTCAAGCTGTTCGCCGACGTCATGGAGACCGGTGAGGGCTGGGCCGGGGCCTTCCCGATCCGGCGCAAGGACGGCAGCACCCGCCTGGTGGAGTTCCGCAACATGCGGCTCCTGGACGACCAGGGGGACGTCTACGCACTGGGCCTGTGCGCCGACCAGGCGACGGTCCGCCAGGTGGAGCGGGACGTGGCGCTGTCCACGCGGACCATCGCGCAGGCTCCGGTCGGACTGGCCGTCCTGGACACCGAACTGCGGTACGTCTCGGTCAATCCCGCGCTGTCCCGGCTGAACGGGATCCCCGCCGAGGACCACGTCGGCCGTACGCCGCGTGAGCTGCTGCCGGACTCCGAGGCCGCCGCGGCCTTCGAGGAGGGCCTGCGCGAGGTGCTGCGGACCGGTGACCCGCTCGTCAACCAGCGCATCGTGGGCCGCACGCCGGCCGACCCCGACGAGCAGCACTTCTTCTCCATCTCGCTGTACCGCCTGGAGGACACGGCGGGGACGGTGCTCGGCGCGGCCGGCATCGCCGTGGACGTCACCGAGCAGCACCAGGCCGCCGTCGAGGCCGAGACGGCACGGCGGCGCCTGGCTCTCATCGCCGACGCCTCCGCGCGGATCGGCACCACGC
This sequence comes from Streptomyces sp. NPDC001920, assembly GCF_053594495.1. Lineage (NCBI taxonomy): Bacteria > Bacillati > Actinomycetota > Actinomycetes > Kitasatosporales > Streptomycetaceae > Streptomyces > Streptomyces sp. NPDC001920. The sequence goes on from NZ_JBSFEP010000005.1 coordinate 213,645, forward strand.
TGGACCTGGACCGGACGGCGCGCGAACTGGCCGACGTGGCCGTGCCGGAACTCGCCGACGTGGCGGCCGTCGACCTGCTGGAAGCCGTGGTCGAGGGCAGAGCCAGCAGCCTGCAGCCCTCGGACCCGGCCGTGATCCGCGCCCTGGCCGTACGGGCCGGCCATGCCACGGAGGCCCTGAGCGCCGCCGACCCGCCCGGGCAGGTCGCCCGCTACGGCCCCGACCGCCTCGTCACCGAGTGCGTGCGCACCGGTGGGCCGGTCATGATCACCCACGTCGCGGACGAGGACCTGCCCCGCATCGCCCGCTCCCCCGAGGCCGCCGTGCAGCTGGGCCGTGCGGGGGTGCACTCGTACCTGGCGGTGCCGTTGATCGCGCGCGGCGAGGTGCTCGGCGCCCTCGACCTCAAGCGCACCCGCAATCCGCTGCCGTTCAGCGAGGACGACCTGCTGCTCGCCCGTGAACTGGCCGCCCGCGCGGCGGTGCAGATCGACAACGCCCGCTGGTACCAGAACGCCCGCGACACCGCGCTCACCCTCCAGCGCAGCCTGCTGCCCAGCCATCCGCCGGTGACGGGCGGCCTGGAGGTGGCCTCCCGCTACCAGCCCGCCGGGGCCGCCGCCGAGGTGGGCGGGGACTGGTTCGACGTGATCCCGCTGGAGGACGGCAAGACCGCGCTGGTCGTGGGCGATGTGATGGGCAGCGGCATCGACGCCGCCACGACCATGGGCCGCCTGCGCACCGCGACGCACACCCTGGCCTCCCTCGACCTGGAACCGACCCGCCTCCTGGAACACCTCGACAAGATCACCGAGAACCTCGACCACTCCATCGCCACCTGCGTCTACGCCGTCCACGACCCGCGGCTGCGGCAGTGCCGGATCGCCAACGCCGGCCATCTGCCACCGGTCCGCGTCCGTCCCGGACGTCCCCCCGAGCTCCTCGAACTGCCCACGGGGGCACCCCTGGGCGTCGGCGGCGTCGCCTTCTCCACGACGACCGTCGATCTGGAGCCCGGCGACCGGCTGGTGTTGTACACGGACGGCCTCGTCGAGACCCGTCAGCACCCGCTCGACGAACGTCTCGACGCGCTCCTGGAGCTGCTCGACGGCCCCGCCCGCCCCCTGGAGGAGTGCTGCGACCTCCTCCTGCGCACCCTGCACCGGCCCGACAACTCCGATGACGTCGCGCTGCTCATCGCCCGCGTGCTGACGCCGAGTTGACGGCCGGGCCGGAGCCGTCGGGGACGGGGAGTCGACGGCCGGGCCGGAGCCGTCGGGGACAGGGCGCCCGGTCGCGTCCGTCCCGGTGGCGGAGCCCCGGCACCTCGCCCCACGGTCCATGTGAACGGTGATCCGCCCCTCGGACGATCCGTCGAAGGGCGCCGCGGCCCCCTGATCCGATCCTGTACGTTCCCGCGGATCAGTCCGCCGTCGACGGAGCCTGGCGGAAGCCGATCACGACATGCGCGTGCAGTTCGTCGCAGAAGGCCAGGCGAGCGGAGAGTCCACTGCTGGTGAAGGCCTCCAGAGCCGTCCGCGCCTGGCGTTCGCTCGTCTCGACCAGGAGACAGCCGCCCGGTGCCAGCCATCGGGGTGCCTCGGTGGCGACCCGGCGCAGGACATCCAGCCCGTCCGGACCGCCGTCCAGGGCGACGTGCGGCTCGTGGTCGCGCGCCTCCGGCGGCAGCAGGGCGACCTCACCGGTGGGAACGTACGGCACGTTCGCCGTGAGGAGGCCCACCCGGCCGCGCAGGCCGTCGGGAAGCGCCCCGAACAGATCGCCCTCGTGGACCTGACCGCCGAACGCGGTCACATTGCGGCGGGCGCAGCGCACCGCCGCCGGGTCGATGTCCGCGGAGTGCAGCTCGACCGGGCCGACCGCGGCGGCCAGCGCGGCGCCGACCGCGCCGGAGCCGCAGCACAGGTCGACGACGACGGACGCCCCGGACGCGTGCGCGAGTGCCTGCTCCACCAGGAACTCGGTACGGCGGCGGGGCACGAAGACGCCTGGTTCCACCGTGATGCGCAGCCCACGGAACTCGGCCCAGCCGAGGACCAGTTCGAGGGGCAGGCCGGTGACACGGCGGTCCACCATGGCGGCCAGTTCGTCCGGGGTGCGGGCGGCGGCCAGGATCAGCCGGGCCTCGTCCTCGGCGAACACACAACCGGCGGCGCGAAGTGCGCGCACGACGGCGTCAGGTGGCAGCGGCGAGGGGGACGCGGGCGAGGAAGCGGAGAGAGAGGGCATGGAAGCCGAGAGCCTTTCGGAAGCCGAAGGGTGCTCTCGCGGTCGCCTAGTGGCGGTGGTCCGCGCCGATACGGAGGGAGAGCACCCGACCTGACACAGCGGTAATGGGTCTCACCTCCTGGATTCGGCACGCCCGGGACCGTCCCGGACGGACGGCCACCCTACCCCAACGATCACGCAGCGCTCTTGTGCGTCGACGAAGCGATACGCGTCGACGAAGCGATGCGGCGGCACCCACCGGCCCCCGGTCGGTCCGTTCGCGGGCACGCGTACGGTTGTACGGACAGGTACAGATCACACGCGACCCGCGGGCCGTCAGCGACGGCGGTCTGGAGGCACCACCCGCATGAACGTCACCCGAGGCTTCACCGGCCGCCCACGCGCCCTGCCCCGCCGCGAAGACGGCGTGGGAGGCGCCCCGGCCCCCGCGCTGCCACCCGGTCAGTACGACGCGGGTGACGACTGGCCCGTTCTGTCCGCGGAGGTCACACCCGGGCTGACGCCCGCCGAGTGGTCCTTCCGCATCGACGGGCTCGTGGCACAGCCGCGCGGCTGGACCTGGGAGGAGGCGCACGAACTGCCGGCTTCGGTGTACGAGGGCGACATCCACTGTGTGACGAGCTGGTCCAAGTTCGGTGTCCGCTTCACAGGCGTCTCGCTGGACGCCTTCCTCGACGTTGTCCGCCCCCATGTGTCGGCCACCCACGCCGTCGCCTATTCGCACACGGGGTACACCACCAACCTGCCGCTCGCCGACCTGACCGGCGGGCGGGCGTGGATCGCCTGGGAGTACGACGGGAAGCCGCTCGCCCCCGAGCACGGCGGCCCGGCGAGGCTGCTGGTCCCGCACCTGTACTTCTGGAAGAGCGCGAAGTGGATCGCGGGCCTGCGGCTCCTCGACCACGACGAGCCGGGGTTCTGGGAGCAGAACGGCTACCACGCCCGCGGCAACCCCTGGGAGGAGCAGCGGTATTCCGGTGACTGAGGTGTTCGACGTGACTGAGCCGGCCGACTCGGCCGGGTCGGCCGAAAGGTTCACTCCCCCGACGCGGTTCGCCGTGCCCGGGAGGATCGCCGTGAGCGACCAGGCCGCGGCGGTGTGGCAGATCGCCACGATCGCCGGGATCCGGCGCGAGACCGCGCGGGCCACCACCTTCCGTCTCGCGGTGCCCGGCTGGACGGGCCATCTGCCGGGTCAGCACCTGCTGCTGCGGCTGACCGCCGAGGACGGTTATGTGGCCCAGCGCCACTATTCGATCGCGTCCGCGCCGGACGAGTCAGGCCACATCGAGCTGACCCTCGACCATGTGGAGGGCGGTGAGGTGTCGGGCTGGTTCCACACGGTGGCGGAGGTGGGTGACACGGTCGAGGTGCGCGGCCCGGTCAGCGGCTTCTTCGCCTGGCCCGGCGACCGGCCGGCGCTGCTGGTCGGCGCCGGCTCCGGTGTCGTGCCGCTGATGTCGATGGTGCGGCACCACCGGGCACGCGGCCTGGACGTACCGCTGCGGTTGCTGGTGTCGGCGCGCGGTCCCGAGGAGCTGATCTACGCGAGCGAGTACGGCGCGGAGACGACGCCCGTCTTCACGCGGAACGCACCGGACGGTGTGCCGGTGGGACGTATCGCCGCGGCACATGTGGCGCCCCTCCTGGCCGAGCGGCCACCGGGTGGGTGGGAGGCATATGTGTGCGGCTCCAACGGGTTCGCGGAGCACGCCTCGCGGCTGCTGGTGGCGGCAGGTCAGCCCGTGGACCGCATCCGGATCGAGCGCTTCGGCTGACCGACGCCCGAAGGGGCGGGCGCCAACGCGTGTCCGTGCGGGCTCGTCATGAACGATGTCTCCCGTACGGGGTACCTGACCGCCATGCGAAGCCGGGTGCGTGGGTGGCGTTGGCGACGCGGTCCGCTGCGACGCCGGTCCGATGTCGTCGAGTCGTGGGTGATGCCGGCGGTGGCCGTGCTGTTGTTCGTCGGTGCGCCCCTGGTCGGGCTGGCGACCGCCGTCTGGGCCCATGACGAGGCCCGGCACATGGTCCGGGAGCAGCGGGCCGACCGCCGTTCCGTGCGGGCGGAGGTCGTCGGCAAGGCGTCCGGCACGCTCCCCGTGGCGGAGAGCGGACGGCACCCGGCAGCCAAGGTGACGGTCCGTTGGACGGAACCGGGCGAGGCTCCCCGTACGGCCGCGGTCCGTGTCCCGGCCGGGACACGGACCGGTGAGACCGTCGACGTGTGGCTCGACTCCCGGGGCCGGACGGTCGGCCCGCCGCCGGGCGGCGCGGCGGTCTGGCAGAACACCGTCATCATCGGCGTCTGCGCCACGGGCGGTGCCATCGCCGCGATCCTGGCCGGCCACGGTGTCGTGCGACGTGCCGCGATGCGTCGTCGTCTGGACGAATGGGAACGGGCGTGGGCCCGCACGGAGCCGCAGTGGACGGGCCGCCGGGCGTGACCCTCCGGCCCCGCGGCAGCCGTGCTCGCAGAACTTGTTCGCGTTTGCTCCGGCGTTCATGTCCCTGGACCGGTGACCAGACCTCCGATGACGGCCGACCAGCCGCCCGGGATCTCAAGTCCGCCGCCCAGGACGGCCAGTTCAGCGCCCTGGCCAGCAATGGCGCATTCCAGACGGGTCCATGGACGGCGAAGGCCATGACTCCTTCGTGCGGGGTCTGCACGGCGAGCCCTGGCGAGACCTCCGACCTTCCGCGTACGGTGTGATCATCCGCAGTCACTCGAGGCAAAGGCGGTCCCAGATGGCTCTGTTCGACCTTCCGCTCGACGAACTGCGCGGCTACCGCAGCAGGTCCGTGGAGCCCGAGGGCTTCGACGCGTTCTGGTCCAAGACCCTCGACGAGGCCCGCGCGCATGAACTGGACGCCCGCTTCGTGCCGGTCGACGCAGGGCTGTCCACCGTGCAGGTGTACGACGTGACGTTCTCCGGGTTCGGCGGTCACCCGGTGAAGGGCTGGCTGCGGCTTCCCAGCGGGACCACAAAACCTTTGCCGCTGGTCGTGGAGTTCGTCGGCTACGGCGGTGGGCGGGGCCTTGCGCACGAGAACCTGCTGTGGGCTTCCACGGGCCGTGCGCACTTCATGATGGACACACGCGGTCAGGGCAGCGCGTGGGGCGCCGGCGGCGAGACCGCGGACCCGGTCGGGGCCGGACCCGCATACCCCGGGTTCATGACGCGGGGCGTGGACGCGCCCGAGAACTACTACTACCGCCGGGTGTTCACGGACGCCGTACGTGCCGTGGAGGCCGCCCGCTCGCATCCGCTGACCGACGCCTCGCGCACGGTCGTGACCGGGGCGAGTCAGGGCGGCGGGATCGCCCTCGCCGTCGGCGGTCTGGTCCCGGACCTCACGGCGGTCGCGCCGGACGTGCCGTTCCTGTGCGACTTCCCGCGTGCGACGACCGTCACGGACCGCAACCCGTACCGCGAGATCGCCCTCTACCTCAAGACGCACCGGGGCCGCGGCGAGGACGTCCTGCGCACCCTTTCGTACTTCGACGGCGTCCACTTCGCGTCCCGCGGCCGGGCGCCCGCCTTCTTCTCGGCGGCCCTGGAGGACCAGACGTGCCCGCCGTCCACGGTGTTCGCGGCCTACAACGCCTGGGCGCACCACGAGAAGGCCATCGAGGTGTACGAGTTCAACGACCACGAGGGCGGCGGCCCGTTCCACGAGGCGGCCAAGCTGGACTGGCTGCGCGCCCACGCCTGAGAGGTCCGGCGCCGGCCTGTGCGGGCGCGCCCGTTCGGCGCGTTCCGCACCTTCCACCTGGTCCGACCAGTCGGTACGTTCGGTGCGGCTCGGAGCGCGGTGGCGCGGCCCGGGTCTTTCCGGTGACGACGGAGGGCGGCCCATGGCGGAGCACGAGGCTCAGGTGCACGGTCACTGCGATCCGCGGTTCGCGGCCGTGCGGACGGCGTTCGAGGCGAACTTCCGGGAACGCGGGGAGCTGGGTGCGGCGGTCGCCGTCACGGTCGGCGGCCGGACGGTGGTCGACCTGTGGGGCGGGTGGGCCGACGGGGCGCGCGGCCGCCCCTGGGAGCGCCGCACGCTGGTCAACGTGTGGTCGACGTCGAAGGGACCGACGGCGTTGTGCGCGCACATCCTCGCCGACCGGGGACTGCTCGACCTGGACGCGCCGGTGGCCGCGTACTGGCCGGAGTTCGCCGCCGCCGGCAAGGAGCGCATCCTCGTACGGCATCTGCTGTCGCATCGCGCCGGCCTGTCCGGGCTGCGCGAGCCGCATTCCCTTCAGCAGCTGTTCGACTGGGAGTTGACGACGCAGCGGCTGGCGGCGATGGAACCGTGGTGGACGCCGGACAGGGGGTCCGGCTACCACGCGTTCACGTTCGGCTTCCTGGTCGGGGAGGTGGTGAGGCGGGTGTCGGGACTGCTGCCGGGGGCCTTCCTGGAGCGGGAGGTGACCCGGCCGCTCGGGATCGACTTCGGGATCGGGCTGCCGCCGAAGGAGGCCGCGCGGGCGGCCGAGCTGGTGCAACCGCCGGTCGGCGCGACCGGTGGACAGGCGGCGGTCTTCGGCCGGTTGACGCCGGTCGCACTGGCCGCGCTGGCCAACCCCGCCGTGGGGGCCGCGCAGGCCAATTCGCCCGAGTGGCGGGCCGCGGAGATACCCGCGGCCAACGGGCACGGCACGGCGCGCGCGGTCGCCGCCCTGTACGAGATCTTCGCGGGCGGCGGGACCTTCGACGGCCTCCGGATCCTCTCCGGAGAGGCGGCCGAGCGGGTGCGCGAGGGGCAGGGCAGCTGCCGCGACCTGGTCCTCGGAGCCGGGTTCGAGCACGAGACCGAGATCGGGCTCGGCCTGTGGCTCAGCGGGCCGAACGGCTCGTACGGCCCCAACCCGCGGGCTTTCGGACACGACGGATTCGGCGGCTCCTGTGGCCTGGCGGATCCGGACGCCGGCGTGTCGCTGGGCTACGTGATGAACCGCATGGGCCCTCATATCGCCGACGACCCGCGGAAGACGGCGCTGATCGACGCCCTGTACAGCGCTCTGTGACGACCGGTCGACGCGGACCGTTTCGGCCGAAGTGACAGACCACCCTTCCTTGTTGGTTTAGACCAATGCTAGACCTGGTGGCGCAACGAACCCGCACGACTACCACACGTCACCAACAGGAGGCGCGGCATGGCCCGCACCACCCCGCACGACCGCCCGCTCGCCGAAGCTCAGCCGCTGTACGGGAGGATCGCCACCCAGCTGCTCGGCGAGCTGCGCGACGGAAGCATTCCACCCGGTGAACGGCTGCCGGGGGAACGGCAGTTGGCGGAGCACTTCGGCGTCAGCAGGGAGACCGTACGGCAGGCGCTGGAGGTGCTGCGCCGCAGCGGCCTGGTCGCCACCGACCGGCGGGGCAGCCATGCCACCCTGCCCGGCCTGCCGGTCGAGACGCCGACGTCCCTCACCTTCCCGGTCGGCGCCCGCACGTCGCCGCCGGGTGCGGCGGACCGGGCCACGGTCGCCTGGGAGACTCCCCCGCGCGAGCACGCCGAGGCGCTGGGGCTCGCCCCGCACCGGCCGACCCTGGTGCACCGCTACGAGTCCGCGGGTGCCGACGGGCACGGCCGGCGCACCGCCGTGACGTCGTTCTCCGCCGTCGCGCTCGCCGAGGTGGCGGAGTTGGGCCGCTACCGCGGCCGCGCCGACGGCACCGGGGCGGCCCAACTGCGGCGCGCCTACGACTGGATGCGCAGGGCGGGTCTCACCCTGCATCACCGCGACGCCATCACCCGGCTCCCCGGCGCACCCTCGGTGCGGGTCACCCGGCGCGTGCACGACCAGTACGCCCGCCCGCTGGAGATCACCGATCTCGTCGTGGACGCCCAGCGGGACGCCCTGGTCTACGAGTTCACCCTGCCCGCGGCGGGGTGAGCGCCGACTTCAGCAGGCCCCCGGGCGTCGTGCCACCACCATCCGTACGTGCGGGCTCCCGTCGTGCCGCCTGCCGAATTCGGTCAGCGCCCGCAGCTCCACCCGGAAGCCGGCGCGCTCCAGTTCACCCCGTACTTCCCCGAGCCGGAAGGCGCGGTAGTACATGACGAACGGCGGCCGCCACACGGCGTTGCGCACCCGCATCGCCGCGTCGAAGCCCAGCAGCATCCAGTAGGCCGGGGACGAGGGGCGGGGCGGGGCCACGACGGGGAAGACGAAGCGTCCCCCCGGCCGCAGAACGGAGTGGACCTGGGCGAACAGCCCCGGCAGCTCCCGCGGCAGGAAGTGGCCGAACGCCCCGAAACTCACCACGAGGTCGAAGGCGGGTGCGAACGGCAGGGCACGCGCGTCCGCACGGACCCAGGCGAGACGTGGCTCCTGCCCCCGCACCCGCCGCCGGGCGACCTGAAGCATCCCGGCGCTGAAGTCGACGCCGGTGACGCTCCGCCGGCAGACCTCGGCCAGCACCTCCACGCCCGCGCCCGTGCCGCAGCACAGGTCGAGGCCGTCGTCGTACGGACCGGTGCGGGCGAGCGCGGAGGTGACGGCGGAGAGCACCGAGTCGGGTGTACGGAACGGGGTGTGGTCGAACTTCGGGGCGAGCAGGTCGTATCCGCGCTCGACGGACGACAGCGCCTGGACGACGAGCTCGCGCAAGGAGGGGCCCTGCGGACCGAACATCCCCCTCACCCCGCGGCCACGCGCTGCTTCAGCACGGTCAGGACACGCTCGCACCAGCGCAGGTTCTCCTCCTCGAAGGAGATGCCGCGCAGCAGCGTCAGATAGGGCCCGACGCGGGCGGACTCGCGCAGGTACCGCTCCTCGGTCCGCCCGTCCAGGAGGCGGTCGCGGACGCGTTCGTACCGGTCGAGTTTGGCGCGCGCCCATGCCCTGCGTTCCTCGATCAGGGCGCGGGTGGCCTCGGGGTCCTCCATGGCCTGGAGCTTGATCAGGAGCTCGTCGCGGACGGCGGTGGGCCGCCGGGGCGGCTCGGCCGCGTAGGCCCCCAGGTCAGCCCGGCCGGCCTCGGTGAGCGTGAACATCCGCTTGTTGGGGCGCCGTTCCTGCCGCACGACGCGGGCCGCCACGAGACCGTCGCCCTCCAAGCGCTCCAGCTCCCGGTAGAGCTGCTGCGGAGTCGCGGGCCAGAAGTTGGCGAACGAGACGTCGAAGACCTTGGACAGTTCGTAGCCCGAGGCCTCGCCGTCGAGGAGCGCGGCGAGAACGGCGTACTTGAGGGACATGTGGACACGGTAACAGCAGGTGATTATTGTCATCCGCACCTACTCAACTAATTGACTATGGGGTGATCCGATGCGCGCGTTCCGCGAGGCGGTCGAGGCGGGCGACGCCGACGCCATGGAGGCTCTGCTGGCCGAGGACGTCGTCTTCACCAGCCCGGTCGTGTTCAAGCCGTACGCCGGCAAGGCGATGACGGCGGCCATCCTGCGCGGTGTCGTGCGGGTCTTCGAGGACTTCCGCTACGTACGCGAGATCAACGACACGGGCGGCCGCGATCACGCGCTGGTCTTCACCGCGCGGGTCGGCGACCGGGAGATCACCGGCTGCGACTTCCTCCGGCTGAACGCGGACGGCCTGATCGAGGAGTTCATGGTCATGGTCCGTCCGCTGTCCGGCGCGCAGGCGCTGGCCGAGGCCATGGGGGCGCGGTTCGACCAGATCCTCAAGGAGGCCGAGGCACGGTCGGCGTAGCGCCGCCGACAGGACGGGTCTGTCCGGAATCTCTGCCGCGGCGCTGCCCGCGTGCGCGGTTGGATGTCCTCATGACCAGCGACGAGCACGCCCGGATGATGTCGGCCAACCAGGCGAACTGGGACGCCCGCACCCCCGTCCACCTCGCCAGCCGCTTCTACGGCCTCGACGAGGACCTCGATCCCGGCCGCTGGTTCGCCTCCTTCGAGTGGGACGACCTCGGTGAGCTGGCGGGCCGGGACGTGCTCCATCTGCAGTGCCACCTCGGCACCGAGACGATCGCCTTCGCCCAGCGCGGGGCCCGTGCCGTCGGGCTGGACTTCTCCGCGGCCTCGGTGGCCGCCGCGCGCGGCATCGCCGAGAAGGCCGGGCTCGACGTCGGCTACGTACAGGCCGATGTGTACGACGCGGTGCAGGCCCTGGGCGGCCGGCAGTTCGACGTCGTGTACACCGGCAAGGGCGCGCTGTGCTATCTGCCGGACCTGGAGCGGTGGGCGGGCGTGGTCGCCCGACTGCTGCGCCCCGGTGGCCGGTTGTACGTCGTCGAGTTCCATCCGCTGCTCAACTCGCTCGGCCCGAAGCCCGCCCCCGGCGAGGGCCCCGAACTGCTGCTGCGCCACGACTACCTGGGCGGCCGCGGTGCGGTCCACCGGGACGCCACGCACACCTACACCGACGGGCCGGCCGTCGAGGGCGCCACGGACAGCTTCGAGTGGATGCACGGAACAGGCGAGGTCGTGAACGCGTTGGTGAGTGCGGGCCTCACCATCCGGCGACTCACCGAGAGCGACGAGCTCCCCTGGCCGCGCTGGCCGCAGATGGTCCGCCGGCCGTCCGGCTGGTGGCGGCTGCCGGAACCGCGCATCCCGCTGCTCTACGCACTGCTCGCCACGCGCTGAACCCGCGTGGTACGGTCCTGACAGCACATGTGTACGCCCGACTGCGGGCGCCGGTGCCAGTTCCTCCTCAGTTCGCCGGTCGGTGCACCGGCTTCTCGTCACCACCTCGTGATCAGCGGTTCCGCCCTCTCCGAGGTGCTGTTTTCCCGCCGCCCGAAGGCACCTTTCGTCCGCCTTCCCGATGTCCGCGGCACCCCCCTTCCTTCCGCATGTCCCATGCCTTGCGTCCGTGAAAGGACCGACCACCATGACCACCACACTCGAACGCCCCCCAGTCCGACAGCAGCCCGCAGCCCCCGCCCTCACCGGTGTGCTCGACATCGACGCGAGCGGGAAGGGGTACCTGCGCGCCGAGAACCTCCTGCCCTCCCCCTCCGACCCCCAGGTCCCGCCCGCGTTGATCCGCCGCCACGGCCTGCGCAAGGGCGATCTCGTCGACGGGGTGCGCGGCGACCGGCGCACCCTGACCGAGGTCGCCCGCGTCAACGGCCGCACGCCCGGGCGCAACCGGCCCGTCTTCGGCGAGCTGACGCCCCTTCACCCGCGGGAGCGGATCCGGCTCGAACACCCCGCGTCCGGTCCGGCAGGCCGGGTCACCGACCTCGTCGCCCCGGTGGGCAAGGGGCAGCGGGGTCTGATCGTGGCCCCGCCCAAGACCGGCAAGACCGTACTGCTCCAGCAGATCGCGGCGGCCGTCACCGGCAACCACCCGGAGTGCCGACTGATGGTGGTGCTCCTCGACGAGCGCCCCGAGGAGGTCACCGACATGCGGCGTTCGGTGCGGGGCGAGGTGTACGCCTCCACCTTCGACCGGGCGCCCAAGCAGCACATCGCGCTGGCCGAACTGGTCATCGAGCGGGCCAAGCGGCTCGTCGAGGCCGGTGCGGACGTCGTCATCCTGTTCGACTCCCTGACCCGGCTGTGCCGCGCGTACAACAACGCGGCCGGATCCGGCGGCCGTACCCTCAGCGGCGGTGTCGACGCTGCCGCGCTGCACGGGCCGAAGCGGTTCTTCGGCGCCGCGCGCTGCGCCGAGGAGGGCGGCTCGCTCACCATCCTCGCCACGGCACTCGTGGAGACCGGCTCCCGGGCCGACGACTTCTTCTTCGAGGAGCTCAAGAGCACCGGCAACATGGAGCTGCGCCTCAGCCGGGACCTCGCCTCCCGCCGCGTCTTCCCCGCCGTGGACATCACCGGCTCCGGGACCCGCCGCGAGGAACTGCTGCTCGATCCGGCCGAGTTGACGGCCGTGCGGGGGCTGCGCCGGGTGCTGCGGGGGCGGGACGGCCAGAGCGGCCTGGAGACCCTGCTGGAGCGCATGCGTGAGACGCCGGACAACGCCGCGTTCCTGCGGCGGATCCGGCCGACCCTGCCCGGTGACTGACCGCCGGCCGGCCCTCGCCCGTCCGGGTGCAGGCGCGCCGCGTGCGGCCCGGGCAGCGCGGTGTACGGCGGCGCACTTCCTACGTTGACGGTATGAAGATCGGTTTTAACTCCCGGGTCCTTGTGTCCACCTGGGCGCTGTGCGCGGCCGGCCTGCTGGCGCTCGCCCCCGCCGCCGCGGCCGCCCACGCCGGGCACGCCCCCGACGGCACCGGCGCACCGCGGGCGGCGACCCCCGAGCCCGCGCTGCTGTACCGGTCCGGCACCCTGGTGCGACCGCAGGGCGGGGCCCCCCGGGTCCCACGCGTCTCGGCGCTGTCCTGGCTGGTTGCCGACGCCGACACCGGCGAGGTCCTCGCCGCGCGCGAAGCGCACCGGCAGCTCCCGCCGGCCAGCACCCTCAAGGCGCTGTTCGCCCTGACCGTGCTGCCCGCTTTGCCCGGTGGCATCCGGCACCGGGTGAGCGAGGAGGAGCTGGCGGGGATCGGGCCCGGCAGCAGCCTGGTGGGGATCGCCGAGGGGCGGGTGTACCAGGTGGCCGATCTGTGGCGCGGGGTGTTCCTCAGCTCCGGCAACGACGCGGTGCGGGTACTGGCCGCTCTGAACGGCGGGTGGCGCTTCACGGCCGCACGCATGCAGGAGAAGGCCCGTGCGCTGGGTGCCCTGGACACGAAGGTGCTGTCGCCGGACGGCTACGACACCCCGGGCCAGGTCTCGTCGGCGTACGACCTGGCGGTGTTCGGCCGGGCGGGGCTGCGCAGAGCCGACTTCTCGCGGTACTGCGGCACCGCCCAGGCCTGGTTCCCCGGGCGTGACGGCTCACCGTACGAAATCCGCAACACCAACCGGCTGCTGACCGGAGCGAACGGCGTGGAGCGGTATCCGGGGCTGATCGGGGTCAAGAACGGCTACACCAGCAAGGCGGGCAGCACACTGATCGCCGCCGCCCGCCGGGGCGATCGCACCCTCGTCGTCACGGTGCTGAAGCCTCGGGCGGGCGGCGGGCTCGCGGTCTACGAGGAGGCCGGCGAGCTGCTCGACTGGGGGTTCGCCGCGGCGGGACGGGTGGAGCCGGTGGGGTCGCTCGACGCCTTGCGGGCCAGGCCGAGACCGGGACCGGTGCCGGAGCCCGCCTCGCAGGCGGCCGCACGTGGTGGAGCCGGCGGGGTGGCCAAAGCGGGCTGGGCGGAGGCCTGGGCGATCGCGGGCGCCGCCGGAATGGGAGCCGGCGCCACATCACTGGTGCTGCGCGGCAAGGGCGTCGAACGCGCCGAGCAGGACTGAGCGACCGGCAGGCGCAGCAGCAGGCCGAGGGTGATCCACACATAGATGTTGCTGCCGACGAAGCCGTCGGCCCCTGAGGCGTCGTCGAACCAGAGCCACACCACGCTGGTGCACAGCACGGCGTACAGGGCGCCCGCCACCCAGGGGCGCCCGGCGCGGACCAGGACGGCGAAGGACGGCAGCAGCCACACCAGGTGGTGGACCCAGGTGATCGGGCTGATCAGGCAGGCGGCAAGTCCGGTCAGGGCGAAGGCCGCCGTCCAGTCACCCGCCGCCACGGCCCGGCGGGTGCGCGCCGCCCAGACACCCAGGGCCACCAGGACCAGCGCCGCCCACCAGCCCCGGTCCATGACGCCGAGCCGGGCCAGGACACCCTGGAGCGACTGGTTGGAGACGTAGTCGAGACGGCCGACCCGGGTGGTGTCCCACATCGCGTGCGTCCAGTAGAAGCGGGACGCCTCGGGGACCGTCCAGGCCGCCAGTGCCGTCGCGGCGGTGGCGACGGCCGTCGCCACGGCGGCGGTTCGCCCTCGTCTCGCCACCAGCAGCAGGCCGATGAAGGCGGCGGGCGTCAGCTTGATCGCGGCCGCGAGGCCGATGCCCACCCCCGCCCAGCGGTGCCGTCCCGTGGTCAGGAGCCGGCAGTCGAGGAGCACGAGGGCCAGCAGCAGGATGTTCACCTGGCCGAAGCTGAAGGTGTCCCGGAGCGGTTCGAAGAGAGCCAGTGCGCAGACCGCGAGCGCGCAGCCGTACCACCCGTGGCGCCGCCACACCCTGTCCGCCAGTACGTACAGCACGAAGGCCAGGGCGGCCACGTCGAGCAGCAGCGCCACCGCGATCGCCGTGTGCAGCTCGACCAGAGCCATGGGCAGCATGACGACCGCGGCGAACGGCGGATAGGTGAAGCCGTACGTCGTGCCGGGCACCCGGTAGTCGTAGATACGGCCGCCGTGGTGGATCCAGCTGTCGACGGTGCCGTGGTAGACGCGCAGGTCGAACCAGTCGCGCAGCAGCGGCACGGTCGCGGTGAAGACGGTCACGGCGGCGGCGAGGACGACCAGCAGCGCGAGCCTGCGGCGGTCGGTGTGCGCGAGCCTCATGCCGTGCGCTCCGGCGCCGGGGCCTGCGCGGCCAGCTGGGCCTGCCACAGGACGGCCACGGCGAGGGCGCCCCCGGACAGGGCCAGGACCAGCTGGCCGGTGTCCGCCGGCCCACCGCTGGGCAGGACGGCGAGCGCGAGCAGGCCCGTCAGGGCCGCCACCCGGTGCCGTACCCACGTGCTGGGTGCAGCCGCGGCGATCAGGAACAGGCCCCACAGCGCGTACCAGGGGCGGATCGCCGGCCCGAAGGCCGCCACGGCCGCCAGGCTCAGGCCGAGCGCGTACACGGGGCTCGGTCGCCGCCGCCACCATATGAGCACCACGAGGACCGCCGTCAGCACCAGTCCGAAGGTGTGCCACGCCGGGACGGCCAGCGGTGCCAGATCGCTGCCCGCCTCGTCGAGCAGTGCGGCGGTGCCTCGGCCGAGCAGGCTGGTGAGCGCCCAGTTCTGCGAGGAGACCGGGGTGTCCAGGGCGCCTGTCCAGCCGTATCCCGTGCCCGCTGCGGCCGTTGCGGCGACCGTGGTGGCGGCGGATGCGGCCGCCGTGGTCAGCACGGCCTTCGCCGGGCGGTGGCCGGCCCGTATCCGTAGCGCCACCACCGCGGCGATCCCCAGCGCGGCGGGAGCCTTGACCAGGGCGGCGAGGGTGACGAGTACGGCGCCCAGGACGGGCCACCGGCCGAGGGCCGCGACCAGGCCGGCGCCGAGCAGGCCGAGCATGACGGCGTCGTTGTGGGCGCCCGCGACCAGGTGCAGCAGCACGAGCGGGTTCAGGGCGCCCAGCCACAGCGCGGCGGCCGGGTCGGCGCCGCTGTGCCGGGCGAGGCGCGGCA
The DNA here is from genome assembly GCF_053594495.1 of Streptomyces sp. NPDC001920. Lineage (NCBI taxonomy): Bacteria > Bacillati > Actinomycetota > Actinomycetes > Kitasatosporales > Streptomycetaceae > Streptomyces > Streptomyces sp. NPDC001920. The sequence goes on from NZ_JBSFEP010000005.1 coordinate 229,068, forward strand.
GCACGGCCGCCATCAGCGCCACCCCGAGGAGCGCCACCGCACGCATCCCGAGGAGCCCGGCGGGCAGTTCTCCCCTGGTCAGGCCGGACAGTGCGGAGGCGAGGCCGAGGAAGACCGGGCCGTAGGGGGCCGGCGTCTGCCGCCACAGCGGGGCGACCTCGTCCGCGAGGGGGCCGCCGAGGTGGGAGGGGCCGTACACGTACACGTCGATGCGGGCGTCCACCATCGCCCCCTGGGCCAGGTAGCTGTAGACGTCCCGGCTGAACAGGGGCGGTGCGATCAGCAGCGGGGCGGCCCAGACCGCCAGCACCAGCAGCAAGGCGCGCGGGGTCGGCGGGTCGGCGCTGCGCACCAGCCGACCGAGCAGCAGCCAGGCCGCTATCAGCAGGACCAGTCCGAAGTACACGGCGACCAGGCCCAGGGCGGCGTGGGCCGAGTCGGGGGCGAGTAGTTCCCGGACCGGCAGCGCGCCGGACGTCTCACCGCCCAGGGCGAGGAAGGCGGTACCGGCCAGGCCGAGTACCTGGCAGCGGCGGAGATCGACGGGGAAAGCCATGGCCAACACTGGGTCAGCGTGTCGACGCCGGGTGGCCGGGAAGCGACGCCGGGACCTCGGGGCGGCGGCCTGTGCGTGACCGCCGTGTGAGCCGTCCGGGCCGGGGTCTTCGGTCGGCGATTCCCGCGCGAGAACATGGGGAGGATCTTCATCGACGATTCCGCATCCCGGGCAAGCGCATCACGCAACGGCGACAGCCCGCGCAGGGCCGTTCAGAAGACCGACAGGCCGGTGAGCGTCGTGAAGCGGTCGAGGGCCGCCACGCCGGCCACCGAATTGCCTCGCTCGTCCAGGCCGGGGCTCCACACGCACAGGGTGCAGCGGCCCGGTACGACGGCGATGATCCCGCCGCCGACGCCGCTCTTGCCGGGAAGCCCGACCCGGTAGGCGAAGTCGCCGGCCGCGTCGTACGTGCCGCAGGTCAGCATGATCGCGTTGACCTGCTTGGCCTGGCTGCGGGTGAGGAGCCGGGTGCCGTCGGCGCGTATGCCGTGACGGGCGAGGAAGGTGGTGGCCAGGGCGAGGTCGGCGCAGGACGCCGTGACGGAGCACTGGCGGAAGTACTGGTCGAGGAGGGCGGGGACGGGGTTGTCGATGTTGCCGTACGACGCCATGAAGTGGGCGAGGGCGGCGTTGCGGTCGCCGTGCGCCGACTCGGAGGCGGCGACGTCCTTGTCGAAGTCCAGGGCCGCGTTGCCGCTCTCGGCACGCAGGAAGGCCAGCAACTCGCCCGCCGCGTCGCCGGTACGGGTCTGGAGGCGGTCGGTGACGACGAGGGCGCCCGCGTTGATGAACGGGTTGCGCGGGATGCCGTTCTCGTACTCCAGCTGGACCAGGGAGTTGAAGGGGTTGCCGGAGGGCTCGCGGCCCACGTGCTCCCAGAGTTCGTCGCCCTCGCGGGCCAGGTCGAGCGCGAGGGTGAAGACCTTGGTGATGGACTGCGTGGAGAACGGCTCGCGCCAGTCCCCCACGCCGTACACCGTGCCGTCCAGCTCGGCGACGGCCATGCCGAAGCTGCGGGGGTCGCGGGCCGCGAGTGCCGGGATGTAGTCGGCGGGCCGGCCTCGGCCGGGAGTCCGCCCCATCTCGTCCGCGATGCGCTCCAGGATCGGCTGGAAGGTCAGTGACGACGTCGACGCTGCCATGATCACCATTGTGCCTCCGTGCCGGTCCCGGTGCGCGTCCGCGGATGAGGGCCGGTCAGGCCGGGGCCCGGCCACTGCCCGCGAGGACCTCCGGGCGGAGCAGGTCGGCGAGGGTCTCGGCGGGCAACAGGCCCTTCTCCAGGACGAGTTCGGCCACACCCCGGCCGCTGACGAGAGCCTCCTTGGCGATGTCGGTCGCCGCCGTGTACCCGATGTGCGGGTTGAGGGCCGTGACCAGACCGATGGAGTTCTCCACCGACCGGCGCAGCGCCTCGGTGTTGGCGGTGATGCCGTCCACGCACCGCTCGGCCAGGGTCAGACAGGCCGCCCGCAGATGAGTGATCGACTCCGACAGGGAGTGCAGGATGACCGGCTCGAAGGCGTTGAGCTGCAACTGCCCGGCCTCGGCGGCCATGGTGATGGCCACGTCGTTGCCGATCACCTCGAAAGCGACCTGGTTGACGACCTCCGGGATCACCGGATTGACCTTGCCCGGCATGATCGACGAACCCGCCTGAACCGGCGGCAGATTGATCTCACCCAGACCCGCGCGCGGCCCCGACGACAACAGCCGCAGATCGTTGCAGCTCTTGGACAGCTTCACCGCGATCCGCTTGAGCACACCCGACATCTGCACGAACGCCCCGCAGTCCTGCGTCGCCTCGACCAGGTTGGCCGCGGTGACCAGCGGCAGCCCCGTGATCCCGGCGAGGTGCCGGCGCACGGACTCCGCATATCCGGCAGGCGCGTTCAGGCCGGTACCGATGGCCGTGGCACCCAGATTGATCTCATGGATCAACTCGACGGCCTCCGCCAGACGGGACCGGTCCTCCTCGATCATCACGGCATACGCGGAGAACTCCTGCCCCAGCGTCATCGGCACCGCGTCCTGCAACTGCGTACGGCCCATCTTCAGCACATCACGGAACTCCACCGCCTTGCGCGCGAAGGAGTCCTGCAGCACGGCCATCGCCCTCAGCAGCTCCCGCACCGCGAACACCGTCGCGACCTTCACAGCCGTCGGATACACGTCGTTCGTCGACTGACCGAGGTTGACGTCCTCGTTCGGGTGCAGATACCCGTACTCGCCCTTGGCATGACCCAGCAGCTCCAACGCCCGGTTCGCCACGACCTCGTTGGCGTTCATGTTGGTCGACGTCCCGGCACCGCCCTGGATGACATCGACCACGAACTGCTCGTGCAGCTTCCCGGAACGGATCTCCCGGCACGCGGCCACGATCGCCGCCGCCTTCTCGGGCGCCAGCAGCCCCAGCTCCTCATTGGCCAGAGCCGCCGCCTCCTTCACAGCCGCGAGGGCATCGATCAGATGCGGGTACGCGGAGATGGGCGTGCCGGTGATGGGGAAGTTCTCCGTGGCGCGCAGGGTGTGCACACCCCAGTAGGCGTCGGCGGGGACGTCACGGTCGCCGAGCAGATCGTGTTCGCTTCGGGTGACGACGACAGTCATGAGGGAACGGTTCCTCTTTCAAAGGAGTTGAGGGTGAGCGCCCCGACAGGGGCGCGGGGAACTGCGCGACCAGCCACAACCGGCCCGCAGCCGCCGAACGACAAATCCGCCCGGAGCACCAGGGCCTGTCGTTTGGATCATGTCGGCGTCGCAAACGACAGACCCTAGGCGCAAGCCGAGACCACGACCGGCTCCAACGATCGAACGGGCCGCACACTCCCGACCTCCCGGCCGCCTCCGAGAAGCGCCTCGCCCTGGAACTCGGTGAGCAACTCCGGGTCAACCCCGGCCCACGCAAGAGCCGCGGCGGCAACCGGCACACGCGCCCGATTGGCCCCGTCGGCAATCTTCACCGCCACGGCACGCCCGTCCGGCAGCGCGGCGACCTGCACGCCCTCGAACCCGTCCTTGGTGAGCAGCCCCGGCACGGCCCGCATGAGTGCGGCCACGTCCCGCCCGGAGCCGGACGCCATCTCGGCGTGCTCCCGCATCGCGTCGGCGACCCGCGCCTCGGGCGTTCCGGGCGCCGCCGTGGTGATGCGCGCGGCCGCCCGGGCGAGACCGTGCAGGGAGACGGAGAACAGCGGCGCCCCGCAGCCGTCGACGGTCACCCGCGCGATCCGCTGCCCGGTGAGGTCCTCGACGATCTCGGCGATCGCCTGCTGGAGGGGGTGCCCGGGGTCGAGGTAGTTCTCCAGGGGCCAGTCGTTGAGGGCGCAGGTGTACAGCATCGCCGCATGCTTGCCGGAGCAGTTCTGGGCGAGCCGGGAGGGCATGCGGCCCTCCCGTACCCAGCCGTCCCGCACGACCGGGTCGAACGGCATGTCGGGGACGTTGCGCAGGTGGTCCTCGGTGAGCCCGGCGAGTTCGAGGATGCGCCGGCTCCCGGCGAGGTGGCGTTCCTCGCCGGAGTGGCTGGCCGCGGCGAGCGAGAGCAGCTCGCCGTCGAGCGGGAGCCCGGCCCGCGCCATGGCGACGGCCTGGACGGGCTTGAGCGCCGAGCGCGGGTAGAAGGCGGCCTCGATGTCACCGAGCTGGAACCGTACGTCGCCGTCGGTGCCGAGGACGACGACGGAGCCGTAGTGGGTGCCTTCGATCATTCCGCCGCGTACGAGGTGGGCGACGGGGGCGTGGAGAGGTTCGCGGACAAGGGGTGCGTCCGCTGCGGAGCTGCTGTACATCACTGCCTGGTGGTGGGTCGATGAGGGGTCGTCGACCGACGCGGATGTCACGCGTCGGCCTTGCCGGCGGCGCGCCGGGCACGGCTGCGGATGCCGTACCAGCCCGCGACCAGCGCTGCGACGATCAGCGGCAGGCACAGCACGGTGGTGCGGCCGGCGCCTCCGTCGGCGTACATCAGGACCAGGACGGAGGCGAGGAAGGCCAGCGTCACGAGTTCGGTCCAGGGGGAGCCCGGCAGTCGGTAGCCGGGGCGGGTGAGCTCGCCCTTCTGGGTCTTCTGCCAGAAGAGCAGGTGGCAGAGCATGATCATGCCCCAGGTGGCGAGGATGCCGATCGCCGCGAAGTTCAGCACGATCTCGAACGCCTCGGCGGGGACGACGAAGTTGAGACCGACGCCGAGGACACAGATACCGCTGGTGAGCAGGATGCCGCCGTACGGGACCTGGCTGCGGCTCATCACCGAGGTGAACTTCGGTGCGGAGCCGGACATCGCCATGGAGCGCAGGATGCGGCCGGTGGAGTACAGGCCGGAGTTGAGCGAGGACATGGCCGCGGTGAGGACGACGAGGTTCATGATGCCGCCGGCCGCCGGGACACCGATGTTGGACAGCACGGTGACGAAGGGGCTCTCGCCCGCCTTGTACGACGACCAGGGCAGCAGCATCGAGAGCAGGATGACGGAGCCGACGTAGAAGAGGCCGACGCGCCACATGATCGAGTTGATCGCCTTCGGCATGATCTTCTCGGGGTTCTCGGTCTCGCCGGCGGCGACACCGACCAGCTCGACGGAGGCGTACGCGAAGACGACACCCTGGACGATCAGCAGCATGGGCAGCAGGCCGTTGGGAAAGACGCCGCCGTTGTCGGTGATCAGGGACGGGCCGGGGGTGTGGCCGTCCACGGGCTGCTGGGTGACCAGCAGGAAGATGCCGATCAGCATGAAGACGACGAGCGCGCCGACCTTGACGATGGCGAACCAGAACTCCAGTTCGCCGAAGATCTTCACCGAGATCAGGTTCACGGTGAGGACGACCGCGAGGGCTATGAGTGCGATCACCCACTGCGGGATGTCGGAGAACATGCCCCAGTAGTGCGTGTACGTGGCCACCGCGGTGATGTCGGCGATGCCGGTGGTGGCCCAGTTGAGGAAGTACATCCAGCCCGCGGTGTACGCGCCCTTCTCCCCCATGAACTCCCGGGCGTACGACACGAAGGCCCCGGAGGACGGGCGGTACAGGACGAGTTCGCCGAGGGCGCGGACCACGAGGAAGGCGAAGACGCCGCAGACCGCGTAGGCGATGAACAGGGACGGGCCGGCGTCGGCCAGGCGGCCGCCGGCGCCGAGGAACAGGCCGGTGCCGATGGCACCGCCGATGGCGATCATGTTGACGTGCCGGGACTTCAGCGACTTGCTGTAGCCGAGGTCTCCGGCGTCGACATGACCGGACGAGGGGCGCGTCTCTTCTTTGAGGTGCTGCTCGCTCACGCCTCGGGTCCACCTTCCGTGGGGATGTCCGTGCGCGCGGGGCGCACGATGTCGGTGAGGGTCGTCTCGACGCGGTCGAGGTGGTGCGCCATGGCGTCGGTCGCGTCGAGTTCGGAACCGTCGATCAGCGCCTCGACGATGGCCCGGTGCTCCCGGTTGGACTGTTCGCGGCGACCGCCCAGCTCGTTGAGGAAGGCCGACTGACGCGCCAGTGCGTCACGGATCTCCTCGATGACCCGGCGGAAGACCGGGTTCTGGGCGGCCTCGGCCACGGCCAGGTGGAAGAGGGTGTCCATCGCGACCCACGCGGTGGTGTCCGTCTCCCGCTCCATGCGGTCGAGCAGGTGAGCCAGGTGGTCCAGGTTCTCCGGGGTGCGGCGCAGCGCCGCGTACCCGGCGACCGGGATCTCGACGTGGCGGCGTACTTCCAGCAGATCGCTGGCCGCGTAGTCGCCGAAGGTGGGGTCCTCGACGGCGTTGGCCACGACGAAGGTTCCCTTGCCGGTCTTGGAGACCGTCAGGCCCATGGTCTGCAGGGCCCTGAGGGCCTCGCGCAGCACCGGGCGGCTGACCTCCAGGGTGCGGCAGAGCTCCGCCTCGGAGGGGAGCTTGTCGCCGATGGCGTACTCCCCGCGTTCGATCGCGCTGCGCAGGTGCGCCAGGACGGCTTCCATGGCGCTGACGCGTCGCGGCGGCTGTCCGGCTGTCCGGCTGTCTGACAGGTTCACGGGAGAGATACTCCGGGTGAGCCAGGCGTGGTGTCAAGGGAGTCCGGCGGAGAGATTCACCGGGGGTGACGCATGAAGGCGGACCTCACCCGCTCCCTGCTCAGCCGTGGAGGACGCCCGCATCCAGCAGCCCGGGCATCGGTACGGAGACGACGGTGGCGCGCACCGTCCGACCAGCCCCCGGTGTGACCCCAGGGGCCCCGGCGAGGCGGCCGGCCGGCTACGACCACGCCGCCTGCGCCAGCGACACGCCCAGGAACGCGGCGCCGAGGCCCGCCGTCACGCTGCCCGCGATGTTGGCGAGGGCGTAGAGCCCAGCCCCCGTCTCGGTCAGCCGCAGGGTCTCGTAGGAGAAGGTCGAGTACGTGGTCAGCGCCCCGCACAGCCCGGTGCCCAGCAGCAGCTGTACCTGGGAGTTCGCGGCTCCCGCCGCCGCGGCGCCGGTCAGCAGGCCCAGGATCAGGCAGCCGGTGACGTTGACCGCGAACGTGCCCCAGGGGAACACCGAGTCGTGCCGGGACTGCACCGCGCGGTCGGTGAGGTAACGCAAGGGGGCGCCGACCACGGCGCCCGCGATCACCAGGAGCCAGTTCACGTCGGCTTCTCACCTTCCGGGTCCGGTGCGGGCGGGGATTCGCCGGGGCCGAGGTAGCGGACGACCTCGCAGTGGTCGAGGGTCACGAGCCCTTCGGTGATCAGTTCGTCGAGCTGCGGCAGGAAGGCGCGTACGCGTTCCTCCACGTCGACGATCACGACGGCGACCGGCAGGTCCTCGCTCAGGGACAGCAGCCGCGAGGTGTGGACCAGGCAGGAGGCGCCGAAGCCCTCGATGCCGTGGAAGACGCTGGCACCCGCGAGGCCGGCCGTGTGGGCGCGGTGCACGATCTCCGAGTGGAGGGGCTTGTGGTGCCAGGTGTCGTGCTCGCCGACGTACACCGTCAGGCGCAGGGCGCTGCCGGTCAGTCTCGTCATGGCTGCCTCCACTTCAGGACGCGGCGGGTCGCCGCCGCCGCGAGCCAGACCGCGGTGAGCGCCGCGACGAGGGTGGCGGCGAGATAGGCCAGGCCCGTGCGCGGATGGCCGCTGTCCACCAGCTTCTGGATGTCGACGGCATACGTGGAGAAGGTGGTGAAGCCGCCGAGCACTCCGGTGCCGAAGAAGGGGCGTACCAGGCGGTGGGCGGCCCACACCTCGGTGATGACCACCATGAACACGCCGATCACGGCACAGCCGACGACGTTGGTCCAGAAGGTCGCCCAGGGGAAGCCGCCCGGCTGGACCGGCCACCGGAGCGTGGCCGCGTAGCGGGCGGTCGCGCCGACGGCTCCGCCGAGCGCCACCACCGCGACGACCGGCGTGCGGCCCCGCCGGTCGGGCCGGCGCCGGGCGGGCGCGGCGACGCGCAGGCTGTCCGTCTCAGGGGCTGTCATGGTCGTACGACTCCTACTCGCCGGGGCCCGGGCATACGGGCGCGGATCGCAAGTAGGGACCGTTGGCGGCGGGTGCCGCGGTTCTGGTACGGCGGGCCCCACCGCCGCGCCGCGAGGACGGTCGCGGCCGGTGAAAAGCCTAACTCCGCGGGTGTGGGCGGGTCACTTCGGGTCGGGCAGCTCGCAGACCGCCACGCCCCGCTCCCACAGGCTCCCGAGGACGAGCCGGCCTCCGGTCTCGCAGACGCTGGTGACCATGCGGAACCCGGAGTGGCGGCGGGCCAGGTGGTGGACGACCGTCCCGGTGTCGTCGACCGCGAGCACGCCGATCGTGCCGGTCGGGCGGAAGGGGGCGCGCACGGCGACGCGTGCGGCGGCTCGGCGCACGGCCGGGGCGGTCCGGTGGAGCAGGTCCAGCGCGGGGACGCGCGGGCCGGCCAGCGCGACCCTGATGGGGCCGTCCGGGCTGCCCCGCCAGACGTTGTCCGGCATGCCCGGCAGGTTCTCGACGAAGGGTTCGCTCCGGCCGGCCCGCGGTCCGGTGAGCCAGTAGCGGGTGAGGCGGTACGCGCTCGTCTCGGCCACCACCAGGAAGGATCCGTCGCCGCTCACGGCGAGGCCGTTGGCGAACCGGAGCCCGTCCAGGAGCACTTCGGGAGTGTCGCTGCCGGGGGCGAGCCGCAGCAGGCGGCCCGTCGCGGTGTGCTCGACGACATCGCCGATCCAGTGCTCCAGGGGATGGCGGCGACTGCTGACGGTGAAGCAGACGCTGCCGTCGGCCAGGGCGACGACATTGCTGCAGAACCGCAGCCTCTCCCCCGCCACCGAGTCGGCGAGGACGTCCACGGTGCCGTCGGTGAGGTCGACGCGGAGCAGTCCGCGCTCAGCGTCGCACACCAACAGGGCGTCGTCCGGGAGGAGTTCGAGGCCCAGCGGCCTGCCGCCGGTGTCGGCGAGCACCTCGACGCGGGGCTCGGCCGGCTCCGTCAGGCCGTCGAGGCGCAGGACGCGGCCGTCCTCGACGCCGGTGAGGACCCGGCCGCGCGCGTCGGCGACCACATCCTCCGGGCCTCGGCCGCCGATCGCGACGTAGCGGACGGGGACGAGAGCGGTGGGTTCGTGCATGTGCGCCTGTTACCAGCCCTTCTCGAACATGCGGGCCACTTCGGCGATCCGTACCTCGTCACGCCGGTAGTACAGACGCCGCTTGATGCGCTTCGTGCGCAGCAGGCCGATGGTCACGAGGAGACCGAGGTGGGTCTCGGCGACGCCACGCGGTACGCCCAGCTTCACGGCCACGGCGTGCGCGGTGACGCCGTCGTCGGTCAGGTCGCCGTGACGCTGCGCCGGGAAGTGCGCGACCGGGTCCTTCAGCCATTCCAGGATGTCCAGCCGTCGCTCACCGACGGGAGTCCTCAGCATGTCGCCCCCCTTCGGTCTCCGGCCTCCTCGTGCCGCGTCTTCCCACTGTCCCGCAGTCCAGGCCCCGGCGTACGGACTTCGCGGCGGCTTGTCCGATACCGGCCCCACCGCGGGGGCGTCCGCGCCAGACCCTCGGTCGTCGGTCGCTGATCACGGGGCCGCGGTGCATCGACGCGCCGCACGGTGCCGCTGGGTACGCGAAGGCGGCGCCGGGCACCGGAGGGTGGTCGACGGGCCGCACGCCCGGCAGGCGGTCGGTGCCTCCGACCTGATGGCGCAGGGCGCGCTCGCTGCGCCGGGCCGGGCGGGCCGCCGGGTGCCCGAGGACGTGTCGGTGGGCGGTTTCGACGACTCCGCCGCGGCGACCGAGGCCGGCCCGGCACCGGACGGCTCCCGCGCCTGACGCCCACATGCGCCGTGCCCTCACGACGATCCGCCGGCCGTGGGACCGCATCAGCGACGAGATGGTGCGGTTGCTGCTCGCGCAGACCGGCGGCGAGGACCCGGCGGCGGTGGTCCTGCCGACGGAGCTGGTGAAGCGGGACTCCACCTGACGAGTGGGCTGCCGCGCTTCCCTGGGGACCGGCCCGGAGCGGCCGGGTCGGCTCCTTGTTGTACGCACATTAGTTGCACAGTCAACAATGGCCGGATCGGTGCTACCGTGCCGGTATGGCAGCGAAGACGGCCGGCGCGGGGCTGGAGGAACGGTGGCGGGACATCCTGTCGCTGCATGCGCGCACGATGTGCGAGATCGACCGCGCCCTGCACCCGCACGGCCTGGGCGCGAGCGACTTCGAGGTGCTCGACATCCTGGCGTCCGCCTCGCCGGAGGAGGGCGACCAGTGCCGGGTGCAGAACCTCGTCGGACGCGTCCATCTCAGCCAGAGCGCGCTGTCCCGGCTCATCGGCCGCCTGGAGAAGGACGGCCTGGTGGAGCGTTCGGTGTGCGCGGAGGACCGGCGCGGGGTGTTCGTCGCCCTGACCCGCAAGGGCCGCGATCTGCACGCGGAGGTCCTGCCGTTGCAGCGGGACGCGCTCGCCCGGACTCTGGGCGGCTGACGGCGGCGGACGCCGTGGCGTCACGAAGGGGATGAGCGGCGGCTCGGGTGCCGTCGCCCATCCCCTTCGCGTTCTCGCCGTTCCTCGGCGCTGCCTCCCCTGCCGGGTTACGGCCGCGCCAGCAGCGTCCGCACACCCTCCGACGTCAGCGTCAGCGGGTGGGTGGAGCCGGCGTCTATGGTCAGGGCCAGTTCGTCGGCCGGCCACTGCGAGGCGAGCGCGCCCAGCGGCACCAGGCGGTAGCGGGAGACGTACGGCAGCAGTTCGGCCATCGCGGGTTCGGAGGTGAACACGGGGACGACCGGCTCGCCGCCCGGCCGCTCGATGACCGGCAGGGCCACGGCGCCCGGGTCCATGGCATCCTCCCCCACCGCGTCGTCGGGTACGGGGACAAGGACGTCGCTGCTCGCGAGCGTGTCCATCGCCGCCCTGTCCTCGGTGTTTCCGGCCAGCGCGTCCAGCGCCTGCCGTGCCGGTGTGGCGGTGTTGTCGTTCGCGGGTGTCTCCATGGCGAATCCCCTGGTAGCGGCGGTCGTGCGGCCCGCCCGGGGCGTACTGGTCCCCGTGGCGGTCCTGCTCGCCTACCCGATCCGGAGTGGAGCATTCCTATGGCCGTCCAGGGGATGGGCCGATGGGCGCGCCCCGATCGACGCAATGCGGGCGAAGGGCAGCCCCAGCCGGCCCGGCGGACGAGCGGCTCCGCCCTGCCGGGGCTCGCATGGGCCCGGTACGTGGCCGGGTCCCGGAAGCAGCGCCGCATCCGCTCGCCGTCGCGCGCGTGCCGGGAACCGGCCGCCCGCAGCAGAAGCCCTGGAGGAGACGGCGGGCGCACGCACGAACAGTCGTAGCCTGAAGAGGAGGGACAGGCTCCCGTCCGTAGGGGCGCGGGAGGCGTGTATGCGTTACGACGACCGCAGGATGGCAGGGCGGCTGCTGGCCGAGGAGCTTGAGCAGCTGAGCGGCGCGGAAGTGGTGGTGCTGGGGCTGCCGCGGGGCGGGATGCCCGTGGCGGCCGAGGTGGCCCGGCGGCTGGGTGCCCCGCTGGACGTGCTGGTGGTGCGCAAGCTGGGCGTGCCCCACCAGCCCGAGTGGGGCTTCGGGGCGATCGGCGAGCACGGGGTCCGCGTCCTCAACCTGGACGTGATCGACGAGGCCGGGCTGGACGTCGCCGAGCAGGAGGCCGTGGAGACGGCGGAGCGGGCCGAGCTGGAACGGCGGGTGAGCAGGTACCGGCAGGACCGGCCCGCGGTGCCGGTCGCCGGGCGTACGGCCGTCGTGGTGGACGACGGGCTCGCCACCGGGGCCACGGCCGAGGCGGCCTGCCGGGTCGTGCGCGGCCGGGGCGCGGCCCAGGTCGTGCTCGCCGTGCCCGTCGGTGCGGCCCGCAGCGTCGCCCGGCTGCGGGAGGTGGCCGACGCGGTCGTCTGTCCGCAGCCGCACCGCATGCTCGGCTCGGTGGGCGCCTGGTACCGGGATTTCACCCAGGTCACGGACGCCGAGGTCACGGCCCTGCTCGCGGCGGCCGCGCCGTCCCCGCCCCGCTCCCCCACCGCCGCGCCGTCCGACGGCGAGGTGCTGATCCCGGCCGCGGGGGCGCAGGTGGGCGCCCGGCTGGTCGTGCCGGACGGGGCGCCGGAGGTGGTGGCGTTCGCGCACGGCAGCGGGAGCAGCCGGCACAGCCCGCGCAACCAGTACGTAGCCACCGCCCTCAACCGCGGGGGCCTGGCCACCTTGCTGCTCGATCTCCTCACCGACGACGAGGCGAACGACCGGCACAACGTCTTCGACATCCTCCTGCTCGCCCGGCGCCTGCACGCCGCGTCCGTGTGGCTGCGCCGGGAGACCGGCCTGCCCGTCGCCTACTTCGGAGCCAGTACCGGAGCGGCCGCCGCGCTGGAGGCGGCGGCGCTGTCCGGTTCCGAGATCCGTTCGGTCGTCTCGCGCGGCGGCCGGCCCGACCTGGCCACGCCGGCGGCGCTGAGCCGGCTGCGGGCCCCGACCCTGCTCATCGTCGGCAGCCGCGACACCCAGGTGCTCAGCCTCAACCGCCTCGCCGCCGACCGGATGCACTGCGAGCACCGGATCGCCGTGGTCCCGGGTGCCACGCACCTGTTCGAGGAACCCGGCACGCTCGGCACCGTCGCCGAGCTGGCCCGCGACTGGTTCACCGCCCACCTCGGCCGGCCCACCTCGACGACACCCCGGCGGTCCGCGTAGCGGGGATCGGCCGGTTCTCGAACGAGGTCGTGGTTCCGCCGTTTTCCCGGGCACGTGGAGATCCCGTGCAGGCCATCTGTTTAAATTTCTACCACCTGCACAGAGAGGGACCTCCCGCGTGAGTGAACCGAACGGCCCCGTCTGCCCCGAGTGCGGCACGCCCCGGGCGCCGGACGGTACACCGGACTGCTCGTGCGGCCGCCTCGCCTCCGACGCCCACCGCGAGACCCGCACGGCCGAGGCGGCGGCCGCGGAGGACTTCGATCCGGTGCGGATACGGCCGTTCGTGGAGCTCGACGGCGGCCCGGCGGACGACGGACAGCCGGAGGGCACCCGCCTCCTGTCGTCGACGGCGCCTTCCACCGTCCCGCCGGACCGCACGCCGGCCCCGCGCATCACCGAAGCCGAAGGGGACACGGAGGTCGGGGACACCGGGGTGAGCGGCCTGCGGGGCCGCCCCCTGCTCTTCGCCGGGGTGGGCGCCGCGCTGGCCGCCCTGCTGACGGGTGCCTTCGTCAGCGGCCTCTTCTCCTACGACAGCCCCGCGCGGGAGGCGGCGCCGCCCGACGGGGTGCGGGCTCCCCTGCCCGGCGGTTCGGCCCCGCGGGACAACTCCCCCGGGCAGCAGGCGCACGGTACGTCCTCCCCGTCGGTCTCCCCTGGTCCGACCGCGTCGCCTCGTACGACCCCGACGGCCGGCCCCGGCGCCCCGTCCCGCTCCGCCCCGCCCACCGGCACCCCGTCCGGTCCCGCCGTCACCGCGAGCACCTCCCCCACCGCCGGGTCGAGTGCCCCGCAGGCACCACCCCCGGTCCTGCGCTTCGGCGACCAGGGGCCCGAAGTGACCGAGCTCCAGCTCCGCCTGCGACAGGTCGGCCTCTACGCCGGGGAGGGCGACGGCGACTACGACCGCGAGGTCGAGGGCGCGGTGCGCACCTACCAGCTCACCCGCGTCGTTCTCGCCGACGAATCGGGCGTCTACGGTGGGGCGACCCGAAAGTCCCTCGAATCCGAGACCAGGACGCCGTGAACGATCACCGCCCGTCCACGGTGCCGGTGCCGCTCTCGTGGGACAGCGTCCGGCACGCGAGCGCGCGCTCCCCGGCTCGTCCGGCCTCGTCCCGCGCCACCCGGTAGACGAGGGCGCGCGGCGCCCGGGACACCGTCTCCGTGAGCCGGCCGTCCGTGAAGAGGGCGCCGGTGCCGTCTTCGAGGGCCCAGCCGCCGGGCAGGTCGCCGGCTGCCACCGCCGACCGGTAGGAAGCGCGGCGCCCGGGTTCGCCGTCGTAGTGGGGGCACACCGATCCCGGCAGCAGGCCAAGACCGTCCGGCAGGAAGGTGAGCGGGCCGAAGGAGTCGGTGTGCGAGGCCTCGGCCAGGCAGTTGGCGCCCGCGCTGATCCCGCACAGCAAGGTTCCCTGGTCGTAGGCCTGCCGCAGCAGCCGGTCCACACCGTGCACGCGCCACACCGCGAGGAGGTTCGCGGTATTGCCACCGCCGATGTGGACGACGTCCTGCGCGAGCACGAACGCGCGCAGTGCGTCGTCGTCGAGGCTCCTGTCGAACAGGCGCAGCACGGAGGGTCGGCGATCCGGCCGATCACCGAACGCGGCGAGGAACTTCTCGACGTACGCGGGGGCGTCGCCGCTCGCGGTGGGCAGGAAGCACACCTTGGGGCGAGGCGTGCGCGCCTGTCCCAGCACCCAGTCGTCCAGCAGCCCGTCCTCGTCGGTGGAGAAGCCTCCGCCGAGAAGGGCCAGCCGGCGCGGAGGGCTCACGGCGCCTCCCGAAGCAATTCGGCGACCGTCGTCACCCGGATCAACGGCCGGTACGCATCCAGGATCCGCAGTGCCCTGACGTGCGAGTCGTCGTTCGCGCCGGCACAGGCGTCGGCGGCGACCAGCACCTCGACGCCCGCGTCGGCGGCCGCGAGCGCCGTCGACAGGACGCAGCAGTCGGTGCTGACGCCGGTCAGGACCAGGCGGCCCTCCCAAGCGGCGCGCCGGGCCAGTTCCGGCGACCATTTACCGAACGTGGCGGCGTCCAGGACATGCCGTGCGTCGCGGGCGAACTCGTCCGTCAGCTCCCAGAGTTCGGAGTCGGGGGGTCGCAGCGCGAAGTGCCAGCGCTCGTAGTAGGCGCGCCACGCGCCCTCGGGTGAGCCGGGTGCCACGAAACGGGTGAACGTGACCCGGTCCCCGAAGGCCGGCAGCAGCAGCCGTACGCCCGCCGCCGCCTCGGCGAACCTCGGGACGGCCCACGGGCTGCCGGGGTCGGCGAAGACGCGCTGCATGTCGATGACGGTGAGCAGGCCGGTGGTCATGCGCTCACCCCTTCGTCCGCCGTGGGGCTCGCCGCCCGCCCCTCCTGCGCACGGACGTGAGCGCGCCGCGCGACGAGCGTGCCGAGGAAGCCGAGCGCGAGGGCCGCCAGAACGCCGACGTTGGCGTACGCCCAGTCGCCGGACCTGCCGCCCAGGCCGAGTGGGCCGAGCAGATAGCCCTGCCAGTCGAGCCAGCCCGCCGCCGAGTTGGTGACCAGGCCCCACCCGAGGGCCGTGGCCGTGAGGGTCAGCAGCAGCGGAGTGGGCGGCACGTCGCCGTAGCGGCCGTCCGGGCGGTAGAGGTCGGGCTCGTCGTAGTCGCGGCGGCGCAGGGTCAGGTCGGCGAGCATGATGCCGCACCAGGCGGCGATGGGGACGCCGAGCGTGGTGAGGAACCCCGTGAACGGGCCGAGGAAGTCGTCGGCGACGAACACGATGCAGACGGCACCGGCGATCATCAGGACGCCGTCGACAAGTGCGGCCACCGGGCGCGGCACGCGCACGCCCGCGGCGAGCAGGGCCAGCCCGGACGAGTAGATGTCGAGGACGGCGCCGCCGATCAGGCCGAGGACGGCGACGACGGCGAACGGCACCAGGAACCAGGTCGGCAGGATCGTGGTCAGCGCGCCGATCGGGTCGCCGGCCACGGCCGTGCTCAACTCGACGGAGGAGCCGGCCAGCAGGAGTCCGACGACGAGCAGGAGCAGCGGCGCCAGGGAGGCCCCGAAAGCGGTCCAGCCGACCACGCCCCGGCTCGATGCGGTGCGCGGCAGATAGCGGGAGTAGTCGGCGGCGGCGTTCACCCAGCCGAGACCGAAGCCGGTCATCATGAAGACGAGCGCGCCGATGAACTCCTGGGTGGATCCCGCCGGTACGGCGCTGACGGCGGACCACTGGACGTGGTCGGCGACGAGGGCGACGTAGACGACGGTGAACACGCCCGTGACCACGGTGATCACAGTCTGCAGCCGCATGATCAGGTCGAAGCCCATCACCCCGACGACGACGGTCAGCGCCGCGACCAGGACCAGCGCCAACACCTTGGTACCGGTGCCGCCGCCCCAGCCGAGCCGGCCGAACACGGTCGCGGTGGCCAGGGTGGCCAGGGCGCACAGCACGGTCTCCCATCCGACGGTGAGCACCCAGGAGATCACCGACGGCAGACGGTTGCCGCGCACCCCGTACGCGGCGCGGCCGAGCACCATCGTCGGTGCGGAGCCCCGCTTGCCGGCCACGGCGACGAATCCGCACAGCAGGAAGGAGAAGACGATGCCGGCGGCCCCGGCGGCCAGCGCCTGCCAGAATGAGATGCCGAAGCCCAGCGCGAACGCCCCGTAACTCAGCCCCAGCACGGACACATTGGCCCCGAACCAGGGCCAGAACAGGGTGCGCGGTGTGCCTTTGCGTTCGGCGTCGGCGATCACGTCGAGGCCGTGCGTCTCCATCTGCGGTATCCGGCTCGGGGGTGTGCCGGTGAGCGGGTCCGGGGATGCGATCACCCCGGCATCGTCGCACCGCTCACCCCGCCGCGGAAGATCCCGCCGGCGAGGCCGGGACGCGCGCGAACCGCCAACTCCCCCGCGCTCAGACCGAGTCGGGCCGTTGACGTGGCCCACGCCCGGCGCCCCACCTGCTGAGCCGACCGCCGCTGTGGCCGCCCGGACGAACCGGCGCGGCCACGTGGCGTGTTCAGCGCTGCTGCTGCGCCGCGCAGGCGCCGGCCGCGCAGGCGGTGAGCCACTCGTCGAAGTCGGCGTCGTAGCGGGTGCCGATGTCGGTGGCGTAGACGGCGTGCCCGCCGGCGTAGTCGCCGACGCGGAAGCGGGCGAGCATGCGCTGGACGTCGTCCGGGTGCCGCTCGACCATGTACCGGACCGCGAGGTAGCCCCAGGGGTAGGTGCGGGTCACGTCGCTGTTGGCGTAGGTGTTCCGGAACAGCGTGCTGAGCCGGTACGTGTGCCTGCCCGCCTCGGTGACCGCCTGGTCGTAGGTGATGCCGCGGTAGCCGTAGGAGACGTACTCGGCCAGGCCCTCGATCCACCAGACGTCCGGCACCGACGTCTGCTGGGCGAAGTCACCCTTCATGTTGAACCGGGCGTCGAGGTAGTGGGTGTACTCGTGGTTGAGGTTCCAGATCCTGGCGGCGTGCCCGTCGTCCCGGCTCTTCTGGTACATGACCGCGAACGGAGCGTTGGCGGGGTCGGCCGGGTCGCCGATGAGGGTCATGCCGCCGTTGTCCGTGCTGATGCCGAAGATGGCCCCGGCGTAGGTCCGGTAGTCGTCGCGTCCGGCGAAGACGACCAGTTCGAGGGTCGACAGGTACTGGCCCGGAATGGGTCCGTCGTCCTTGACCAGGTCATGGACGTACGCGTCCTGGCCCAGCACGCTGGCGCACGCCGCGGCGAGTTCGGCGGGGGTGAGCGACTGGGCCCTGATCGTGCGTGTGGCATCGCACTTGTGGCTGATCGGCAGCGCCGCGCGCTTCAGTTGGCCGGTGAGGTCACATACGCCGTAGTAGGCGCAGTCGGCGCCGTCGTAGGCGTCGGCCTGCGTGGCCACGGCGACCCAGAGGGCCGCGGTGGGCCCGGTGATCCGGGTGATGTCCAGCAGGTGCTTGACCCGGGGGCGGACCGTGGCCCGGAGCGGGGCGTGCTCGACGTGCCGGGCCAGGGTCATCCCGGCGTTGGAGGTGAGGTAGGCGCGATCGGTGCCGAGCAGGTCCAGGTGACCGCGCGCGAAGGAGTGCAGGGTCCGGGTGACGGACGGGTCGGCGACGACCGCCCTGACGTACTCGGGGTTCCAGTTGCCGCGCCAGAGCGGGGTGTGGACGGCGTTGACGGCCGCCAGCATGCTGCGGATGGTGTCGTAGGAGCTGTCGTAGTCCTTCAGTACGCGCTCGTAGACCCGCAGATAGCGGGCCTGCTGGTCGGCGCTGTCGGTGAGGACGAGGACCTCGCTCAGCACGTCGCCGTTCGCGGCGCTGACGTCCCTGGAGTGCGGGCGGGCGAAGAAGGTGTCCAGGCCCCGGACGGTGTTCCGGGCCAGGGACGGGCCGTACGTGCCCACGTCGGCCGGGTTGTTGAACTGCACGTAGTAGCCGGCCCTCAGGAACAGGACGAGTTGCCACACACGCAGGGCGTTGTCGCCCCGGTAGTGCCGGGCCGCGCTCGTGAACGCCTGCGCGACCGTGACCATCTGGGACTCGCGGAAGACTGCGCGCGCGTCCGTGCCGGTGACCGCGAAGAGCGTGTTGACGCAGTCCGTGGTCGAGGCCTTGACGAAGGCCACCAGCGCGGCGCCGGTCCTGCTGCCGAAGTCGGCCGGTGTACAGGAGGCGGCCCGGGCACCGGGTGCCGCGTTCGGCGGGGTCGGCAGGCGCGTCGGCGTGAGGGGAGGCACATGGGCCCGGACGAGCGGCCGTTCCTGCACGGCGGGGCGGGCTGCGGCGGCCAGGGTCGGGCCGGTCGGGGAGGGTGTCGTGGTACGGGACGCGGTGGTGGGGTTGGCGTCGGGCGGTGCGGCGAGTGCCGGGGTCGACGGCAGGCCTATGAGCGCGACACAGGCGGCGAGCACGGACGCCATGTGTCTGGGCAGCACGATGCGGTAGCGCATCTGGGTTCCTCCACGGACGGATGCGCCTCGGAGATGGGGTGCTGAGGCGTGTGAGGCACTGTCTCAACGGCGCCCTCCCCCAACAATGGTGTGTGACATAGCACATGACGCCGGGGGGTCATAACGTCCTCGGCCGTGTCCGCACCGTCCTGCCGTCGGCCCGGCGGGGCCTGTGCGGACAGCGCACCTAGACGCCGGGCGCGCTCCAGGTCCGTGCTGCCCAGGTCCTCAAGTGGGGCGACCGGGCTACGAGTTGGCGGTGGGCTTCGGCGGCGGACTGGAACAGGGCGTCGGCCAGTTCCTCCGAGACCGCCGAGCGCCGCCAGGCGAGCACGTACCGGCACCACAACGGCGTGCCGGTCAGCGGCTTGACCACCACCTGCGGCATCGGCCGCATCGTCGGCTGCACGACGGCCACCCCCAGACCGTCGGCGATCATTCCCTGCAACTGCTGCTGGTCACCGAGGAACTCGTGCGCGACCGCGGGAGTGAACCCGGCCGCCGCGCAGGCCGAGTAGAACACGCCCGGCCAGCCGGCTCCGTCGTCCGGCGTCACGAACCACGCCTCCTCAGCCAGGTCCGCGAGCGCGACCTGGGCGCGCTGCCCGAGCGGATGCCGGGCCGGGAGCGCCACGAACGTCGGCTCCGTGACGATCCCGCGGTGGGCCACCGCCTCCGAGTGCTCCAGCTCCCTGCCGGGGTAGTCCGCGGCGATGGCGGCGTCCGCCGCGCCCTCCTCCAGCAGTTCGACGATCCGCGAGGAGGCGTACACGCTGCTCACCGCGAGCGAGACGTCCGGCAGGCGGGTGCGCACGCCCGACATCATGCCCGCCAGCATCGGCGAGTTGGTCGCCGCCACCCGCAGCGTCCGGCGCGCGGCCCCGGCGCCGGAGGCGGGACGGCGGCCGATCGCGTCGGCACGGGCCAGCACGTCGCGGGCCTGCGCCACGACCTCGAAGCCGTAGGGGGTCAATCGCACTCCGGAGGGGCCGCGTTCGAACAGTGGCTCGCCGAAGTACCGCTCGATCCGGCGGAGTTGGGTACTGATGGCGGGCTGCGAGTACCCCAGCTCCGCCGCCGCCCGGCCCACGCTCCCCGCGTCCGCGATCACGCACAGGACGCGCAGATGCCGCAGCTCCAGCTCCACCCCTTCATCCCTTCTTCACCCGGGTACGACCACCGCCGGCCCATCGCCGCAAACCCCTGCATTATCGGGCGTTCTCGTACTGCACAGACCCCCCCTTTGAACGATCGTCGCACCCTGCGGTTAGCATATGAGCGCCACCTAGCTCGAAAGATAGGCCCGTGACTGTCAACGACGACTCGTTCACCAATTGGAAGAACCGCGAGGAGATCGCGGAGTCGATGATCCCGCTCATCGGGAAGCTGCACCGGGAGCGGGACGTCACCGTCCTCCTCCACAGCCGCTCCCTGGTGAACAAGTCGGTGGTCAGCATCCTCAAGACCCACCGGTTCGCCCGGCAGATCGCCGGCGAGGAGCTCTCGGTCACCGAGACGCTGCCCTTCCTTCAGGCCCTCACCTCGCTCGACCTCGGCCCGTCGCAGATCGACATCGGCATGCTGGCCGCGACGTACAAGAGCGACGACCGCGGGCTGTCCGTGGAGGCGTTCACCGCCGAGGCCGTCGCCGGTGCCACCGGCGCCAACAAGATCGAGGGCGGCGAAGGCCGCGACGTCGTCCTGTACGGCTTCGGCCGCATCGGCCGCCTCGTCGCGCGGCTGCTGATCGAGAAGGCCGGCTCGGGCAACGGACTGCGCCTGCGGGCCATCGTGGTGCGCGGCGGCGGCGAGCAGGACATCGTCAAGCGGGCCTCGCTGCTGCGCCGGGACTCCATCCACGGCCAGTTCCAGGGCACGATCACCGTCGACGAGGCCAACAGCACGATCAACGCCAACGGCAACGCGATCAAGGTGATCTACGCCAACGACCCCAGCGAGGTCGACTACACGGCGTACGGCATCAAGAACGCCATCCTCATCGACAACACCGGCAAGTGGCGTGACCGCGAGGGCCTGTCCAAGCACCTGCGTCCGGGCGTCGACAAGGTCGTCCTGACCGCGCCGGGCAAGGGCGACGTCCCCAACATCGTGCACGGCGTCAACCACGACACGGTCAAGCCGGACGAGCAGATCCTGTCCTGCGCCTCCTGCACCACCAACGCCATCGTCCCGCCGCTGAAGGCGATGGACGACGAGTTCGGTGTCCAGCGGGGCCACGTGGAGACCGTCCACTCGTTCACCAACGACCAGAACCTGCTGGACAACTACCACAAGTCCGAGCGCCGCGGCCGCAGCGCGCCGCTGAACATGGTCATCACCGAGACCGGTGCCGCCTCGGCCGTCGCCAAGGCGCTGCCGGACCTCAAGGCGAAGATCTCCGGCAGCTCGATCCGCGTCCCCGTGCCGGACGTCTCGATAGCGATCCTGAACCTCCAGCTCGCCCGCGAGACGACCCGCGAGGAGGTCCTCGACTACCTGCGCGACGTGTCGCTGACCTCGCCGCTGCGCCGCCAGATCGACTTCATCTCGGCCCCCGACGCGGTCTCCAGCGACTTCATCGGCTCGCGCCACGCCTCGATCGTCGACGCCGGCGCGCTCAAGGTGGACGGCGACAACGCCATCCTCTACCTCTGGTACGACAACGAGTTCGGCTACTCGTGCCAGGTCATCCGCGTCGTACAGCACGTCTCCGGGGTGGAGTACCCGACCTTCCCGGCACCGGCGGTCTGATCCCGCCCGGCCAACGCCGACCCGTCTGCCGGCAATGCGGTGCCGACAGCCGGGTCGGCGTTCGGCCTTCCCGCTGTGGTCGATGTCCTCGATCGAGCCACCCCGCAATGCAATCCGCTCACCACCGCGCAACCCGCTCTCCAGCGCGCAAGGGCCGCCCCACCTCTTGACGCGTCAATGACAACGATGGCTTCATGTCCGATGGGAGCGCTCCCACCTCACTCAGGGAGGGGACCACCATGCGCGACACCCGCCACGTGCCCTTACGGATCACCCCCGCTGCTCCCGGCGACGCGAAGATCGCCGCCCGCTGGTACCCGGCGCTGGCGGCGCTGCTCGACGCTGATCCCGGTGACACGGGAGATCCCGGTGATCCGGCCTCGTGGAACGGCACCCTGGCATCCGGCGCGAGCACCGCCTTCGGCTTCATCGCCCGTACCCAGGCCTCGACCGGCGCCCCCTACGCGGCCGTCACCCGCACCACGAGAACCGCCTGACGCCACTCCCCCCTCCCCTCCGTCCTCCTGGAGCCGCCATGAGACCCCGCGCCACGGCCCTCCCACGCACGACCATCGTCGTCACCGCCCTGCTGGGGCTGCTCCTGCCGTTGCTCGCCCTGGTCACGCCCGCTCAGGCCGCGCCGGCGGGCTTCCGTGTCGTCGACGGCCGGCTGCTGGAGGCCAACGGGAACGATTTCGTCATGCGGGGCGTCAACCACGCCCACACCTGGTACCCGGACCGCATCAGCTCCCTCGCGCACATCAAGGCCAAGGGCGCCAACACGGTCCGGGTGGTCCTCTCCAGCGGTGACCGCTGGACGCGCAACGACACCGCCGACGTGACGAACGTCGTGCGCCAGTGCAAGCAGAACCGGCTCATCTGCGTGCTGGAGGTCCACGACACCACGGGCTACGGCGAGCAGAGCGGCGCCGTCACCCTCTCCCGCGCCGCGGACTACTGGATCGGCGTGCGGGACGCACTGCGCGGCCAGGAGGACCACGTCATCGTCAACATCGGCAACGAGCCGTACGGCAACACGAATTTCGCGGCGTGGACGGCCGACACCAAGGCCGCCGTCCAGAAGCTGCGCGGCGCCGGTTTCCAGCACACCCTCATGGTCGACGCGCCCAACTGGGGGCAGGACTGGGCGTTCACGATGCGCGACAACGCCGCCTCGGTCTTCGCGGCCGACCCCGACGCCAACACGGTCTTCTCCGTCCACATGTACGGCGTCTTCGACACCGCCGCCGAGATCAGCGACTACCTGAACCGCTTCGTCGCGGCGAGACTGCCCGTCGTCGTCGGGGAGTTCGGCCACGACCACTCGGACGGCAACCCCGACGAGGACGCCGTCCTGGCCGTGACCCGGCAGTTGCGCCTGGGGTATCTGGGCTGGTCGTGGAGCGGCAACAGCGGCGGGGTCGAGTACCTGGACATGGTCACCGGATTCGACCCGGACCGGCTCACGCCGTGGGGGCAGCGCCTCTTCAACGGCGCGGACGGCATCGCGGCCACCTCCGAAGAGGCCGCGATCTACTCCTCCGGAGGCGACACCACTCCCCCGACGGCGCCCGGGACGCCCACCGCCTCCGCCGTGACGTCCTCGTCCGTCACCCTGAACTGGTCCCCCTCCAGCGACGCCCACGGCGTCACCGGCTATGACGTGGTCCGGGTCAGTGGCGGGACCGAGACCGCGGCCACCTCCACGCCCGGCACCTCCGCCACGGTCACCGGCCTCGCCCCGGCGACCGCCCACACCTTCGCCGTGTACGCCCGCGACGCGGCCGGCAACCGCTCGCAACGTTCCGGCACGGTGACGGTGACCACGTCCTCCGGCGGTTCACCGACGACGTGCGCGGTCGCCTACCGGGTGGCGAACGAGTGGCCCGGCGGTTTCCAGGGCGAGGTCGTCCTGCGCAACACCGGCAGCTCCGCGATCAACGGCTGGACCCTGCGCTGGACCTTCCCGGGCGGCCAGCACGTCAGCAACCTGTGGGGCGGCACCGTGGCGCAGAGCGGCGCCGACGTCACCGTCACCTCCGCGTCGTACACGGCGACGATCGCACCGGCCCTCTCGGTCACCGTGGGCTTCACGGCCACCAAAGGCACTGCGAACCCCGGCCCCGCGGCCTTCTCGCTGAACGGCTCCGCCTGCTCGTCGGCCTGAGCAGCGCCGCGCGCCGCGTCTCCCCGGCGTCCCGTCGGCCGGGCGGGTGGCCGCGTTCACCGTCCGGTCGGCATGACCGGGCGGAAGAGGGAACCTGAGAGGTGGGACAGACGTCTTCTCCTGAGGATGCGGCGGGCGCCCCGCTCGCCGACGGGAACGAGGGTGACACGATGAGCGACAAGGCCCGGAAGTTGTTCGAGGCACTCGACCTCGACCACAACGGGACCCTGACCCGCGTAGAGGTGATCACCGCCTTGCGGACGAAGGGCCCGTCGCTGGCCGCGTCCGGCGATCTGCCGTTCTGGGCCCTGGGGGACGAAGAAGCCTCCTCGGCACTGTTCGACGCCGCTGACCAGAACGGGGACGAGGAACTGACCCTGGAGGAGTTCGCGGCGGTGGTCGACCGCCGGTTCGGCTGGTCCTGAGGTTCGGCACCGCGGCCGGTGACATCCGTGTCCGGCCGGCCCTCGGCGCCGCCCCGTCGGCGAGCAGCCGGCCCAGCTCGGGCTGAGGCCGTGCGCGGCGCGGGGGACGAGGCTGTCCGAGATGGCATCCGCTTGACGAGGTCACCTCATGCGACGGATACGTCAGTCCAGGCCGGTCGGCGGAAGCGGACGCCGAGACTTGTCGAGGGCTCGTCCGGCACGACGCCCGGCACGCCGCCGCAGCACCTCGGCAAGGCCGTACGCTCCGTGCGTCCGGGTCGTATGTCAGCGGCAGGGCATCCCGGGTGCATGCCCCCACTGACCGATGGGGGCATCCCGGGTGCGTGCCCCCACCGCAGAGCCCAGAACAGCGGCGCGACTCATGACCGCTGCGGTGCCGTCCCCGAACCGGCGGGCGTCCGGACGGGAGCCGGCTCGTCGGTGTCCTCGGACCCGCCGGCCGTCGCCCGCAGGGTCACCGCGGCCGCGGCGCCCCCGATCAGGCCCCAGAGCAGGGCGGCGGGGACGCCGCCGCCGATGCCGGCCGACAGGTACATCAGGTCCCACCGCAGGCTGGACCCGTCCAGGAGCACCCTCACCACCTGGCTCGCCAGCAGTGCGAGGACGGTCGCGCAGACCGTGCCGACCGCCATCGCCGGGACGGTGGCCCGGGTGAGCAGTCCGGGCAGGCCCCGCAGGGCCCACCACACCAGCGCGAGCAGGAACACGTCGACCGCCCGGTACAGCAGCCAGTCCCCGAGCGGGGCGCCCACCGGGCTGGTCCAGGCGCCGAGCAGCAGCCAGTGGCGCAGCAGGTCGCCCGGTTCCGCGAACAGTCCGTCCCCCGTGAAGCTCGTCTGGATCGCGGCGGCGACCGACTGGTACGAGAGGACCACGAGGGACAGCGCGACCACCGCGGTCCCGACGGTGGCGGCCAGGCGGGCGGACCGGGCCGGGACGTGCCGCCGTGGCAGCGGCTCGTCGCCCTTGGTGACGACCCGGGCCACGAGCACCGTCGCCACCGCCGCGACCAGCGCGGTGAGCACGACGATCTGCCGGCCGGCGGCCATCGCGCTGGCCAGCTGCGGCAGGAAGCGGTAGCTTCCGTGCCCGGCCGAGGCGATCACCCAGGGCGCGGAGACTGTCACCGCCAGCATTCCGGCGACCAGGCCCCAGGCCCACACCGCGAGCAGCGCGGCGGGCGTCCGGCCGTTGACCGGCGGCAGTCTGCGGATCAGAAGCAGTGCGCCGGGCACGAAGAAGGCGAAGACCGCGACGAACCGGATCTGCAGCGCGGTCTCGTACAGCGAGAGATAGCGCGAGCCATCGGCCCCCGCGGGTTCGCCGATCTCTCCGATCACCCCGGTGCCGAACCGTACCGAGGTCGGAGGGTCGTACGACCAAGGGGTCAGCCATCGCTCGAACTCGGCGGCGACGCGTCCCCCGAGCGCACCCGAAGTGCCGGGCAGACGCAGCGCGTTCGCGCTCTCCCCGGCCCACCACAGCAGTGCCGTGAGGAGCACCCCTCCGACCAACGCCGGTATCGCCGCACGCCGGTATTCCATGTCCTGTCCCCCGTTTGGTCCATCATTCCGTCAGCCCCCTGGTCGAGCAGAGCCTACGGCGTACTGATCACGCACGGGTCACGACCCTGCGTCGCCCCGCCGGAACTGCCTTGCCGGACAGAGGGGTTGAGGCCGCACCCCCGACGCGAGCCCTCTCCCTCTTGAGCCCGCCCCGGCCGGCGCGGAGCGCTCGGCTCGGCGGCACCGGGGAGCAGCTGAGCCAAGACCCGCTCAGCCCCGGGCCGTCCGGATTCCCCGCGAGCGGGGTCGCCGTGGCAGGACCGCTCGGCGTCCCGGCCGGCACCCGGTCGACCGCTCGGTCACCGGGGCATGCGTGCGCCCGCGCCGCCGACCCGCACCTTCGGGTCACCGGCGTGCAGGGTCACGGTCAGCACGCTCGGCCGGCCCATGTCCTCGCCCTGGTGCAGGGTGAGGACCGACTCCGGGGGAACCAGGGCGAGTTCCCGCGCGTAGGCCCCGAACGCGGCGGCCGCGGCACCGGTCGCCGGGTCCTCGACGACACCCCCGACCGGGAAGGGGTCCCGGACGTGGAAGACGGTGTCCGAGGCACGCCACACCAGCTGCACCGTCGTCAGGTCCAGCTTCCCCATCAGGGCGGCGAGCCGGTCGAAGTCGTAGGACAGGTCCGCGAGCCGCTCCCTGCTGCCGGCACCGAGCACCAGGTGCCGGGCACCCGCGAAGGCGATACGGGCCGGCAATCGCGGGTCCAGGTCGGCCGACGGCCAGCCCAGGGCCGCGAGGGCCTCGGCAAGTTCCTCCGGGCCGATCTCCTCGACCTGGGGCTCGACACTCGTCAACGTCGCCCGGAGCGCGCCGTCCGCCTCACGCGTGACCGTCACCGGCACCGTGCCCGCGCGGGTGGCGAAGACCAGGTCTCCCGGGCCGATCCGCTCGGCCAGTGCCACGGCGGTCGCGATGGTGGCGTGGCCGCAGAAGGGCACCTCGGCCCGCGGGCTGAAGTAGCGGATGGTGAAGGCCCGCCCCGGCGTCCCGGCCAGACCCTCGGGCGGGCCGGTCAGGAACGCCGACTCGCTGTACCCCACGTCGGCGGCGATGGCCGCCATCGCGGTGTCGTCGAGACCGGAGGCGTCCAGCACCACGCCCGCCGGGTTGCCGCCGTCCGGGTGGGACGAGAACGCGGTGTAGTGGAGCACGTCCCCGAGTCGATCATTCGTCGTCATGCCGTACGACAACACCGGTGCCGGGACGCCGATTCCCGGCCGCGGGGGGCGGTCACCGGCTCTCGCCCCGCGGTGGACGGTCAGCGGTCCCGCTCCACCGCCGCGTCGAGCAGGGGCCCGAGTTCGCGGGCCACGGTCGTCAGGGCGCGGACGTCGCGCTCGGCCCGGGCGAGCAGGATCGCCCCCTCCAGGGCACTGATCATGACCGTGGCGAGCGGCGCTGCCCGCTCCCGCGGCACGCCCATGCCCGACAGTGCCCCGGCCACCGCGTCGTTCCAGGTGCCGAAGGCGGCGGACGCGGCCTCCTGGGCGGAGACCGTGCTCTGCGAGCAGTCCACGGTGGCGGCGGCGACCGGACAGCCGCCCGCGAAGCCACCCCGCTCGTACTCGTCGGTCCACTGCCGCACCATCTCGGCGAACAGCCCGCTGGGCGTCGGCTCGTCCAGCGCGGCCAGGAACCGCTCGACCCGCCTGGCCGCGTACCGCCCGGCCCAGCCCACGGCCTCGTTGACGAGTTGCTCCTTGCCGCCGGGAAAGTAGTGCTGGAGCGAACCACGCGGTGCCCCGGCGTGGGCGGCGACGTCACGCATCCCGGTGGCGGCGACGCCGTCGCGCCGGATGAGCTGGGCCGCGCTGAAGACCATCCGCTCGCGCGGCCCCCGCTCGGACGCTGCCATGTCCCGGCCTCCCACTGCTCGGACGTCGCGGCGCCACTCTATGACCGCCGTCATAGCGGCGGCTACTATGACCGCTGTCATAGCCGGGCGGCGGCTGGGCCTCGGCCTCCCGGAACAGACGGCGCACGAGGCGGAAACGGCGGTGCACGGTGGCGTACGTGGGTTTCATCGGTCTCGGGGTCATGGGCCGCCCCATGGCGCTCAACCTCGCCCGCGCGAGCACACCCCTCGTGGTCTGGAACCGCACCCCGGCGGGATGCGAACCCCTGCGCGACGCCGGTGCCGTGGTGGCGGCGAGCCCCGGTGAGGTCTTCGAGCTGGCCGGCACGGTGATCCTCATGCTGGCCGACGAGACCGCCCTGGACGCCGTGTTGGGGCGCGGTACGCCCCCATTCGCCGCGCGCGTCGCCGGACGCACCGTGGTCCACATGGGCACGACCTCGCCGGAGCACTCGGGCCGTCTGCGTGACGACATCCGGGACGCGGGTGGCAGGTACGTGGAGGCCCCGGTGTCGGGGTCTCGCATCCCGGCGGAGCAGGGGCAGTTGGTGGCGATGCTGGCCGGGGAAGCGGCCGCCGTGACGGCCGTACGGCCACTGCTCGCGCCGATGTGTCGTGAGGTGTTCGACTGCGGTGGCGTCCCCGGCGCCCTGTTGATGAAGTTCGCGGTCAACCTGTTCCTGATCACGCTCGTCACCGGTCTGACGGAGGCGTTCCATTTCGCCGACCGGCACGGGCTCGACCAACGCCTGCTCCGGGACGTCCTGGACGCGGGCCCGATGGCCAGTGCCGTCTCCCGCGTGAAGGGGCCGAAACTGGTGTCCCGCGACTTCGCCGTGCAGGCGGCGGCCAGGGACGTCCTGAAGAACAACCGGCTGATCGCCCGGGCCGCCCGCCAGGCCGGCCTGGCCTCTCCCCTCCTCGACGTCTGCCACTCCCTCTTCGCCGAGACCGTGGCACAGGGCCACGGCGGCGAGGACATGGTGGCCGTGCTCCGAGCCTTGGAAACCCGCACCGCCTGCCTGGAACCCGAGGTCAGCCGCCATGGAACGGTGTGACGGCGACTGGTGACGAACGGTCATGGTCCGGTCACATGTGCCGGACGGACCGGTCATGGACCGATGTGAGCCTCCTGTGTGTCCCCGTCCCAGGTCCGGGGAGAAGGAGAGGCTCAGACTGTGTCAGCGCTGTTCGTGCCGCCCACCCGCGCGTGCCAGGCAGGGAGATGGGGCTTCGCCCTGCCCACCGTCACCGCGGAGACGTATGACGCCTTCTGGGGGCCGGGCCCGGGGGCCGGCGCGCTGACGGGCGTGACCCTGGTGGTGCTGCGTCAGACCAACGCGCCGTGGCCGGTCGCCGGGTGCGGGATGGCCCTGGGCGCGTCCCTGTCGGCCGGGGCGGACACCCTCATCCTGTGTCTGCCGCGGGCGGCGGTGCCCGACGCGCTCCGCTGGCAGACCGGTGAACCGCCCGCAGCCTTGCGGTTCACCCCCGTCCTGCGGTTCGCATCCGCCCTCGCGGACGGCGACCTGGCGAAGGCCGTGTGCTCAGGCACCGCGCGGGTCTTCGCTCGGATCACCGCGCCACCGCTCGCGCCCCGCTCACCGCTGCCCGGCACACACTCCGAACAAGCCCTCGCGCACGACCTGCAGGACCTCCAGCGGCACGACCACTCCACCGCCCGCCCCACGCACGACCACTCCACCGCCCACCCGTCGCAAGCCCGTCCGGCGCCGCTGTGTGCCGTGCGGCGGGCCATGGCCCACTGCGAGCGACACGCGGGTGAGCCGGTGTCGGTCGCGGACATCGCTGCGGCGGCGCGGGTCAGCCCCCGTACCCTCCAGGACCGCTTCCGGACTGAACTCGGGACCACCCCGTCGGCCTACCTGCGGCGCGTACGGCTGGACCGGGCACACCAGGACCTGCTGCGCATCGCGGACGGTTCCGCGTCCGGGACGGTCGCCGACGTGGCGACGCGCTGGGGCTTCACCCACCTGAGCCGGTTCGCCGCGTACTACCGCGAGGCGTACGGGCAGGTGCCGTCTCACACCGCCAGAAGGCCGCAGAGCCCGCCGGCTCGGGGCGTACTCAGCGCCCTTTCATGAACGGCCCCCGGAGAATTCGGGGTCCGCCCTTTCCGAGGAACCCGGGCCGTTCCGGCCATCCGATTCGCGCGGACCACTCGGCGGAGAACGGATAGACCGTGGTCTTCCGCCATTCATACGCTGCAACCAGCCCAGATCACGGCATTCGCCGGCGGGTTTTCTCCTGCCCTCATTCCCGAAAGGAACAGCATGTCCTTGCAGAAAAGCCAGAGTAAGACGACACGGTGGAACCGGGGAGGCCGGCTTACCTTGCGCGGTCTCGCCGTGGCGGGCGCGGCCGCAGTTCTGACCACCGTGATGTCCGCCGCGCCTGCATCCGCCGCCGAAGGATCAGGCCTCCGCCGGATTCAGTGGGGCACGGGCGTCCTGGCCGTCAACTGGCACGCCCAGTCGCCGAGGTTCCTCGACACGATCGGCGGGAGCTTCACCTCTGCCACGGGCGTGGGCAATCCACGCATCCACGTCCGCGTCCTGGACGCCCAGAACAAGGAGATGTTCAGCAGGGACCGCTCGTGGGGCGGCAACCGGCGCCAAGAGGAAGCCACGTTCGAGGTCACGGTCCTCATGCCCCGCGACGCCGCGCGCGTCTGCGCCACCCTCTACGAAGCGGGCGGCTACATGGACACGGCTTGCTCCCCGGTCTACTTCTGAGCCCGGCACGCATCGGCCCGGATACTCCGTCTCCCTCTCCGAAAGGAAGAACGACAGTATGAAGCGCATAGCCGCCGCGTTGGCCGCGGGAATCGTCCTGGCGGGAACCGCGTCCGCCTCCGCCACTGCCGCCGAGAACGGTCGGCCGAGGAAGTGCCAGTCGACCACGCTGTTCGTTTCCCACGAGTTGTGTGTGACCTTCGAGAACACGACCGACGCCGACGTCGTGGGAATGGAGGTCCGGGCCTCCACCCGCACGGGCATGGGTCACTGGGAGCTGTTCGGCCCGCGCGGCACCATCAAGAACAGCCTGGACGGGGAATGGAAGGACCGCACGCACGACTGGTCCGGATACCAGGACGGCGCCTACCGTGACCTCTGGTGCGCGGTCTTCTGGAAGGACATGGGCGGCGGGAGCGGCTACATCAAGGGCACCCAGCCGCTGTGCGTGAGGGGGGACGGCTACTGACCCTCCCGCCCACGGCCGCTCCCGGCACCTCCGCACGCGTGAGGGCCGGGAGCGGTCCGCGTCGGCCGTACCGCTCACATGTGCGGTCGACGGTCGGAGTGGGGATATCGCGGACGTCCCCTCATCTCCGTGTAGTCTCCGTCGCTTCGGGTAGGGCGATGCGTTGATGGAGCCCTGGCCGGAGTCGACCGAGAGAGAAGTGTTCGTGCGTATCGCTGCAAGGCTGTCCGGGCGCTCGGGTGGGGATTCGACACCGGCCTTCGGAGGATGACGGCCATGCGGCGGGAACCTGATCCCGAGATCCCTTCCGAAGTCGTGGGCCGGCAGATGGTCGAAGCCGTGGAGAACCTGGTGACGCTGTGGTTCGCGGCCGTCGACGACGTACGTCCGCGCCTGCCGCCCCGACAGGTGCGTGCGCTGCGGGCCGTGCGGCGTCAGCCCACGCTCAACGTCACCGCCCTCGCCGAGCATCTGCGCATCGGGCTGCCCACCGCCAGCCGTCTGTGCGACCGTCTCGAAAGCGCCGGGCTGCTGCGGCGCCGCGCACAGCACGACGACCGGCGCGAGGTACGCCTGGAGGTCACGCTCCAGGGGCAGCGGTTCCTCGCGGACATCACCGAGCGGCTGTCGCTGAACCTGGCCGATGTCTTCGACGGCGTCGCCCCCGCCCAGCGCCTGCGGCTGGAGCAGATGCTGCGCGCCTTTCACGAGGAAGGGCTCCCGGCCGGCCCGGCCCCCGGCGCCGAGAGCGAGAACCCCGAGCCCGGTGCGGACGCCGGCGGCGAACGCTGAGGGTCCCGCTCAGGGCTCCGGCGTCCCCGGCCGCCGCGCGTCGCCGCGCACATGGCAGAGCAACAGGCAGACGTCGTCGTCGTGTTCGGAGTCGTGCAGCAGCGGATGCAGAAGGCGGTCGGCCGAGGCCTCCAGGTCCTCGTCGAGTTCGGCCGGGCCGAACTCGCCCAGCACCTCGGCGAGACGCTCGATGCCGGGGTCTATCCCGCGGGAGCGGCGCTCCACCAGCCCGTCGGTGTACAGCGCCAGCGTGGATCCGG
The DNA here is from genome assembly GCF_053594495.1 of Streptomyces sp. NPDC001920. NCBI lineage: Bacteria > Bacillati > Actinomycetota > Actinomycetes > Kitasatosporales > Streptomycetaceae > Streptomyces > Streptomyces sp. NPDC001920. The sequence goes on from NZ_JBSFEP010000005.1 coordinate 260,760, forward strand.
GCGGGAGCGGCTCCGTGTGGTCGCGGATCTGCTGCTTGAGCGGGATGCCGAGCATCGCGCCGGGCTTGGCGTCCAGCGTCCGCACCCGGCCGTCGGCTGAGCGCAGCACCGGTGGCGGATGACCCGCGGCGGCCCAGGTGAGGGTGGCCTCGTCCGGGTGGACGCGGGCGATGACCGCCGTGGCGTAGAGGTCGAGGCGCAGCCGGTGCAGGAACTCGTGCAACCGGGTCAGGAGGTGACCGGGGCTGCTGCCGTCCACGGCGTAGGCGCGCAGGGCGGTGCGCAGCTGGCTCATCATCACGGCGGCGTGCAGCCCGTGCCCGGTGACGTCTCCGACGACGGTGATGAGGCTGCCGTCGGGCTGGCGGAAGGCGTCGTACCAGTCGCCGCCGATGTTCAGGCCCCGGGTGGCCGGGAGATAGCGCGCCGCCAGGCTCAGGCCCGGTGTGGTGGGCAGCTCGGTGAGCAGGGCGCGTTGCAGCGTCTCGGCGATGTCCCGGTTGTGCTCGAAGCGCCGGGCGTTCTCCAGGGCGATACTGGCCCGCCGGGTCAGTTCGATCAGCATGACGGCGTCGTCCGCGTCCCAGCGCTCGTCGGGCGGCGAGAGCGTGAGGACACCCTGTGAGGCCCGGCGGCTGAGCAGGGGGATGCACAGCAGGGGGCGGCCGGGGTCGAGGGCCGAGGGCGGCTGGTCGTCGACGCCGGGGAGATTGCCGGGGTGGTCGGCGGCGTACTGGGGGCGTCCGCGGCGGGCCGCGACAACGGCGGCGGCCGGACGCGGACCGCTGCGCCGCGCCTCGTCCACACCGTCGAACAGCCAGACGTCGACGGTGCGCGCGTACCGCGGCACCAGCAGCGTGGGCAGCAACCGCACGATGGCCTCATGGTTGAGCGAAGCCGTCAGGGCCGCGCTGGCGTCGGCCAGGAAGGTCAGCCGGCCGCGGGCGTTCTCCGCCTCCTTGCGGGCCTTCTGCTCGGCGGCGAACAGCTCGCGCTGGGCGCGCCCGGCGGCGTCCAGTTCGGCGTGCAGCGCCAGTACGCCCTGGTTGGTCTGGTGCAGTTCCTCGCGGTGGAACGCGACCAGGGCCTCCTGCTCGTCGAGCCGCTCCAGCAGCAGTGCCGCGTCCTCGTCGGCGCCGAACAGGGCTTCCGCCAGCGTCGCCGGGTCGTCGTCGGCGTGTTCGTCGCCGGAGAGGCCGGCGTCCTCGGCGCAGGGGACACAGACCCGCCACGGCGGCCGGCGGTCCTCCGGCCGCCGTTTGGCCGGTGTCACCTCGACACGGAACTCGCCCCCCGGAGGTGATACGACCACTTCCACGTCGACCCGCCACTCGCCGCCCTTGGTGAGGCACTGCCGCAGCTGCGCGGTGAGCGCCGCCACCAGCCGGGTGCGCTCGATGGTGGTCACCGCGCATGCGGCGGCCAGCCGGGCGGTGACGATACGGGCCTGCGCGGCGTCCGTGATGGTGCGGACGTACCAGGTGCGGATCATGAGGAGCGGTCCCAGGGGAAGGGGCTCAGCACGACGACGGCGGTGTCGTCACGTACCGGCCGGGCGGGGCTGCTGGCGTCCCGCACGATCGAGGCGGCGATCACGGCGGGGTCGAGGGACGAGGAGGCGTGGACGGCCGGGCCGGGGCTCCAGCGGCTGGGCAGTCCGTCGCTGTGCAGGACCAGGAGGCAGTCGTCCGTCCAGGGGTGCCGTTGCGGCGGCAGGTGCGCGGGGAGGTGGGCGCCCACGATGCCGGGGCGCGAGACGAGTCCGTGCCAGCTGTCGCCGCGGAGCAGCCGGGCGCCGATGTTGCCGACCCCGGCGAAGGACAGCTGCCCGGTGTCGAGGTCGAGCTGGGCCACGGCCACGGCCGCGCCCCTGGTCCCGCGCAGGGCGCCGTTCAGCCGCCGCAGCAGGTCCGCCGGCGGCAGGTGGGGAGCGGACCGCACCTCCTCCACCGCCGCGGAGGAGGCCCGCGCCGCCTGGGGGCCGTGACCGAGGCCGTCGGCCAGCATCAGTGTCACGCGGTCCCCCGTACGGACGGCCGTCCAGGCGTCGCCGGAGAACTCCGCTTCCGCGAGCGGCAGGTTGACTCCGCCGACCCGTACCGGGAACGGCGCGGAGCGCGGGCCCGGGGCGCGGCGGTTCGGGCGGGAGGTGATCCTGGCCAGGGCGACCGTTCCCCGCCCGGGTGCGCTGTGCAGGCCGAAGTCGTCGGCCGTGCGCAGACAGGTGCCGAGACCGGCACCGAGGGAGGCGGTGGTCGAGTAGCCGTCGCGCAGGGCCACGGAAGTGTCACGTATGCCCGGCCCGTGGTCGATCGCCATGATCTGCACCACGGGCGTCCTCTCGTCGCCGTAGGCCGGAACGACCGGCTCCACGAGGTCGAGCAGTATCCGCCCGCCACCGGCGTGCTTCAGCAGGTTGGTGGCGAGTTCGGTGGCCACGAGCTCGGCGGCGGCGACCCGGTCCCCGGCCAGCCCGGCGTGCCCGGCCGCGTCGGCGGCCGCCACCCGGACCTCGCGGACCCGGGTCGAGTCGTGCACCGGCACCTCCCAGACGCGCGGCATCAAGGCGCCTCGCGCGGGCGGGGTGGCCGGGACGTCCATGAGGTCACCGTAACGGTGGTGCCCATGCCACGTCGGCTGTCGACGGAGAACTCGTGGACCAGGCGCCGGGCACCGGGCAGGCCCATCCCGAGGCCCTCACCGGAGGTGTAGCCGTCGGACAGGGCCTGGTCCAGGTCGGCGATGCCGGGTCCCTCGTCGCTGAAGACGAGACGCAGTCCCTGTGCCCCGCTGCCACTGGTCACCGGCGTGCACTCCATCTGGCCGCCGCCGCCGTGGACGAGGGCGTTGCGCGCCAGCTCACTGGCGGCGGTGACCAGCTTGGTCTGCTCCACCAGACCGAACCCGAGTTGGGCGGTCATCTGCCGCACGTGCTGCCGCACTCGCACCAGGTCCAGGTCCGAGTGGATCGGCAGGCAGGCGGAGACCCTGCCGGTGCTGTGGGTCACGGGCTCTCCCGGCGTGCGCGCCCGTTGCGGGGCAGGGCCGACACCTCGGCGCCGAGCAGGCGCATGGCGTCCTCGGTGTTGAGCGCGGTCCGCAGCCCCGGCAGGGTCAGGCCGAGTTCCACCAGGGTGATGGCCACCGCCGGCCGCATCCCCGCCACCACGGTCTGGGCCGCCAGCAGCTTGGTCATGGCCGCGACGTCGCTGAGCACCCGGCCCATGAACGAGTCGACGATCTCCACCCCGGAGAGATCGATGACCACCCCGGTGACCGCGCTGTCGGAGACGGTCTCGCCGATGTCCTGCTGGAGCCGTTCCGCCGTACTGTCGTACAGGTCTCCCTGCAGGGTCACCAGCAGGATTCCGCCGAGCCTCAGGACGGGAACGTGCCCTTCGTGGGGAGGGACCGACACGCCGGTCACCGGGGCTCCGCGGCCGCGGCGGGGCTCGGGACGATGTGGGCGCCCTGCTGCTGGAGGGCGTAGGCCAGTGCGTCCGCGAGGCTGGCGCGGGTGAGCACCGAACTGAGGTCGATCCCGAGGTGGACGATGGTCTGCGCGATGGCCGGCCGGATCCCGGAGACTATGCACTCCGCTCCCATCAGGCGCGCCGCCGCCACCGTCTTCATCAGATGCTGCGCCACCAGGGAGTCGACCGTCGGAACCCCCGTGATGTCCAGGATCGCGATCCGGGCGTTCTGCTCGACGACGGCGTCCAGGAGCGTCTCCATCACCACCTGGCTGCGGGCGCTGTCGAGCGTCCCGATCAGCGGTACGGCGACGATGCCCTCCCACAGCTTGATCACGGGGGTGGCGATCTCCAGCAGCTCCAGTCGCTGGCGGTTGATGAGTTCCTGCCCGGCGACCGTCGTCGTCTCCAGCATGACCAGGCGCAGGGTGCCCATCAGCACGGTCAGCGCCGTGGTGCACTCCCGCAGGCGCTCGGCGGACGTGTCGGAGAGCTCGTCCAGCAGGAGGTCGGTGACGGACGGTCGCAGCGCGTCCATCTCCGCCGAGATCTGCGCCATGGTGGCACCGGCGCGGGCCCGCGCCTGCGCCATGCGCGCCAGCTGCTCGCGCACGACCGCGAACCCGTCGGCCTCCGCGTCCTCCACGCGTCCCGCGGCGGCCACCGCGGCCAGCGCCTCCACCACGGTCCGGCCGGCTTCCACCGCCTCGTCCCGGGACACGGTGAACACGGTGCGGAACAGCGCCGCGTCGGCCCACCGCTGAGCGATCTGCTCGCGCCGCTCGCGCAGGAAGGCAGCCACCTCCTGCGCCAAGTCCGTCTGATGTGCTGCCGATTGCTGCTCCGGCACGTACTTCCCTCCTCCTGCGTGATGGCGCCGCCCCGGCCGTCGGGGAGCGCCGGACGGTACGGTCAAGGGGCCTGCCGCGGCCCGAACCAGTCGAGACAGGCCACGAGCGCGTCGTCGTCGGCCACCGGTGTGCCGCGGTGTCCGGACAGTTCCCTCAGGACGGCTCGGGGGACCTCGGCGGCGGGCAGCAGGCTGGTGGAGACGATGGCCCGGGCCAGCGCGCGTTCCCCGTACTGCTCACCGCCGGGCGCGGCGACGGAGTAGACCCCGTCACTGGCGAAGACGAGCCGGTCGCCGGGCTCGACGTCGAACTCCTGGGCCACGTAGTCGGTCTCCTCGAACATGCCCAGGGGGAGCTGCGCCTCGAAGTCCACGGACATCACACTACGGCCCCGCAGCCGCAGCATCCGCGGGGAGCCGGCATCGACGACCTGCAGCCGGCCGGTACGCAGGTGGAGGTCGACCAGGAGCACGGACAGGTGGGCCTCTCCGCGGTACTGGGCGTAGAGGGCCTGGTCGGCGAGGGCCGCCTGGTCCGCGAGGGACAGGCCGGCCCGCCGGGCGTTGCGCAGCGCGTTGATGCCCAGGTTGGTCAGGAGTGCGGCCTCGATGCCCTGACCCATCCCATTGGTGATGTAGAGCATCAGGTGGTCGGCGCTCGCGGACCAGTCGAAGTTGTCGCCGAAGATCGCGTAGGCGGGCTCCAGCTGGGCACCGAGTGCGTACTCGGGGCGGCTGCAGGACCGGCCCGGCAGCAGTTGCCACTGCATCTCCGCCGCCAGGGTGAGACGGTCGGCCCGGCGGGCCCGGCGGTACAGATCGGTGTCCCGGTCGGCGACGATCACCTCATGGCCCAGCACCTGCGCCACCTCGGCCAGTTCGGCCAGGTGCTCCTCCGCCCGGTCCGCGGGCATCGTGAGGGTCAGTACGCCGAGCCGGTCGCCGCGTACGCTCACCGGCAGGTGCAGGCGTACCTCGCCGCCGGCCGGCGTCTGGACGAAGGGTTCCTGGGATCCGAACGCCCGTCCGGCGGGGCTGCCGTGCACGGACACCGACTCCTGCGGGCCGGGAGCCGGTTGCACGGGCTGGAGTGTGGCGAGGCCGTAGTCGGCCAGGAAGAGCTGGACGGTCTTCGCCCCGTAGGTCTCGCGCAGTACCTCGCGGACCGCGTCCACCAGCTGGTGCGGGGCGGCAGAGCGAAGCGCCCGCTCGGCTGCCACGAATCTGTTCACGATGTTGGATACGCCATTCTCGTCACGGTGACGGCGCCGGCCCCACGCTGCCGCGGACGCCGTCCGTCGGTACCTTCTTGCCGGTATTTAACGCTGTGTGCGTATTGTCCGAACCGGTGGGCTGACAGTGTCCGCGAAGCCTGAAAGAGTGGGAGCGTGACTTCCTCCTACTCGCATCCGCGACCGGACGAGGTGGCGCGTGTGACATCGGAGGCCGCTGAGCTGCTGGAGGTCTTGTGGGGTCGGGCCTCGACGGCACCGGTGTCCGCCTCCCAGATCCGTGTGCTGTTCATCCTGGAACACAGTGACGGCATCAATCTGCGCAACCTCGCCGAGGCTCTCGGCTCCACACCGCCGTCGACCAGCCGGCTGTGCGACCGCCTCCAGGCGGTGGGTTTCGTGGAGCGCGGACCCAGCGCCTCCAGCCGCCGCGAACTGCGCCTGCGCCTGAGCCGACGCGGACGGACCTTCCTGACGGAGCTGCGCGCCCGGCGCGAGGCCGCGCTGCAGTCCGTCCTGGAGCAGATGCCGGCCACGAAGCGGACCGCCCTGCTGGAGGGCCTCGAAGCGTTCTGCGCGACGGCAGCCGCTCAGATCCACGAGGGCGAGGACGCCTCCGACGCCAGGACCGCCTGAGGCGCTCGTTCTCGCTGGCGCGACGGCGGGACGAGGTCGCGCCCGGGCCGCCGCGCGGCGACGCAGACCGTCGTCGTTGCCGATCGGCACGTTCCACACCCCTCCCGCTCTTGGACTCGCTCACTCTGTTGCCTCATGGCCATAGTTGTCAAACGGCAACTGTTGCACTGTGGGCGCGGTACGCGATCTTCGAACTACCTCTTCAGCAAGCGGTCTTCACTCCTGCACCGGGGTCGTCGGCCCGGGATCCACCGGTCCGGCGTCCGCGACTTCGAGCGCCTCCTCGACACTGCCCACGATCGGGACGGTGATACTCACCCCGGTGAGATCCAGGATCCGCCGAACGGCCGGCGTCGGCGAGATGACGTACACACCGCCCGGAATCTCCCGCACCTCCTGGTAGGCCCGCAGGACGATGTTCATACCGGACGAGTCCATGAAGGGAACGCCGGCGATGTCGAGCAGGAAATGCCGTCGGCCGTGATGCAGCTGGTTGGCCAGATGGTGCTGCAACTCGGTTGCCGTATCCATGTCCAGGTCACCCTCGACCGTCAGCAGCACGGCGTCCTCCCGGGGCAGTTCCACCTTGATCGACAAGGGATTCTGGGCAACGGACACAAGTACCTCCCACAGATGTTGGCGACCGGGACGGGTGCCCCGGCGGACGGATTCGATGCATCGCCGAGCGAAGAATCTTCAGAACCCGCGTTTCGCGTTCGGCCGCCTACCCCCGAATCCCCTCAGCACACGGCGCTCGCGCGAGCGGCGGCACGCGCTGCCACTTCTGGCCGCTTTTGCGCGCCTCGGCCCCCGGGGCCGGTTTGACGGCTCGCCGACTGGTCACGCGAAGAGGAGGAAGGCATCACGGGAAGTGGAGAAGGGATGGGAGACCAGGTCCGACCGTGGTCCGTCACGGATGTACGGCGGGTTCTCCGTTCCCTCGCCTGTGTCAGGGAGCGAAAGGATGAGTGAGACATACCGGACGGACGCGATCAGGGGCTCGACGGCCGCGGGCAGTGCGCGCCGCGGCCCGCGGAGTCCGGCCGAGGCGCGCGGAACCGTGCGGCAGGTGCTGTCCGAGCAGTCACGTGTCCAGGGCGCGACCTGCGCGCCGGACACGCTCTCGGACGCGTTGCTGGTGGCGTCGGAACTGACGACCAACGCGATGCTGCACGGTGGCGGCGTCACCGACTTCGATGCCGAGGTCGTCGGCGAGAACCTGTATCTGTCCGTCAGTGACCGGGAACGCCGCAGGCCGGTCGTCAAGAGCCCGGTCGACCGGCACGGTCGGTACCGCTGCGGAGGCCGCGGCTGGCCGATCGTCTGCCGGCTGGCGCGCGACGTACTCGTGTCGGACCTCCCGGCCGGCGGGAAGCGTGTCACCGCGGTGATCCCGCTGTCGGCGGAGTGGGGGCACCCGGTCGGCAGAACCTGACCGGACGGCCGGGTGGGCCGCGACCGTACGGCCGCGGCCCACCCTTCGGCTCCGCCCTTCGGTTCGGTCGTTCGTCGCCGCCGCTCAGGCCACCCCGGGCTCCAGCAGACCGGCGCGCAGCTGCTTGAGGATGCGGCTGATGAGCCGCGAGACATGCATCTGGGAGACACCGATCCGCTCGGCGATTTGTGCCTGGGTCAGCTCCTCGACGAAACGTAGGTGGATGATCCGCCGCTCACGCTCGTCCAGGCCGGCGATCAGGGGCGCCAAGGAGTGGAAGTCCTCCACCAGTTCCAGCGCGGGGTCCTCCTCCCCGAGGAGGTCGGCCAGGACGGACTCGCCGTTCTCTGCGTCCGCGGAGACCGCGGCGTCGAGGGAGGCGGACTGGTAGCAGTTGGAGGCCTTGCGGGCCTCGATCACCTCTTCCTCGGACAGCGACATCAGCTCCGACAGCTCACGCGTGGTCGGCGTGCGGCCAAGACGGGAGCTGAGTTCCTCCGTCGCCTTGGCCAGTTCCGCGCGGGCCTCCTGCAGTCGGCGCGGGACGTGGACCGCCCAGCTCGTGTCGCGGAAGAAGCGCTTGATCTCGCCGACGATGTACGGGACGGCGAACGTGGTGAACTCGACCTCCCGGGAGACCTCGAAACGGTCGATGGCCTTGATCAGCCCGATGGTCCCGACCTGGACGATGTCCTCCAGCGAGTCCCCGCGGGAGCGGAAGCGCGAGGCCGCGTACCGCACCAGCGACAGGTTCATCTCGATCAGCGTGTTGCGGACGTACTGGTATTCGTGCGTGCCCTCTTCCAGCATGACCAGTCGGTCGAAGAACTGACGCGACAACTCCCGCGCGTCTTTGGGGCTCACCCTTGTCGGATCGTCGATCAGCGGCAGCGCCGCCCCGTCCGTCCTGACCGTCTCCTGTGCCGTGGCCGTTGCCTGCGCCACCGTCACGGCTGCCATGCCGCCCTCCCGATCGCCGAAGCCTGTTGTCGTCCCCCGCGTGCCCCGACTCGCGCGAGTCATGCCTTTCACATCGCGGGGAACTCGGTACCGGGCCGGGTTCTGACCTGAAGTCGCCCTTTGGCGCGATCGGCGCGGCCGTTCGTCGGCCGCTCCCCTCCCCTACCGGACCTCGTGTCAACTCTCTTCGACTCGCGCTCGTTTGCGGGCCGGGTCGTGGGGCATGCGGGATTTCGTGCTTCGGACCAGAGGCGCACCGGTGCTACAGGTGTGACCGTTCCGGGGCCTCAGTGCCCCGTGCACCGTTTCCCACGGCAACCCCCGAGAACGCTGTTCTGGAGCTGTTCTACATGCTGGTTGAGACGTCCGCACATGGTTCCGACATCTCCGCCCGTCCCCGCGTGTCCGGCGGCCGCGTCCACGACGACGCCCCCGACACCGCGGCCGACTTCACCCGCCTGGCCGCTCTGCCCGAAGGGCCCGAGCGCGACGCGGTACGCGACCGACTGACCAAGGCGTGGCTGCCCATGGCCCACCGCATCGCGGGTCGGTTCCGCAACCGCGGTGAGTCGCTGGAGGACCTGCGCCAGGTCGCGGCCCTGGGTCTGGTGAAGGCCATCGACCGCTACGAACCCGGGCGGGGTGCCTTCGAGAGCTACGCCGTGCCCACCATCACGGGCGAGATCAAGCGCCACTTCCGCGACCGTATGTGGGCCCTGAGGGTCCCGCGCCGGATCCAGGAACTGCGCAACAAGGTACGGGTCGCACGCCGCGAACTCGCCGCCGGCTCGGGCGGCGAGACACCGTCGGTCGCCGAGATCGCCGCCCACGCGGGGCTCACCGAGGAGGAGGTCAACGCGGGCCTGGAGGCCCTGGAGAGCTTCAGCACCCTGTCCCTCGACGCCGAGATGTCCACGAGCGACGACGGCTTCAGCCTCGCCGACACGATCGGCACGTGCGACGAGGCGTTCGACGTCGTCGTCGACCGTGAGGCGGCGAAGGAGGGGCTGCGGCGGCTGCCCGAACGTGAGCGCGCCATCCTCTACATGCGCTTCTTCGAGGACATGACGCAAAGCCGTATCGCCGAGCGTCTGGGCATCTCCCAGATGCATGTCTCGCGTCTCATCAGCCGGTGCTGCGCACAGGTGCGGGAGCAGGCGCTCGACCAGGGTTCCCGGCCGGGAAGCCGCGCGGGCGACGGCCGGACCCGATGACGCGGAAGGGCCTCGTCCCTCACCCGTTCCACCCAGGCCCGACCGCCCCGGCCGGCGGGCACGACCACTCACCCAGGAGCGAGGACACATGCTGATGCCCCATCCGGCGATGCTGCGCAGGCTCGTCGACGAGTACGAGACGCTCATGGCCCACGAGGGCGGCGGAGAGGAGGACAGGAGCCGGCGGGACCTGCGCGCACAGGACCTGGCGTACACGCTGTGCGTGTCGACCGGGACGCGGGACGTGGGGCAGGCCCTGGAAACGGCCCGCCGCCTGCTCGCCGCGGCGCCCGACCCCGTCGTGCCGGTGAAGCGGCGGGTGATCACGTCCGACGTGAAGGAGCATGCGGCGGAGCGGCCGGCGGCCATCGGCTGAGCCGCGCAAGGACGAGAGCAGCAACGACGTCAGTACCTGAGGAGGCAGGAAGCGCCGTGAGCACCGACGGACTCTGGTCGTACCCTCCCGGCAGCGGTCACCAGGAGGGCCGGACGCTGACCGGGTTCACGGTGCAGGCGACCGACGGGGTCATCGGCCATGTGGACCGCCAGGCCGATGACCCTCCCCGGCCGCATCTGGTCGTCGACACGGGCGCTTGGGTGTTCGGCAGGAGCCTGCTGATACCGGCGGGCGCCGTCACCGGCATCGACACGGAATCCCGCGTGGTCACCGTGGCGTGCACCCGCGAGGAAGCCAAGGCGGCTCCCCGCTTCCGGACCGATCGCGAGACGCTCGATCCCGAGTACCTCTCCGCCGTCGGTGCCTACTACGCCTCTTTGAGCCATGGTTCGGGCGAGAGCGGGTAGCGGAGGCATCATGAGCCCCTCATGAACCTGGACGTGACGACGAGGAGCGGAGACCACAGCGTGCGAGGAATGGTGAAGTGACGGCAGTCGCAGTCCTCTTGATGCGCGCCTGCGATGCCCGGCCGGTCATGGGCATCTCGCGGGCGACGAACGAGCAACCGTGAAGCCGGCGGAGCGCCGACCGGCCGGGGTCAGTGATACGGCGAGCACCCGACCGGCCCCGATCAGCAGTGCGGCGACCGCTCGCAGCTACGTACGGTCCCTGGTGGCGGAGCACTGGCGTGCCCCGTCCGGGCCGGCGAACGACAGAGCCGTCACGGATCTTCTGCTGGTCGTGTCGGAACTGGTGACCAACGCCATCCGGCACGGCCGCGGCCTCGCGGGGTTCGACGTGACCCTCCTCCCGGAGGGCGTGCGGCTGAGCGTGCACGACTACAGCGACTCCGTCCCGTCCGCCGCCTACGGGCCGGGCACGCTGCCCCAGACGCACGAGGGCAGCGGATACGGGTGGCCTCTGATCATCCGCCTGGCCCGGGAGATCCACATCGAGCGCCGCCGGGAGGGCGGCAAGACGGTCAGCGTGCTGGTTCCGCTGATGTGAGTCCGCGCTCACCAGGGCAGGAACGTGTGCACGTCCTTGCCGTCCTCCCGCACCACCACGCTGACCTGGTCACACAGCGTGTGGATCAGATACCAGCCGATGCCGCCGCCGCTGCCGGTGCCGGGATGGAAGGGGCGCGGCGCCGGCGGGGTGGTGCTCGTGTCGCTGAGCGTCACGTGCACTCCGTCGAACGCCCTGCGCATCGTGAGCGTGAACGGCCCCGGAGCGTACTGGATCGCGTTGGCGGCCAGCTCCGCGACCACCAGCAATATGTCGTCGCGATACTCAGGCGTCGCGGGCGGTGACGACCGCGCCAGCGTGGTCAGATACTCCTCCGCGCTCAGGCGCGCTCCCGTCACGTCACCGAAGCCTCCGTCAAACCTGACCTCGCAGTCCTTGATCTCCTCGGAGGACGGTTTACCGTCTCCGCGCGATTCGGTCCCCATCACACCTTCTCCGGCCGCCTGGCATCGGCCGTGGTGAGTCGTCGTGCTACTTCCACCGCTGCTGGTTCCCAGACAGCGCTCAGATACGCGTCCGGGATGGCAGGAGCCGACGGGACATCGCGGAGCGGAGAGACCCCAGGGCCTGCCGTGCCGGTCGGTGCCGGGCCGGCACGGCAGGCCGCACCAGGAGTGCACGACCAGTGCGCCGGACCGTGAAACACCTGGTCACAGGCTCACCGGGAGCCCGGCGAGAGCGGTTCGGACCGAGACACGGAACGCTATGCGCGTAGTGCGGTCGGCAGAGCCCTGCGGCGCTTGCCACATGTGCACGATCCGAGGCGTCTTTGAGTCTTTGTCGACTTCTACGGCCTTGCCCCACGACCGCCTGTCCTACGGCCGCCGGCCCTCTGGGGCCGCGGGACAGGGACCGTGAACGCCGAGGCCGTCACCGCGCGCCCCGCGCCGCGGCGCCGGCCTGCCACTCGCGGCCGATGGACCGGATCAGCGCCGGGTACACACCGACGTACCGGAAGGGCTTGATGGCGGCCATGTAGAGGGTCCCGAAGAACCCGTTGGGCTTGACCAGGACGGCCATCCGGCCGCGGTAGCCCCCGGAGCCGTCCGGCACCCAGCCGATGTGCATCACCCCGTGCACGGTCCTGTTGCCCATCTCGGCGGCCCACTCGTCCCTCGTCTGGTAGAGCGAGGTGAACGGGGACCCTCCGAGGTCCGGACCGCGGGGCCCGTCACGGAGGTCGGCCGGCAACCGGTCGCCCAGGGACGGCAGCCGGGCCCCGAGACCGGCCTCCGCCTTGTCCCAGCCGAGCAGTGCCCCGAGCTTCCATCGGACGGCGAACAGCGCCCGGGAGACGAAGCTGTCGCCGTTCACCCCGCCTCCCATACCGCCGGCGAACTGGCGGACCAGCCACACCAGGTCGTCGCGTCCGCCGGGGGTGGGCAGCTCCCACACGTCCTCGACCGTGAAGTCGCCGGCGATCTCGTGGATCCGCCAAGGGCGGTCGGTGTGGGCGGTTCGGGGAAGTCGCATGAGCAGACCCCTGTCTATACGGTGGCGTATATATCGAGCGTAGAGCCATCTGTACGCCTCCGTATACTCGGCGGTGACGTGAGGAGGCACACACCATGGGCGCGACCCGCACGCCACGGGGCAAGTGGATCGAGGAAGGTTTGCGGGCACTCGCCGCGGGCGGCCCCGAGGCCGTGCGGATCGAGGTGCTGGCGCAGGAACTGGGCGTCAGCAAGGGTGGTTTCTACGGCTACTTCCGCAACCGTGCCGCGCTGCTCACGGAGATGCTCGACACCTGGGAGCACGAGGTCACCGAGAGTGTGATCGACCACGTGGAGAGCGGTGGAGGGGATGCGCGGGCCAAGCTCGGACGACTGTTCGACCTCGTCGCCGAGACCACCGACGGGCCGGTGCGGGGCATCACCGCCGACCTCGCGGTCCGTGACTGGGCCCGCCGTGACCCGGGCGTCGCCGAGCGGCTGCGCCGGGTCGACAACCGCCGTATGGACTACCTGCGTTCCCTGTTCGCCGCCTTCTGCCCCGACGAGGCGGAGGTCGAGGTCCGCTGCCTGCTCACCGTGTCGGTGCGCATCGGCCACCACTTGTACGCCTCGGACAACGGCAGTCGCAGCCGTGCGGAGGTGCTGGGGCTGATCAGGCGGCGGTTGCTGGAGTAACGGGCCCGGGGCGCCCCTGCGCCGGTTCCCGCCCCGGGGGGTGTGCGACCGCGCCGCCCGGCGAGCGCGCCGCCCGGCTCAGTCCGCGGGATCGGGTGGCCAGGGCCCCGGTTCCGGCAGCGTTCCGGTCGAGGACCGCAGCTGCCCGGCCGGGGCGCGCCCCGCCATCCACGCCGCCAGATCGTGTGACGCCCCGCTGACTTCCACCAGGTCCCCGGTGCCTGTGGTGCGGGTGAAGGCGATGTCGTCCGCCCGCAGGACGAGCCGGATGCCCTCGGGTGTCCTGGGGGCGAGGAAGTCGAGGGCGTGGAGCGCGAACCGGGCGGACCAGTCACGGGGTGAGTAGCCGACGCGGAGGTCCACCGCGTGGATCTCCGCCTCCCGCCACCGCGCCTGCACGGTATCCAGCACGGTGGCATGGCGGAAGCGGACCGGTCGGGCCCAGTCGTCGGCCGTGCACACGTCCCAGACGGCTTCGAGGCTCTTCTGCGCGCTCCGCAACTCCTCCCGCAGCTCGACCGCGGTTCGCGTGGCGCCCCGGGCGATGGCCCGGTCACGCTCGCGCGGGCCACCGTCGTACAGGTCGACGAGCGCGCCGCGCAATGCCCGGCGCGCCTGCCGTGCGAAAGCCCTCGCATTGTCCGCGAGGTGCGCCAGCACATGGCCCCGTGTCCAGCCGGGCAGGTCGGCGGCCTGGCCCACCTGCTCGTCGTCGAGACCGGTGAGCAGTTCCAGCAGCCGGGCGTGGGAGACACGGACCTGCGCCACGAACTGGTCCGCGGACGAAGGAGGGTTGGTCATCGATCCACGTTCTCCTGCCCGGCTGTCGGCACGCAACCCGAGGGCGAGGGCCCGTGCCGGGTATCTGCGCGGCGGCGGTCACGTCATGAGGACGCGGGCACGGCAGTCGGCCGGCGTTCCCCAGGCGGTGCGCAGGGCGCGCGCCTTGCGGATCCACAGGGACAGGTCGAGTTCCTCGGTGTAGCCCAGCGCACCGTGGCAGCGCAAGGCGGTGCGGGCGGCGCAGCAGGCCGCTTCGCCCGCCGTCACCTTCGCCGCCGCGATGTCACGGGCGCCGTCCGACCGGCCCGTCGCCAGGGCCACCGCCGCCGCGTGGACGAGCGGCTCGGCGAATTCCAGTGCGATCAGGGTGTCGGCGAGGCGGTGCTTGAGCGCCTGGAAGGACCCGATGGGCCGGCCGAACTGGGTGCGCCGCTTGACGTGGGCGACGGCGCCGCCGAGCAGGGCCCGGCCGAGCCCCAGGGCTTGGGCTGCGGTGGCCAGCGCTGCGAGGTCGGCGGCGTGGGCCGCGGCCGTCCGCACCGCCGGCCCGCGCGCCACGACCGTGCCGCCGAGCGGCCGGGCCAGCCTGCGCGCCGGGTCGGCCGAGGGCTGCACGGGCCCCGTCGACTCGGCCACTCGTACGGTGTCATCGGTCACGACGAAGACCACGTCGGCGGCGTCCGCGTCCAGGGCGAACGGGACACCGGACGCCGTCAGGCACAACGAGGCGACCGTCTTGCCGGAGGCGATGCCGGGCAGCCGGTCCGCGGCGAGCGTCCGGTCACCGAGTCCGTCGAGCAGGGCGGCGACGGCCACCGTCTCCACCAGGGGGCCGGGCACGGCGTGCCGCCCCGACTCGGTGAAGGCGACGGCGAGTTCGACGGGACGCGGACCCAGCCCGTCGTACGCCTCCGGGACGGCCAGGGCGAAGACGCCCGCCTCCGCCAGACGGGTCCACAGCGTGCGCCCGGGGCCGTGGTCCCCGGCCGACCAGGCGCGTACGACCGCCGGTGTCCCGGCCGCGGCCAGCATGCCGTCCAGCGAGCGGGCGAACTCCCGCTGCTCGTCGTCCAGTCGGAACCGCATCAGCGGCGTCCTTTCGGGAGCCCGAGCAGCCGCTCGGCGATGATGTCGCGCTGGATCTCGTTGGTGCCGGCGTAGATCGGGCCGGCGAGGGAGAACGTGTACCCCTCGGCCCAGCGCCCGTGCGCGGGCGACTCGGCGGCGGCGTCGGCGAGTTCGCCGTAGGGCCCGAGGAGGTCCAGGGCGGTCTCGTGCAGGGCGATGTCCAGTTCGGACCAGAAGACCTTGTTCAGGCTCGCCTCCGCCCCGATCGAGCCGCCCGCCGGCCGGGAGGCGGTCGCGTAGGCGAACAGCTGATAGGCGCGGGCTGCGATGACCGCGTCCGCGACCCGGTCGCGCAGTGCCGTGTCCGACGGACCGGCGGCGGTGCGCCACAGAGCGGTGAGGCGGGCGGCGGCGGCCGTGAAACGGCCGGGGCTGCGCAGGGTGAGGCCTCGCTCGTTGCCTGCCGTGCTCATCGCGACCCGCCAGCCGTGCCCGGGCTCGCCGATGACGTCCTCGTCGGGTACGAAGACGTCGTCGAGGAAGATGTCGGCGAAGGCCGGCTTGCCGTCCAGGCGCCGGACGGGGCGTACGGTCACGCCGTCGGCGTCCAGCGCGAACATCACGTACGTCAGGCCCTGGTAAGGCTTGTCGGCGTGCGGGTCGCTGCGGAACAGTCCGAAGGCCCGGTCGGCGAAGGCGGCACGGGAGGACCAGGCCTTCTGTCCGGACAGCAGCCAGCCGCCCTCGGTCCGGCGCGCGGTGGAACGCAGCGAGGCGAGGTCGGAACCGGCCTCCGGTTCGGACCATGCCTGGGCCCAGACGACCTCGCCGCTCGCCATGGGCGGCAGGACACGGGCCAGCTGCTGCGGTGTGCCGTGCTCGAAGAGGGTGGGGGCCAGCAGGTTGATGCCGTTCTGGCCGACCCGGCCGGGTGCGCCGGCCGCGTAGTACTCCTCCTCGAAGATCAGCCACTCCAGCATCGAGGCTCCCCGGCCGCCGTACTCCTCGGGCCAGGACACCACCGACCAGTGGTCCGCGAAGAGGGTGCGCTCCCATGCGCGGTGGGCCGCGAAGCCCGTCGCCGTCTCCAGGGAGGGCAGCGGGACGCGGGGCACATGGGCGGCGAGCCAGGCACGCGCCTCGGCGCGGAAGGCGTCCTCGGAGGGTGAGAAGGAGAGGTCCATCAGGACCCCGCCTTCTTCATGGCCCGGACGTCCATGCCGCCGAGGGGGTCGGCGGAGGTCTCGGCGTTGTGCGCGTGGGCCAGGTGGTGCAGGCCGAAGACGGAGTCCATGCCGGCGTGCAGGCCCTGGAGGTCCTCCGCCTGGTTGACGGCGCGTTTGGTCAGGGCCAGCCCCATCCGGGGCATCTCGCAGATCCGCTCCGCCAGTTCCATGGTGCGGTCGGTGAGTTCGGCACGCGGTACGACCCGGTTGATCATGCCGATCTCGTAGGCCCGGCGGGCGCTCATACGGTCTCCGGTGTAAAGGAACTCCTTGGCGATCCTGGGCGGCATCGCCCAGGGGTGGGCGAAGTACTCCACGCCGGGGATGCCCATGCGGACCACCGGGTCGGCGAAGAAGGCGTCCTCGGAGGCGACGATCAGGTCGCACACCCAGGCCAGCATCAGCCCGCCCGCGACGCACGCGCCCTGCACGGAGGCGATGGACGGCTTCGGGAGCTCCCGCCAGCGCCGGCACATGCCCAGGTACACCTCGGACTCCCGGGCGAAGCGGCTCTCCGCGCCCTGTTTGTCGGAGTGGTCCCACCACAGCCCGGCCCTGCGCTCGAACGGGAGGTGGGCGTCGCGCTCCGGGGTGCCGATGTCGTGTCCGGCCGAGAAGTGCCGCCCCTCCCCCGCGAGGACGACGACCTTGACCTCGTCGTCCTCGGCCGCCCGGTAGAAGGCGTGGTCCAGGGCGTAGGTCATGGCCGAGTTCTGGGCGTTGCGGTACTCGGGGCGGTTCATCGTGACCACGGCGACGGGTCCGCGGCGTTCGTAGCGCACCGGCTCCTCGGGGGCCGTCGGGGCGGTCGGCATCGACCCCTCCTTTCCCTAACAAGTGTTTGGTAGATTATCTGGCGGGGCGTCAGCCGTCGAGAGCCGCCCTGGGACCGCCGGGAGCTCGACCTGCCGAAGGAGGAGGCGCGTTGACCACCACACCGCCGCCGTACGTGCCCGGCCACGAGCTGCTGAGCGGGCGCGGTGCCGTCGTCACCGCCGCGGCGGGCGCCGGGATCGGTGGCGCGACCGCGCGGCGGCTGCTGGAGGAGGGCGCGCGGGTCGTCGTGTCCGACGCGCACGCCCGCCGGCTGAAGGCGTCCGCGGCGGAGCTGGCCGACGCCTTCGGCGCGGACCGGGTGGCGGCGCTCCCCTGCGACGTCACCGACGAGGGGCAGGTCGCCGCGCTGTTCGACCTCGCGCAGGAGCGCTTCGGCCGGCTGGACATCGTCGTGAACAACGCCGGGCTCGGTGGCACGGCCGATCTCGTCGACATGACGGACGAGCAGTGGGCGAAGGTCCTCGACGTCACGCTGAACGGCACTTTTCGCTGCACCCGTGCGGCTCTGCGCCGTATGAAGGCCGGCGGCCCGGGCGGCGGGGTGATCGTGAACAACGCCTCGGTGGCCGGCTGGCGGGCCCAGAAGGGGCAGGCGCACTACGCCGCCGCGAAGGCCGGGGTCATGGCGCTCACCCGGTGTGCGGCGCTGGAGGCCGCCGAGTTCGGTGTCCGCGTCAACGCCGTCGCGCCGAGTCTCGCCATGCATCCGCACCTGGTGAAGGTGACCACCCCCGAGCTGCTGGAGGAGCTGACCGCCCGGGAGGCGTTCGGACGGTACGCCGAGCCGTGGGAGGTGGCCAACGTGATCGTCTTCCTCGCCTCCGGCTACTCGTCGTACATGACCGGCGAGGTCGTCTCGGTCAGCAGCCGGCATGCGTGAGGCGACAATGATCCGGTGCCGAACAGCAACAGTGACCGCAAGAAGACGGCGATGAGCGCCGCGCCCGAACGACGCGAGGAGATCCTGGCCGCCGCCGCCGAGGTCTTCGCCGCGCAGGGCTACCGCGCCACCACGGTGCGCAGGATCGCGGACGAGGCCGGGATGCTCGCGGGCAGCCTCTACTACCACTTCGACTCCAAGGAGTCGATGCTCGACGAGATCCTCTCCGGTTTCCTGGACGACCTGTGGGCCCGCTACGACGCCGTGCTCGCCGCCGGTCTCGGTCCCCGGGAGACGGTCCAGGCCCTCGTCACCGAGTCCTTCCGGGAGATCGACCGGCACCATGCCGCCGTCGCCATCTACCAGAAGGAGTCCAAGCACCTGCGGAACCAGCCGCGCTTCGCCTATCTCGTCGAGTCGCAGGTGAGGTTCGAGAAGGCGTGGCTGGGCACTTTGGAGCGCGGAGTGGCCGAGCGGGCCTTCCGCGCCGACCTCGACGTCCGGCTCACGTACCGCTTCCTGCGCGACACCGTCTGGGTGGCCGCGTCCTGGTACCGGCCGGGCGGACAGCACAGCCCGGAGGAGATCGCCCGTCAGTACCTGTCGATGGTGCTGGAGGGCATCACGCTGCGCGAATGACACGGTGAGGGAAGAGGAGTGGTCATGGCCGAGGCATACATCGTCGAAGCGGTCCGCACCCCGGTCGGCAGGCGGGGCGGCGGACTGTCCGCCGTGCATCCCGCCGATCTCGGCGCACACGTGCTCAAGGCCCTGATGGAGCGCTCGGGCGTCGACCCGGCGGCCGTCGAGGACGTCGTCCTCGGCTGTCTGGACACCGTCGGACCGCAGGCCGGTGACATCGCCCGTACCTGCTGGCTGGCCGCCGGCCTGCCCGAGGAGGTGCCGGGCGTGACGGTGGACCGGCAGTGCGGCTCCTCGCAGCAGGCCGTGCACTTCGCCGCCCAGGCGGTGCTGTCGGGCACGCAGGACCTGGTCGTCGCCGGCGGCGTGCAGAACATGTCGATGATCCCGATCGCGTTCGCGACCCGCCAGGCCGCCGAGCCGCTCGGTCTGACAAAGGGCCCCTTCGCCGGCTCGGAGGGCTGGCGAGCCCGGTACGGTGACCGGCCCGTCAACCAGTTCGCGGGCGCCGAGATGATCGCCGCGAAGTGGGGCATCTCCCGTACGGACATGGAGGAGTTCGCGCTGCGCTCGCACCGGCGGGCCGTCCGCGCCGTCGACGAGGGGCGCTTCGACCGCGAGACCGTGCCCTACGGGGACATCACGGCCGACGAGGGGCCGCGCCGCGACACCAGCCTGGAGAAGATGGCCGCCCTGAAGCCGGTCATCGAGGGCGGCAGCATCACCGCCGCGTGCTCCTCCCAGGTCTCCGACGGCGCGTCCGCCATGCTGCTGGCGAGCGAACGGGCCGTACGGGAGCACGCTCTGACCCCGCGCGCCCGCGTCCACCACCTCTCGGTGCGCGGCGAGGACCCGATCCGCATGCTGACCGCGCCGATACCGGCGACGGCGTACGCGATGAAGAAGTCCGGGATGACGCTCGACGCCATCGACCTGGTCGAGATCAACGAGGCGTTCGCGCCGGTGGTGCTGGCCTGGCTGAAGGAGACCGGCGCCGACCCGGAGAAGGTCAACGTCAACGGCGGGGCCATCGCGCTGGGCCACCCCTTGGGTGCCACCGGCACCAGGCTGATGACGACGCTGCTGCACGAACTGGAGCGCACGGGCGGCCGGTTCGGCCTGCAGACGATGTGCGAGGGCGGCGGCCAGGCCAACGTCACGATCATCGAACGGCTCTGATCCGGTCCGTGGGCCTGCGTGGCGCGTCGTCCGGCGGCCGGGGCGCGGGCGGGGAGCCGGCTCAGCGGAAGGCGGCACCGTTCTCCGCGGCCCACTGCTCGAACGGCCTCGCCGGGGAGCCGGTGATCCGGGGCACCGTGTCGCGCACCTTCAGCAGGTCGTCGTTGACGTCACCGCCCATCAGGTCGAGCACGGCGCTCGCGGTCGCGTCCCCCATGAAGGAGGCCATCCACGTGTGCGCCTCCTCCCGGCCGATCTCCGCGAAGGAAATGTCCCGGCCCGTGGCGACGGCGATGGCCGCGCTCTGCCGCCGGGCCGTGACGCGTTCGGGTCCGGTCAGTGCGTACGTCCGGCCGCGGTGGCCCGGTTCGGTCAGTGCCGTGGCGGCCACCGCGGCGACGTCCGCCGGGTGGATGGCGGGCAGTCCGACGTCCGCGTACGGCGCCCGCACCTGTCCGTGTTCCCGGATCGACGGGGCCCACCACAGGGTGTTCGAGGCGAACTGCGTCGGCCGCAGGATCGTCCAGTCCATGCCGCTGCCGCGAAGTGCGCGTTCGGCGGCCAGGTTCTCCCGGGCCGCGGGCAGGTGCGGATGCGTCTGCACCGTGATCGAGGACACCAGCACCACATGGTCCACACCCGCCTGCCGGGCCGCGGTCACGACCTCCTCCGTCCCGCCGCCCGTGCCCGACAGCAGGAACAGCGAACGCACCTTTTCCAGCGCGGGTCCCAGTGACTCCGCCTGCCCGAGATCTCCCTCGACGGCCTCGACGCCCTCGGGGAACGAGGCCCGTGCCGCGTCACGCGTGAGGCCCCGGACCGGCGCGGCACCCCGCCGGTGCAGTCGCCTCAGCAGAGCGCTGCCGATGTTTCCGGTCGCCCCGGCCACGAGGATCATCATCGTCTTCTTCCTGTCGCGGGCCGTTGATCACGCCGATGTCACCGCACGCTAGAACCTCGACTTCGCTTCAGGTCAAGGAAGGAGAAGGCAGGGCCCGCGGCGCTCACGCCGATCGGGGCAGCCGGTTGAGCGTGGCATGCGCCTCGGCCATGATCCGGTCCACGAGTTCGGCGCAGGACGGCAGGTCGTGGATCACCCCGGCGACCTGTCCGGAGGCCATCACGCCGAGGTCGGTGCGGCCGTCGACCATCGCGGCCCTGAGCAGCATGGGGGTGTTGGCGGCGAGCAGGACCTGACTCCACGTCAGCTGCCTGCCGTGCTTCATCGCCAGGCCGTCGCGGACCATCGCCGCCCAGGTCATGCCGGTCTCGTGCCGGAAGGCGGCGGCGTGGCGGACCGCGCGCCACAGGGACGCGGCCCGGCCGGAGCGCTCCAGCGCGTCGACGAGTTCGGTGCGCAGCATCCGGTGGGGCAGGCCGTCGACCTCGCTGGTGACGGTGACGTCCTGGACGGCGGCGGCCAGGTAGCGGGCCTTGACCGGGTCGGGGACGGTGCTGTCGGAGGTGAGCAGGAAGCGGGTGCCCATGGCGATGCCCGCGGCTCCGTACGCGAGCGCCGCGACCAGGCCGCGCCCGTCGTGGAAGCCGCCGGCCGCGATCACCGGGATGTCCACCGCGTCCACGACCTGCGGGAGCAGGACACTGGTGGCGACGCCGCCGGTGTGCCCGCCCCCCTCCGCCCCCTGCACCACCACCGCGTCCACGCCCCACTCCGCGACCTTCTCCGCGTGCCGCCGCGCGCCGACGGACGGGATGACGACGACACCGGCGTCCTTGAGCCGGGCGATCAGCTCCCGCGAGGGCGCCAGCGCGAACGAGGCGACCTTCACGCCCTCGTCGACGATGATCCGGACCCGCTCGGCCGCGTCGCAGGCGTCCGCCCGCAGATTGACCCCGAAGGGCGCGTCGGTACGGGACCGGACCTCACGGACCGCCGCGCGGAGCCGTGCCACGGTCATGGTGGCGGAGGCGAGGATGCCGAGCGCGCCGGCGTTCGCGGTGGCGGACACCAGGCGGGGGCCGGCCACCCAGCCCATGCCCGTCTGCACGAGCGGGTGCCGTACGCCGACCAGCTTGGTCAGCGCCGTGTCGAGGGCCGGGCCGGTCATGCCGCCGGCACCTCGCCCTCGCGCAGCCCTCCGGGGTCGACGACCTCGCGGATCAGCCGCAGCTCCTCGGACGTGGGCTCACGGGTGCGGGGTGTCTCCCGCGGCACGGTCAGTGCGAAGCCGGTGGCCGTGGTGACCTGTTCGGCGGTGACACCGGGGTGCAAGGAGCGTACCCGCATCGTCCGATCCGGTGTCCGGAAGTCGAACACGCCGAGATCGCTGACGACTTGAGTCAGGTGGTGGTAGCGGGTCGCGGAGGGTCCGGCCTCGGCGGCACGGTCGTGGCCGACACCGCAGACCATGTCGACGCGCGCGACGAACACCCTCGTGGAGTGCCGGGGGATCCAGTAACTGGTGGGGTTGTTGAGGGTGTTGACAGGAGCTCCGCGCACTCCCAGCAGCTGCCGTTTCGGGCGGGCCCAGTCGCCGATGCAGGAGATGTTCTGGTTGCCGTGCCGGTCGATCTGGGCGGCGCCCATCATCACGTGCCGACGCCCGGTGGCGACCAGGGCCAGGTGCCGGCGGTACGGCAGCCAGCCCTCGATCCTTTGGGCCCTTGCGCCCATCGCCGGGACGTCAGCCGTCAGCAGCGCCTCACCGTCGGTCAGGAGCAGGTCGGGGGCGAAGGTCAGCTTCGCCAGCCGGGCCGCGATCGCCGGGACGGTGCCCATCGGCGCGGCCAGGATCTCACCGGCGTCCCGCCAGGCTTCGGCACAGGCCACCACGCAGTACTCGGCCCGGGTGACCGTCATCGGGCCACCTCCCCGGCCGCGTCCTCGGCTGCCTCCTCGTGGAATGCCGCCACCGCCGCCTGATAGGCGTCCTCGTCACCCGAGAGGAAGCGCTCGGTGAAGTCCCGCCAGGACCGCGGGTCGCGGGCGGCCCGCGCGTAGGCCCGCTGGAAGGACTCGTCGCGGTCGTGGTCGGGGACGCAGGAGGTGAAGTGCGCTCCGTTCGGTGTCTCCACCACCCCGGTCACGAAGGGCCGTTGCACCAGCAGGGTCTGCGGGCCGGCGTCCTTCAGCAGGTCCGCGGTGTCCACGATCCGCTCGCAGGAGACGTAGGCGGCATCGGCGGCCTGGCAGAACAGGTCGTCGAAGTAGGGGTCGGGACCCAGGTACTGGGCGTTGCCGTACGGGTCCGCACGGTTGAGGTGGACGAGGGCCGCGTCCAGCCGCAGGGCCGGGACCGCGACGAGTTCCTCTGCGTCCTCGTAGGGCGAAGTGACCGTACGCAGGCGGGGGTTGACCCGCATGACGTCCGAGCCGAGACCGGCCCGGATCGGCAGGAAGGGCAACCGGTGTGCCGCGGCCGTCAGGCCCCACATGAACATGGCCTCGTCCAGCTCCACCAGCTCCAGGTCGCCCTGCTGCCGGGCCGCCGTGAAGTGCGGCTCCAACGGGATGGAGTCCAGGGTCGCGAAGGCGGCGACAAGGGTGCGGATCCGCCCGGCGGCGGCGAGGAGGCCGATGTCCGGGCCGCCGTAGGAGACGACGGTGAGGTCTGTGATGCCGGAGCGCAGCAGTGCCCGCACCAGGGCCATCGGCTTGCGTCGTGATCCCCAGCCGCCGATGCCGATCGTCATGCCGCTGTCCAGCCGGCCGACGACCTGCTCGGCGGTCATCGTCTTGTCCCTGCTCACGTCCGCCGCCCCTTCCCGGAGGTCCCGGCGCCGCCGGTGGTGCCGAACGTGTCGCGTACGCGGTCGGCGACGCCGCTGAGGTTCGCCTCGAAGGTGAAGCCCTGCTCGAAGCGGTAGCTGCGGTGGACGTCGATCGGGTCGATGCCGTTGATCGCGGCCTTGGCGAGGCGGATGAGGGAGCCGTCCTTGGCGGCGACCTCACGGGCCAACTCCAGTGCCACCGCGTGCAGTTGCTCGCGCGGCACCACCCGCCACACCGATCCGTGCCGGTGCAGCTCGGCGGCGGTGACCGTGCGCGAGGTGTAGTACAGGGCCCGCATCAGGTGCTGCGGGACCAGGCGGGCCAGGTGGGTGGCCGCGCCCAGCGCGCCCCGGTCCAGCTCGGGCAGCCCGAAGGTCGCGTCGTCGCTCGCCACGATCGCGTCCGCGTTGCCGACCAGACCGATCCCACCGCCCAGGCAGAAGCCGTGGACGGCCGCGACGACCGGGACCTCGCAGTCGTAGACCGCCGCGAACGCCTCGAAGCAACCGCGGTTGGCGCCGACGAGGGCCCTCTTGTCGGCGCTGCGCTGCAGTTCCTTGATGTCGACACCGGCGTTGAAGCCACGTCCGGCCGCGGTGAGCACCACGCACCGCACGTCGGGGTCGGTCCCGGCGGTGCGGATCGCGGTGGCGAGGTCGTACCAGCCCCGCACCGGGAGCGCGTTGACGGGTGGGAAGTCCACGGCGACGACGGCGACGCCCTCTTTCGGGGCGGAGGCGGAGACACCCATGAGCGGATCAGCACCCTTCCCACCAAACGTTTGTTAGGTGGAAGATAGCAGCGGTCCACGCGCCGCGGGAGGTGTCCAATGGCATCGGTCATCGATCTGTCGGGGTCCGTCGCCGTCGTCACCGGCGGCACCCGGGGAGTCGGTGCGGGCATCGCCCGGGCCCTGCTCCAAGCGGGTGCCGAGGTCGTCGTCTGTGCCCGCCGCGCCCCGCGGGAACCGGTCGAGTCGGGTGGGCGCACGGCCCGGTACCTGCCGGTCGACCTGCGCGACCAGGAGGCGACCGTCGCCTTCTTCGACCGGATCCGGGAGGATCACGGCCGCCTGGACACACTGGTCAACAATGCCGGCGGCACCCCGTACCGCATGCTCGACGAGGGCGGGGCGGTCCGGCACGCCCGCGTCGTGGAGCTGAACCTGCTCGCCCCGCTCACCGCCTCGCTCGCCGCGTACGACGTGATGCGCGGCCAGTCCGGCGGGGGGTCGATCGTGATGATCGGCAGTGTGAGCGGCAGCCGCCCCTCCCCCGGTTCGGCGGCGTACGGTGCCGCCAAGGCCGGTCTGGAGAACCTGGCGCGGACCATGGCCGTCGAATGGGCCCCGCGGATACGGGTCAACACCCTCGTCGTCGGAATGGTCCGCACCGAGCTGTCCCCTCTGCACTACGGCGACGAGGACGGCGTCGCGGCCGTCGGGCGCACCGTGCCGCTCGGCCGCCTCGCCGAGCCGTCGGACGTCGGGGACGCCTGCGTCTTTCTCGCCTCCGCGCACGCCTCCTACATCAGCGGCGCCAGCCTCCTGGTGCACGGCGGCGGGGAGCGGCCGGCGTTCCTGGACGCGGCCACCGCCGCCGAGGAGCGCCACGGCCCGTCAGCCGGGCCGTCCCGTCACCTGCCCATCGTCGGAAGGACTTCGCCACCATGACCGGACTGTGCAGCGACCGTGTCGTCGCCGTCACCGGGGCGGGCCGCGGGCTCGGCCGCGCGCACGCCCTGGCCTTCGCCGCCGAGGGCGCCGAGGTCGTCGTCAACGACCTCGGCGTCGGCCTGGACGGCAGCGGGGGAGCCGCCGGGCCCGCACAGCGGGTCGTCGACGAGATCCGGGCGCTGGGCGGGAGGGCGGTCGCCCACACCGGCGACATCACCACGGCTGACGGCGCCGCCTCCCTCGTGCGCCTCGCCCTGGACACGTACGGCCGCCTCGACACGCTCGTCAACAACGCCGGGTTCCTGCGCGACCGCATGCTGGTCAACCTCGGCGAGGACGACTGGGACGCGGTGATGCGGGTTCATCTCAGGGGCCACTTCCTGCCGTTGAAGCACGCCGTCGCGCACTGGCGGGCCGAGGCGAAGGCGGGCCGCACCCCCTCGGCGCGGGTGATCAACACCAGCTCCGGTGCCGGGCTGCTCGGCAGCGTCGGCCAGGGCAACTACTCGGCCGCCAAGGCCGGTGTCGTCGGCCTGACCCTGGTCGCCGCGGCCGAGACGCGCCCCTACGGCGTGCAGGTCAACGCCATCGCCCCGGCGGCCCGCACCCGCATGACCGAGCGGACCTTCGCGGGCACCATGGCCGCCCCCGCGGACGGCGGTTTCGACGCCATGGCGCCGGAGAACGTCTCCCCGCTCGTGGTCTGGCTGGGCTCCGCCGCCTCGGCCGGCGTGACCGGCCGGGTCTTCGAGGCCGAGGGCGGCCGTATCACCGTCATGGAGGGCTGGCGCCCTGGGCCGACCGTGGACAGGGGCGCCCGCTGGAGCCCCGCCGAGGTGGGCGAGGCGGCGCTGAAACTGCTGGCACGGGCGGAGGCGCCGCAGCCGGTGTACGGGGCTCGGTAGCCTTCGGCCCGGTTCCCGGCCGGCTTCCGCACCGAACCCGGGGGACCCGAGGATCAGAACCGGGCCCCCGCGTCCGTGTCGTTGCCCGGACGCGGGAATGCGGGGACGCGAGGGAGCCGTCGGGGCCTCGCGCGGGCCGGTGACCGTGCTGGGGCCGGCGCTGAGGAGCGACCAGGTTCCCGCCGGTGTTCCACGAGGTGCCGCTGCGTGCGCGCGCAGCGCGGCGCCGGGGCCGTGGGCCACGGCAAGGCTCCTCGTCCGCGGGCCGGAGGAACGGCTGAGGTCGTCCCGGGCTCGGGGTGGTCCCGCGTCGTGCGGTGGCCGAGCCCTCACCCCGCCACGACGGCGGAGCGCGGCCCGCGCCGCTCGGCCGATCAGTCCTCCTGCAGTACGGCGAGCACGTTCCCGGCGGGGTCGGTGAACCATGCGATCGCCGCGGGACCTCCGTCGCCGACCCGGACGACGCCCTTGTCGTCGTGGTCGAACCCGGGGTAGCGCTCAAGGCCGACGCCCCGTCGCTCCAGTTCGGCGACGGCCGCCTCGATGTCGTCCACCGGGAAGTTCAGGATCGTGAACGTCGCGGGGGTGTGCCCCTCCTTGGGGTAGACGAAGACCCGTGCGCCACTGCCGAGCTTGAGGGTCAGCATCCGCATCTCCCCCTGCCCGGTCTCCTCCACGTCCAGGCCGAGGACCTCGCCGTAGAACCGGCGGGCCTCGTCGAGGTCGTCGACCGAGAAGCCGCTGAACGCCTGCGATTGTCCGAGCATGCCCTGTGCCTCCTTGGCGGGTGGACCTTCCTGGCGTCCCAGCGCACACCACACGTGACACGGCCGCACCACACGCCGCGCCGTCCGCGTCCGGATGGTCGTGCCGCCTTCACCCCCACGAAGCGGGGGCCGAACACGGTCACGGCTGCGACGGCGGACCGGGCCTCGGCCAGGTCCCGCGAGGCGGCCGGCGAGGTGAACGGTGTGCAGCCCTCCGAACCGAGCCCGCCACGACCGGGCAGACCCTTGATAGGCAAGCGGCTACTTGCCTATGGTGGTGGCGTGCCGGACGACATCTTCAAAGCCCTCGCCGACCCGACCCGCAGAAAGATCCTCGACGAGCTGACGGAGCGGAACGGTCAGACACTGTTCGAGATCTGCGCGCGGCTCACGACCAAGCACGGCCTGGGATCGTCCCGCCAGGCGATCAGCCAGCACCTCGCCGTGCTGGAGGCGGCGGGACTGGTCCGCACCCGGCGCCAGGGCCGCTACAAGTTCCACGACCTCACCACCGAACCGCTTGAGCGCCTCGTCACCCGGTGGCTCAGGCCCGAAACCCCGGAGAGCACCTCATGAGGATCCACATCACCAGCGTCTTCGTCGACGACCAGGAGCAAGCGCTGCGCTTCTACACCGACGTACTGGGCTTTGTGAAGAAGCACGACGTGCCGGTGGGCACGGACCGGTGGCTGACCGTGGTCTCGCCGGAGGAGCCCGACGGGACCGAACTCCTGCTCGAACCCTCGGGCCACCCCGCGGTGCAGCCGTACAAGACGGCGCTGGCCCAGGACGGCATCCCGGCCGCCTCCTTCGCCGTGGACGACGTGCGGGCGGAGTTCGAGCGGCTGCGCGCGCTGGGCGTGCACTTCACCCAGGAGCCGCTGGAGATGGGCTCCCTCACCGCCGCCGTCCTGGACGACACCTGCGGCAACCTGATCCAGATCGTGCACAGCAAGTAGGACGTACGCGAACGGCCCCCGCGTCCGTTCATGCAATCCGATTGGCGGAAGAGATGCCCTCATGGCCGGCGAAACGCCGCCGTGGTCCTTCTCGGCCCTCGGTAAACCGGCGAACATCCCCGTCATGGAGATCTTGCTCGTCGCCAGCGCGTTCAACAGCCTGTCCCAGCGCGTGTACGCGGAACTGTCGGACCAGGGGCACCGGGTGGACGTCGTACTCGCCTCGCACGGCGCCGATGCCGTGCGGGCCGCCGTACGCGCCTCCCGCCCGGAGCTGATCATCGCTCCCATGCTCAAGACGGCGTTGCCGGAGGACGTGTGGCGGGAGCACACCTGCCTCATCGTGCATCCCGGACCACCCGGTGACCGCGGCCCGTCCTCGCTGGACTGGGCGATCGCCGAGGAGGCCTCGCACTGGGGAGTGACGGTGCTCCAGGCCCAGGCGGCCATGGACGCGGGGGACGTGTGGGCCGCCCGCACCTTCCCGGTGCCGCCGGTCGGCAAGAGCGACCTGTACCGGGGCGAGGTGTCCGACGCCGCCTCGGCCGCGGTCCTGCTGGCCGTGCGGCGCTACGCCGAAGGATCGTTCAAGCCGCAGGCCCAGAGCGACCCCTCGATCCGCGTGGTGTGGCGGGACTTCCTGCGCCAGGAGCGGCGCCGGATCGACTGGGACGAGGACAGCACCGCGACGGTCCTGCGCAAGCTCCGGGGCGCCGACTCCCAGCCGGGGGTACTGGACGAACTCCTCGGCCAGGAGGTGTTCCTGCACGGCGGACACCCCGAGGACCGGCTGCGGGGACGCCCCGGTGACCTGCTCGCCACACGCGCCGGGGCGATCTGCCGGGCCACGGTGGACGGCGCGGTGTGGATCCCCGAGCTGCGCCCCCGCAAGAACTCCGGCGACCCGGCGCCGTTCCGCCGTCCGGCCGCCTCCGTGCTGGCCTCACTCCCGAAAGCGGCACAGCTGCGGCTCACCGAGGTCGCCGCGCCCCTCGAACTCTCCCCCGGCAGGCTCACCTGGTCCGACATCCGGTACCGGCAGCACGGCGATGTCGGCTTCCTCGCCTTCTCGTTCCCCGGCGGGGCGATGAGCACCAGTCACTGCCGTCGGCTGCTCGCCGCCTACCGGTACGCGCTCACCCGTCCGACCCGGGTGCTCGTCCTCGGCGGCAGCCGTGACTTCTTCTCCAACGGCATCCATCTGAACGTCATCGAGGCGGCCGCCGACCCGGCCGGCGAATCCTGGGCCAACCTCAACGCCATGAACGACCTGGTCGAAGCCGTGCTGCGCACCACCGACCGCCTGGTGGTGGCGGCGCTGGGCGGCAACGCCGCGGCCGGCGGCGTGATGCTGGCCCTGGCCGCCGACGAGGTGTGGTGCCGCTCGGGCGCCGTCCTCAACCCGCACTACCGCAGGATGGGCCTGTACGGCTCCGAGTTCTGGACGTACACGCTGCCGCGCCGCGTCGGAGCCGAGACGGCTGAGCGGCTGGTGACCGAGGCACTGCCGGTGAGTTCCGCGAACGCCCTGGAGATCGGCCTGGTCAACCGTCTGGTGCATGTGTCGGCGCAGGAGTTCGGCGCCGAGGTCGAGCACCTGGCGGCCGCGCTCGCCGACGAGCCGGACCTGGCGCGCCGGGTCGCCGCGAAGGCCGCGGTCCGCCGCGCGAGCGAGGAGCGGCACCCGCTCGCCGAGTACCGGCGGGACGAACTGGCCCGTATGCGCGCGATCCTCTTCGATCCGCACGCCCCCTACCACGCCCTGCGTTCGGCGTTCGTCCGCAAGCAGCCGGGCGGCTCCCCCGATCCGCTGGCCATCGCGGGCGCGCGATGAGCGCGCGGCTGCTGGTGGCGGGGGTCGGCAACATCTTCCTCGCCGACGACGCCTTCGGCCCCGAGGTGATCCGCGCCCTGGACCGGCGCCCGCTGCCTGCCGAGGTGCGGGTGCGGGACTTCGGCATCCGCGGGATGGATCTCGCCTACGAACTCCTCGCGGGCCACGACACGGTGCTCCTGGTCGACGCGGCGGCCCGGGGGCACCGGCCGGGCACCCTCACGCTGGTCGAGCCGGACCTCCCCGACCGTGCCGCGGGCGGCTGCCCGCCCGAGGCGCACGGTATGGATCCGGCGAAGGTTTTGGCCCTGGCGGCCCACCTGGGCGACGAACCGCTCCCCCGCGTCCTCGTCCTCGCCTGCGAACCCGAGGTGCTGCCCCGCGGTGACGAGGACATCGCCCCCGGGATGAGCGCGACGGTGCGCGACGCGGTGGAGCGGGCCGTCGCGGCCCTGCACCGCATGGTTCCGGTCCTGCTGGCCGACCCGGCGGCCACTGCTTCGTTGAGCCGCCCGGACGAATCCGCCGCCCTGTCCCCGGCCGGGCTCCGGGGCGCGGTCGGCGGTGGCACGCAGGATCGATAGCGGACCGGTATCCCGGTTCGTACCGCATTCGACCGCGAGGAGCAGCGCCCATGTGCGAGTCCGTGGACGAGGTCACACAGGCCGTCCTGGCGAAGAACGACGGCCTGGCCGCGAGCCTGCGTGCCGAACTGGCCCGGCGCGGGGTCGGCGTGGTCAACCTGCTGTCCAGTCCGGGCAGCGGCAAGACCGAGCTGCTCGGGCGGGTGCTGGCCCGGGCGGTGGAGCGGCACGTCCCGGTGGCCGCCCTCACCGCGGACCTGGCGACCGAGAACGACGCCCACCGGCTCGCCCGCTCCGGGGCGCCGGTGAAGCAGCTGCTGACCGACGGGCTGTGCCATCTGGAGGCCCGGCAACTGCGCGGCCACGTGGAGGACTGGCTGCCCGGGGACACCACGCTGCTGTTCGTGGAGAACGTCGGCAACCTGGTGTGCCCGGCCTCCTACGACCTCGGCGAGAGCATGCGGATCGTTCTCATGGCGGTGACGGAGGGCGAGGACAAGCCGCTGAAATACCCCACGGCGTTCGGCTCCGCCCACCTGGTGGTGCTCACCAAGACCGATCTGGCCGGGCCCGCCGGCTTCGACGCGGCGGCCTTCGAGGCGAGCGTGCAGCGCGTGAACCCCGGCGTACGGGTGCTGCGGTCCTGCGCCCGCAGCGGTGAGGGCGTCGACGCGCTCCTGGAGCTGGTGCTCGCCGTACGCGACGGTTCCCCCGTCCACCGGCCCCCGCTCGCGCCGCACCCGCACGGACACGTCCACGCGGCGAGCCCCGTCTCGTGACGGCGCCTGTCGACCAGGCGGTACGCCGCCGGGTCACGGTGCGCGGCACGGTGCAGGGAGTGGGGTTCCGCCCGTTCGTGCACCGGCTGGCCACCGAGCTCGCGCTGGCCGGGTTCGTGAGCAACACCGCGAGCGGTGTGGTCGTCGAGGTGGAGGGCCCGCCGGACGGTGTCGCCCGCTTCTGTGCGCGGCTGTCCACGGAGCCGCCACCGCTGGCCGCGGTCACCGCCGTCGGGTTCGAGGACCTGCCCGTCATCGGAGCCGACGACACCTTCACGATCCGGTCCACCGACCGCTCCCCCGGCCGCACGCTCCTGCCGCCGGACACCGCGACCTGCGCCGACTGCCTGCGCGAGCTGGCCGATCCGGCCGACCGCCGCCACCGGCACCCCTTCATCACCTGCACCCACTGCGGGCCCCGCTTCACCATCGCCACGGCCATGCCGTACGACCGGGCGGTCACGACCATGACCGGCTTCCCGATGTGCCCCCGCTGCGCCCGTGAGTACGGCGATCCGGGCGACCGCCGCTTCCACGCCCAGCCGGTGGCCTGCCCGCACTGCGGTCCCCGGCTGCGCCTGGTGCCCGCCGCCGGCGGCGATGTCCGCGCCGCGCGGGACACCGAGGCGGTGGCCGCGGCCCGGGAGCTGCTGGCGGCCGGTCGGATCGTCGCCGTCAAGGGGCTCGGCGGCTACCACCTGGCGTGCGACGCCACCGACGCACGGGCCGTCGACACGCTGCGCACCCGCAAGGCGCGCGGCGGCAAGCCGTTCGCGGTGATGTGCGCGGACCTCGACGCCGTCCGCCGGATCGCCGCACCCTCCCCCGCCGAACTCGCCGCGCTGACCGGCCCCCGGCGCCCCATCGTCCTGCTGCGCCGAAGCGCACGGCACGAGGTGCTCGCCCCCGGTGTCTGTCCCGGCAGCCCGCACCTCGGCGTGATGCTGCCGTACACCCCCGTGCACACCCTGCTCTTCGGGCTGCCCGGCGATCCGCCGGGCCCGCGGGTGCTGGTCATGACGAGCGGCAACCGCTCGGGGGAGCCGATCGTCACGGACGACGACGAGGCGCTGACCCGGCTGGCCGGGCTGGCCGACGCATGGCTCGCCCACGACCGCGTCATCGCCTCGCCGTGCGACGACTCCCTGCTGCGGGTGCGCGCCGACGGCGGCGAGCAGGTGCTGCGCCGCTCACGCGGGTACGTGCCCCGTCCGCTGCGGCTGCCGGTGGCGGTGCGGCCGGCGCTCGCGGTGGGCGGCGACCTGAAGAACGCCCTGTGCGTGGGTGAGGGCGACCAGGCCTGGTTCGGGCCGCACATCGGCGACATGGGCGACCTGACCACGCTGGAGGCGGTCCGGCGGGCGGAGTCCCATATGAGCAGCCTGACCGGCGTGAGCCCGGAACTGGTCGCCGCGGACCGGCACCCGGGATACCACTCGGCGCGGTGGGCGCGGCGGCGGGCGTCCCGGATGCCCGTGGCCACTCCGGTGTTCGTCCAGCACCACCACGCGCATGTCGCCTCGGCGATGGCCGAGCACGGCCTCGACGGCACCACCCCCGTCATCGGTGTCGCGTTCGACGGCACCGGCTACGGCGACGACGGCACCGTGTGGGGCGGCGAGATCCTGCTCGCCGACTACGCGGGCTTCCGGCGCTACGGCCGTCTGACCCCTGCCCCGCTCCCCGGCGGGGACGCGGGTGTCGCCAACCCCTGCCGGCTGGCGCTGGCCCGGCTGTGGACCGCCGGCCTGCGCTGGGACCCGGACCTGCCCTGCGTGGCCGCCTGCGAACCCGGGGAACTCCTGCTGCTGGAAGCGCAGTTGAGCCGCTCGGTGGCGACAGTGGCGACCTCCAGCATGGGCCGGCTCTTCGACGCCGTGTCGTCCCTGGTGGGCGTCTGCCATCGCGCCGAGTACGAGGCCCAGGCGGCCCTGGAGCTGGAGTCGGCGGCCGTGACGGCCTGGGACGCGGACGGGCCGGCGTACACCTTCGGTCTCTCGGACGGCGCCTGCGACCCGGCACCCGTGCTCGGCGCCCTCGTCGCCGACCTGCGCCGAGGCACCCCGGCCCCCGTCCTCGCCGCCCGTTTCCACCGGGGCGTCGCGCGGGCCGTTCAGCAGATCTGCCGGCGGGCGCGCCGGGACACCGGTCTGATCACCGTCGCCCTCACCGGCGGGGTCTTCGCCAACGCGCTGCTGGAGCAGGAGTGCACCCGGCTGCTGACCGGGGACGGCTTCACGGTGCTGCGGCACGGCGAAGTCCCGCCGAACGACGGCGGGTTGGCCCTCGGCCAGCTGGTGGTCGCGGCGCACGGACGACAGAAGGAGTGACCCATGTGTTTGGCAGTGCCCGGCAAGGTCGTGGCCATCGAGGCCGGCGCCGACCCGCTCACCGGGCTGATCGACTTCGGCGGAGTGCAGAAACAGGCGTGCCTGGAGTACGTCCCCGATGTGCGGGTCGGTGAGTACGTCATCGTGCACGTCGGGTTCGCGCTCCAGCGTCTGGACGAGGAGTCGGCCCTGGCCTCGCTGAAGCTCTTCGAGGAACTGGGGCTGCTGGAGGAGGAGTTCGGGGACGCCTGGGAGCAGGCGGCGAAGGAGGCGGGAACCGCGTGAGGTACATCGACGAGTTCAACGACCCCGAGCTGGCCCGCCGGCTGCTGGAGGAGATCCGCGCCACCGCCACCCGGCCCTGGGCCCTGATGGAGGTGTGCGGCGGGCAGACGCACTCGATCATCCGGCACGGCATCGACCAACTGCTTCCGGAGCAGGTGGAGTTGATCCACGGACCCGGCTGTCCGGTGTGCGTCACGCCCCTGGAGGTCATCGACAAGGCACTGGAGATCGCCGCGCGGCCCGGGGTGATCTTCTGTTCCTTCGGCGACATGCTCCGGGTTCCGGGCACCGACCGCGACCTGTTCCGGGTCAAGGGCGAGGGCGGTGACGTCCGGGTGGTCTACTCACCGCTCGACGCCCTGGAGCTGGCCCGCCGCAACCCGGACCGCGAGGTGGTGTTCTTCGCCATCGGCTTCGAGACGACGGCCCCCGCCAACGCCATGGCCGTGCACCAGGCGCGCCGTGAGGGCCTGCCCAACTTCAGTCTGCTGGTCTCCCACGTGCGGGTGCCCCCGGCCGTCGAGGCCATCATGACGGCACCGAGCTGCCGGGTTCAGGGCTTCCTGGCCGCCGGGCACGTGTGCAGCGTGATGGGCACCGCCGAGTACCCGGAGCTCGCCGAGCGGTTCCGCGTCCCGATGGTGGTGACCGGCTTCGAACCGCTGGACATCCTGGAGGGCATCCGCCTGGCGGTCCGCCAGCTGGAGCGCGGGGAGCACCGGGTGGAGAACGCCTACCCGCGTGCCGTGCGCGCGGAGGGCAACCCGGCCGCGGTGCGCATGATCGAGGAGGTCTTCGAGGTCACCGACCGCAACTGGCGCGGGATCGGGCGCATCCCTAAGAGCGGCTGGCGGCTGACGGACGCCTTCCGCGCCTACGACGCCGAGCACCGCTTCGACGTCTCGGGCATCCGTACCGAGGAGCCCGCCGAGTGCCGCAGCGGCGAGGTGCTGCAGGGGCTGATCAAGCCGACCGAGTGCGCCGCGTTCGGCACCACCTGCACCCCGCGCACCCCGCTCGGCGCCACCATGGTCTCCAGCGAGGGCGCCTGCGCGGCCTACTACCTGTACCGCCGGATGAGCGCGACGACGCCGAGGGCCGACCGGTCCGCGCGTGAGGAGATGAACCCCGTTGCCTGAACGACTCGCCGATGTGGTCGACCCGGCCGGCTGGACCTGCCCCGCTCCCCTGCGCGACCAGCCGGTCGTGGTGATGGGGCACGGTGGCGGAGGGGCCCTGTCGGCCGAGCTGATGGAGCAGGTCTTCGCCCCCGCCTACGGCAACGCCACCCTCGCCGCGCTCACCGACTCCGCCGTCCTGGAGCTGGGCGGGGCGCGGCTGGCGTTCTCCACCGACTCGTACGTGGTCCGGCCGCTGTTCTTTCCCGGCGGCTGCCTCGGTGACCTCGCGGTCAACGGCACCGTCAACGACCTGGCGATGAGCGGTGCCAGGCCCGCGTACCTCTCCGCCGCCTTCGTGCTGGAGGAGGGCGTGGAGCTGACCGTGGTCGAGGGGGTCGCGCGGGCCATGGGGGCGGCGGCCGAGGCCGCGGGGGTCACGATCGCGACGGGTGACACCAAGGTGGTGGAGTCCGGGCACGGTGACGGGGTGTACGTCACCACGGCAGGGGTGGGGGTCGTGCCCGACGGGGTGGACATCCGGCCGCAGCAGGCGCGGCCCGGGGACGCCGTCATCGTCAGCGGGCCGATCGGGCTGCACGGAGTCGCGATCATGAGCGTCCGGGAAGGGCTGGAGTTCGGGGTGGAGGTCGCCAGCGACACGGCGCCGCTGGCGGATCTGGTGGCGGCGATGCTGGCCGTCACCGCGGACATCCATGTGCTGCGGGATCCCACCAGAGGTGGTCTGGCGGCGGCCCTCAACGAGATCGCCCGTGCTTCCGGGACCGGTGTGCGGCTGCGCGAGCGGGACGTTCCGGTGCCGGACGCGGTGGCGAACGCCTGCGGGTTTCTTGGGCTCGACCCCCTGTACGTGGCCAACGAGGGTCGGCTGGTCGCCTTCGTGCCGCCGTCGGCCGCCGAGGAGGTCCTCGCGGCGATGCGCGCCCATCCGCAGGGCGCCGGGGCCGCGCTGATCGGCGAGTGTGTCGCCGACCACCCCGGCATGGTCGTGGTCGCCACCGGCCTCGGCGGCACCAGGGTGGTGGACCTGCCGCTGGGCGAGCAGTTGCCGCGCATCTGCTGACGGGCGTGACGGGGCCCCGCCGGTGCGTGCGTGCACCGGCGGGGCCCCGTCGTATCAGGGCATGGCCGGTTCGATCGCGGTGATCTCCAGTTCCCGGCCGCTGCGCAGCTCGGTGGAGGGCCGGTCACAGCGCGGGCACCAGAAGAACGGTGGCATGCCCACCGCGAACTCCTCGGTGCACGGCTCGCACCACGCCTGCGCGGGCACCTGCTCGACCACGAGGCGGGCCGTGGCGAGGGCGGTGCCGTCGCGGGCCACCTCGAAGGCGAAGTCCAGGGCGTCGGGGACGACCCCGGCCAGTTCGCCGACTCTGACGGTCACCGCGGCAACGGTGTCCGTCCCGTCGGCCCGGGCCAGTTCCCCGGCCCGCTCGACGATCGCGGTCGCGACGGACAGTTCGTGCACGGCCGGCTCACGGGTAGCGGTGGCCGGCGCGGAATCCGCCGGCCATGCGCCAGATCCGCATCTCCCGCCGCAGGCTGGGCAGTTCCCAGGCCAGCAGGGCCAGCGCGGCGGCGCCCATCACGACGGCCTCCGCCTTCAGCACCCGTCGGCCGCTCATCGCGGCTCCTCTGCCCGCGGTGGCGGACGTACGTGCCAGTTGGACGTTCATTGCGGCGACTCCCAGCTGTGTGTCATCCCGGCGAGATGTTCGGCATGGACTCCGCGAGGGCGTCGTGCCGCTTCCAGTGGATCCCGGTGGACCGGCGCGCGTCGGAGGTGCCGTCCGCGTGGTGACCGGTCTGGTCCTTGTACCGGCCCCTGTTGCCCTGGTGCATTCCGGTCACGTGCCGGGGGGTGTCGGGCCTTGCCTGGGCCTTGCCCACTCTGATGGTGCCCATGGGTGATCTCCTTCCTCGTCTCCGCCGCGCGCGGTACGCTCACGGCCGCTCGGCGAGCTCCCCGAAGAACTGTTCGACGGCCGGCCAGATCCGGCCGCCGCCGGACAGGCCCCGCCATTCCCGCCGTACGACGGCGACCATCCGGTAGCAGTCGTCGATCGGGACGATCCAGTGGTGGTCGAGGCCGTGGACGGTGTTCACCAGCAGTGCCTCCACCTCGGGTTCCACGCCGGCGAGCTGTGGACACGTCTCGGCCAGCCGCTGCCAGGCCGAGGCGTCCACCTCCCACCGCATGGCACCCGCCGGGCTGGGCCCCTGGGCGGTGACCGTGCCGTCCGCCCGGGGCACGAAGAAGACCAGTCCGACGGGTACGCCCAGGACGGCCGTGTCGACCCGGGGCAGCCGGGTCCGGCGCCGGGGCACCAGCCGGTAGTGGCCGTCGCCCGCTCCACCCCGGTCGAACAGCACCGAGCAGGGGCCGCAGGCGCAGTGCACCTCGTCCTTCGCGGTGTCGTAGAGGTGGGCGTGGTCACCGGCCACCGGCGCGGCGCACAGGTCGCACACTTCCGCCTCGTCCGTCGCGGTGCGGTCGGCCGAGGAGCGGATGAGGCGGGCCAGGGCGCCGTCCGTGGTCACGGTGTGCCCCGGTGCGTGAGGGTGGCCAGCGGGACGAAGGCCGGCGCCTGGCGCCGGCCGGGGGCGGCCGGCAGCGGTTCCACGGCCGTCAGTTCCGGAGCGGCGGCGAGCACGGCCGCCCGTACCGCGTCGGTGACGTCGACCGCGCCGGAGCCGCACCCCGAGCCGCACCCGCCGCCGGAGCTGAGGCGCACCCGGGCCACCTGGCCCTCGACACCGGCCCACTCGACGTCGCCGCCGCGTTCGCGCACCGCGGGGCGCAGCCGCTCGACCGCGCGGGCCGCCCGGCGCTCGGCGGGCTCGGGGTGGATGTCGTGCAGGACCAGCAGGTGGTCGAGCAGCTCGTCGTCGGCGAGGCGTTCGGCCAGAGCGGCGTCCGCGAGGTCCAGGACGCGGGCCAGTGCCTCGCCGTAGACCTCGGTGAGCAGCCGTACCGCCTCGGTCGCCGGGCGGGTGGTGGGGCCGGGCGCGGACTCCAGGCTCTCCAGGACCTCGTCGAGGCGGGCGAGCCGGGCCTCGACGTCCGGGGCGGCCAGTCGTGGCGCGCCGGACTCAGCCATGGTTCGCTCCGTACGTCGGTGAGTGCAGGGTGGTCAGGGTCTTGCCCTTGCCGACGTACATGTGGACACCGCACGGCAGGCACGGGTCGAAGCTGCGGACGGTGCGCATGATGTCGACGCCCTTGAAGTCGTCGGGGCCGTTCTCCTCGAAGATCGGCTGGCCCTGGACGGCGTCCTCGTACGGGCCGGGGGTGCCGTACATGTCGCGGGGGCTGGCGTTCCACGGGGTGGGCGGGTACGGGTGGTAGTTGGCGATCTTCTTGTCCTTGATCACCAGGTGGTGGGAGAGGACACCGCGCACCGCCTCGTGGAAGCCGCAGCCGATGGCCTCGTCGGGTACCTCGTAGTTCTCGAAGACCTTGGTGTCGCCGGCGCGGACCAGGCCCATGGCCTCTTCGAGGAACTGCAGGGACATGGCGGCCGCGTAGGCGATGAAGTAGGGGCGGGCGCGGTCCCGTTC
Source organism: Streptomyces sp. NPDC001920 (assembly GCF_053594495.1). NCBI lineage: Bacteria > Bacillati > Actinomycetota > Actinomycetes > Kitasatosporales > Streptomycetaceae > Streptomyces > Streptomyces sp. NPDC001920. Next base: position 299,281 of record NZ_JBSFEP010000005.1, read on the forward strand.
GAGGGTGTTGCTCCACCTCGGGATGTGCCACTCCAGGGTGGTCTCCGGCAGGCTCTCGCCCTTCGGCAGCGAGATGCGGACGCTGCTGCCGGTGGCCTTGACGTAGGGGGTGTCGACGATGCCGCTGAGCGCGGTGGACCACAGCCGGGCCAGCGGGCCGCCGCCGGTGTCCAGGGCGAGGTGGTCCCCGGTGCGCGGGTCGAGCCAGCGCGGGCTCATCACCCAGCTGTACTTGTCGTCGAAGTTCCGCTTCTGCGGCACCGGGACGGTGGTCTGGTTCCACGGGTGGCGCATGTCGACGGGGTTGCCGAGCGGGTCGTGGGTGACGAACGGGTCCTCGTTCACCCAGTCCTCGTAGAACGAGCTGCCCAGCATGATGCGCAGACCGAGGTTGATGTCGACGAGGTTGTTGGTGACCAGTTCGCCGTCGACCACGATGCCCGGGGTGACGTACATCGCCTTGCCCCAGGTGTTCATCGTCTCGTAGCGGTAGTCGACGACCTTGGGGTCCTGGAAGGCGCCCCAGCAGCCCAGCAGGACGCGGCGGCGGCCGACCTCCTCGTAGCCGGGCAGGGCCTCGTAGAAGAAGTCGAAGACGTCGTCGTTGAGGGCCACCGCCTTCTTGATGAAGTCGATGATCCGCATGAGCCGGCTGAGGTAGTCGGTGAAGACGGTGGGTGTCGGCATCGTGCCGACGCCGCCCGGGTACAGCGTGGACGGGTGGACGTGCCGGCCCTCCATCAGGCAGAACATCTCGCGCGTGATCCGGCTGACCTTCAGGGCTTCCTTGTAGATCTCGCCCTCGAAGGGGTTGAAGGCCCGCATGATGTCGGCGATCGTCCGGTAGCCGTGGATGTCGCCGCGGGGGGCCTCGGTGCGTTCCGCGCGGGCCAGTACCGAGGGGTTGGTGGCCTTGACCATCGCCTCGCAGAAGTCCACGAAGACCAGGTTGTCCTGGAAGATCGTGTGGTCGAACATGTACTCGGCCGCCTCGCCGAGGTTGACGATGTGCTCGGCGAGCAGCGGCGGCTTCACGCCGTACGCCATCTGCTGGGCGTAGTCGGAGCAGGTGGTGTGGTTGTCACCGCAGATGCCGCAGATGCGGGAGGTGATGAAGCCGGCGTCGCGCGGGTCCTTGCCCTTCATGAACACCGAGTAGCCGCGGAACAGCGACGAGGTGCTGTGGCACTCCACGACTTCCCGGTTGGCGAAGTCGATCTTCGTGTAGATGCCCAGGTTCCCGATGATCCGGGTGATCGGATCCCAGGACATGTCCACGAGCTGTGGTGGTTTGCGCTCCGTGGGCCGGGCCTCGGTGGTCGTCATCTGCGGTACTGCCCCTCGCTGTAGGTGTTCGGTGGCCGGGTGGTGGGTGGGGTGGCTGGTCGTCCGGTGTCAGGGACGCCAGCGCGGGTTGTAGCCGCTGGTGAGCTTGCGCTTGTTGTGGCGCCACCTGGGCTCGTGGTTGACCAGCTCGTTCGTCATGCCGCGCAGGCGGCGGATGACGGCGCCGTACGGCTTGATGGCGAGCGACGACAGGGTGCCGCCGGGCGGCTCGTCCATGAACGGCATGAACGCGTCGGGGAAGCCGGGCATGGTGCAGCCGATGCAGATGCCGCCGACGTTCGGGCAGCCGCCCAGGCCGCCCATCCAGCCGCGCTTGGGCACGTTGCAGTTGACGACCGGACCCCAACAGCCCGTCTTGACCAGGCATTTGGGCGAGTTGTAGTCCTTCGCGAAGCTCGCCTGCTCGTAGTAGGAGCCGCGGTCGCAGCCCTCGTGCACGGTCTTTCCGAACAGCCACTGCGGGCGCAGCATGTGGTCCAGCGGTGGCGGGGGCGCGGAGCCGGCCGCGTGGTAGAGGACCCAGACCAGGGTCTCCATGAAGTTCTCGGGCTGGATCGGGCAGCCGGGCACGTTCACCACGGGCAGGCCGGCCCTGGACTTGAAGTCCCAGCCCAGGTAGTCCGCGAGGCCCATGCAGCCGGTCGGGTTGCCGGCCATCGCGTGGATGCCGCCGAACGTGGCGCAGGTGCCCGCGGCCACCACCGCCCACGCCTTCGGGGCGAGCTGGTCGATCCACCAGTTCAGGGTCTGCGGTTCGCCGGTCTCCGGGTCGTTGCCGAAGGATGTCCAGTAGCCGTCGCCCTTGATGATGTTCTGGTTGGGGATCGAACCCTCGATGACCAGGATGAACGGGGACAAATCGCCCCGAGCCGCCGCTCGGTAGGGAACGAGGAAGTCCTCGCCGCCGAGGCTCGGCGACAGCACCTTGTTGACCAGGTTCACCTTCGGCAGGCCGGGGATGAGACCGAGCACCAGGTCCTCGATCGAAGGCTGGTCGGCGGCGGTCAGGGAGACCGTGTCGCCGTCGCAGCTCATCCCCTCCGAGATCCAGAGGATGGTGATCTCGTCGATGCCCTGCCGGTCCTCGGCGCGACTGGGTTCGCCGCTGACCTCCGTGGTGCTGCTGTGCGTCGTCATGTCATCGGCCTCCGGCTGCGGGGGATTCGGATGGGGCGGACTTCGGGGCGGGGTCCAGGGGCTCGACTTCGTCGGGCCGGAAGTAGTGGAAGCGGCCGTACCAGGTGTGCAGTTCGGCCGCGGGATCGTCGTCGAGCGTGACCGCGAACTGCACGCTGCCGTCCACGTCGTGGAAGACGGCAGCGATCTCGGCGGTCCGCCCGGCCAGGAACATGTCCTGGGCGTCGGCGTTGCGTCGCGGGCGAAGCCGCACCCGGCTGCCGCCGCCGAGGGGAACGCCGTCGACCAACACCGTCTCGGTGGACGGGGAGAGCCCGTCGTCGGCGCCCTCCTGCCACCAGGCCGGGCGCTCGGGCGGGGCGGACGCCGGCGCGGCCGGGGCCAGGGAGCGGACGGCGCCGTGCAGGCGTGCGAAGACCTCCGGGGGCATGGTCTCGACCCGGTCGAGGATCGCGGCGGCCCGTGCGTCGGTGGCGCGTGCCTCGCGCTTCTCCTCGTCGGTCAGCAGCATCGTCCGCAGGGTGAGGATCTCGTCGATCTCGGCCGCGTCGTGCAGGTCACCGGGGCTCTCCGGGGCCACCTGGGGGTGGTCGGGGAGGATGATCGGGGCCGACAGGACCACGGGGCCGGTACCGGGTTCGCCGTCGGGCGAGGTGGCGGGTTCAGGACCGGGGAGGGTGCCGCCGAGGACGGGGAAGGTGAACTCGTTGCGGCAGGCGCCCACGTGGGCGGCCAGGTCCTCGGGCGGGTCGATCAGCGAGACGAACTCCACTCCGTCACCGCCGATCAGGGTGTGGGTCGCGATGAGCGCGCGGCGCAGCGCCTCGTCGCGCGCGGTGCCCGGCCGCGGCGCGGGCCCCGTGTTCGTGGTGCGCACCTGGAGCCGGCAGATTTCCGGCGTCAGCGGTTCGGCGGTGACGGTGACGCTCGCCCGCACCTCTTCGCGACACCGCTCCACGCGCCCGGCGTGTCCCGGCAGCGGCTCGGTCTCCGCACCGGCCGCCGACACCACGGGAACCGTGTGCTCACCGTGCAGCAGACCGGCCAGGGGGACGGTGACGTCGGCCTCACGCGGCACCGCTTCGTCGAACGTCAGGTGCACGGTGCCGTCGTCGGTGCGCAGCGACTCGACGGCACGGTGGTCCCCGTCCCGGCCGTCCGTCTCCCACACCTGCTTGCGCTGCATCTGCAGGTACCGGAGCCTGACCCGCACTTCGGCGTCGGACCGCAGGATCCGCACCAGGCACTCGGTCCGCTGGTACCAGGAGTCGGCGGAACCGGAGAGACCGGGGACCACCGGGCCGTCGGCCTCCACCCAGTCCCGGGGGAAGAGCACACCGAACTGCCATCGCACCCGGTTCTTCGCCGAGGAGCGGCGGTACGGGTAGAGCAGATACCCCTCGTAGAGGACGGCGTCGGCGACGGCACTCACCTGCTCGAAGGCGCGCAGGGCCGGATCGGACGGCAGGTCGGTGCCGCCGCTCGGGGCGGCACAAGCCGTGCCGCGTTCGGCCAATCCCTCGGACATCGCGCCTCCTCGCCGCCGTGTGCACGCCGATCCCTTCCACCACGGTCACACCCTTCACTCCTCCTCGCCCCTCCGGCGCAGCCTCACTGAGCCGTTCGGGCGGCGGGACCGCGCGGGGCCGGGAGGCGGGAGGCGGGAGCCGTTGCCTCAGCGGGCCCGGTACGTCCCGGCGGTCTCGTCGACGCGTTCGGCCACCCAGGCCAGGAAGGCGCGCACATCGGCGGTGGGCAGAGCGGCCGCGTCGCCGCGGGAGGGGCGTTCATAGCTGCGCAGGGCGGCGGTCACGAGCGCCCGGAACGGCTCCTCGGCCGCCGCGACCGCCTCCGCCGCCCGGCGCTTGGCCTGCCAGCGGCCCGTACGGCAGAACTGCACGGATCGGCAGCCGTTGAGGACCCGGTTGTCCGCGAGATGGCCTTCGCCGGCGCTGTGCTCGCGCACCGAGGCACGGATCGCGCTCAGCACGTCGGCACGGTCGGGCTCGGCGATCACCTCCCCCGCCGGCCTGCCGTACAGCACACGCCCCGCCCGGTGCGCGACGGAACGGTCGATGACGTACCAGAACGCCGGGGACTCGGCCGGGTCGAAGCTGACCTTGCCGGGCAGCGACGGGCCGGTGTTGAGGTCCAGCAGGTATCCGGCCTCGCCGGACGGCCGGGCCGCGAAGTCCGCACCGTAGACCACCAGCTCCAGGCCCGCCGCGGGGCAGGGCAGCGCGGGGTGCGCGAGTACGGCGGCCAGTTCGGGCAGCGCGGACCCGGGAAGCGCCCCGTCCACGACCACGGTCACGTCGATGTCGCTGCGCCCGTGCCGGTAGTCGCCGAGCGCGACCGAGCCGACGGCGATGACGCTCACCAGGTGAGCTCCGCACACGGCCCGCGTGCGGTGGACGAGTTCCTGGAAACAGGGGCGGAGTTCGGCCGGTACGGAGTTCGGGTCCACGGGAGTACGGGTCATACCGTCAGTGTCGGCCCCGGTGCGCGGCGGGGCATGCGGTCCGCGGCGGGGACCCCGCGGGCGGACCCGGCGACCACTGCTGACACCTCGTCAGAACGCCTGCGCCCCGCGGAGGTTCCTCCCCGCGGGGCGCAGGCGGCGTTCGGCAACTCGGGCAGCGGCGGCCTCAGGCGAGTTCCACGAGCAGATCGCCGCCCTCGACCTGCTGGATGGGGTTGATGGCCAGGCGGGCCACCGTGCCGGACTTCGCGGCGGTGATCGACGCCTCCATCTTCATCGCCTCGATGGTGGCCACCGTGTCCCCGGCCGACACCTCGTCCCCCTCGGCGACCGTGAGGGTCACCACGCCGGCGAACGGCGCCGCGACATGGCCCGGGTTCGCCCGGTCGGCCTTCTCGGTGACCGGGACGTCCGAGGCGGCCGCCCGGTCGCGGACCTGGATCGGCCGCAACTGGCCGTTCAGGGACGACATCACGGTCCGCATGCCGCGCTCGTCCGCGTCGCCGACGGCCTGCAACTCGATCAGCAGCCGCACGCCGCGTTCCAGGTCGACGCCGTACTCCGTGCCGGGGCGCAGCCCGTAGAAGAAGTCCTTGCTGTCCAGCACGCTGGTGTCGCCGTAGGTGTCGCGGTGCGTCTCGAACTCCCGCGTCGGGCCCGGGAACAGCAGCCGGTTGAGCGTCGCCCGCCGGTCCTTGGCCAGGCCCTCGCGGTCGTCGCCGTTCAGTTCCTGCACCGGCTTGGCCTCGGCGCGGCCTCGCAGCGCCTTGCTCCGCAACGGCTCGGGCCAGCCGCCGGGCGGGGTGCCCAGCTCGCCGCGCAGGAAGCCGATGACGGAGTCGGGGATGTCGAAGCGGTCCGGCTCCGCCTCGAAGTCGGCCGGGGACACGCCGGCACCCACCAGGTGCAGGGCCAGGTCGCCGACCACCTTCGAGGAGGGGGTGACCTTCACCAGGCGGCCCAGCATCCGGTCGGCGGCGGCGTACATCGCCTCGATCTCCTCGAAACGGTCGCCCAGGCCCAGCGCGACCGCCTGGGTACGCAGGTTGGACAGCTGCCCGCCGGGAATCTCGTGGTGGTAGACGCGGCCGGTCGGCGAGGCGAGGCCCGCCTCGAAGGGGGCGTAGACCTTGCGGACGCTCTCCCAGTACGGCTCCAGGTCGCCGACGGCCTGGAGGTCGAGGCCGGTGGGCCGTTCGGAGTGGTCGGTCGCGGCGACGATCGCCGACAGCGACGGCTGCGAGGTCGTGCCGGCCATGGAGGCCACCGCCCCGTCCACCGCGTCCGCGCCGGCCTGGATCGCGGCGAGGTAGGTGGCGAGCTGGCCGCCCGCGGTGTCGTGGGTGTGGATGTGCACCGGCAGGTCGAACTCCCGGCGCAGCGCCGACACCAGCTTCGCGGCGGCCGGCGCCCGCAGCAGGCCGGCCATGTCCTTGACGGCCAGGACGTGGGCGCCGGCGTTCACGATCCGCTCGGCCAGGCGCAGGTAGTAGTCGAGGGTGTAGAGCTTCTCGGACGGGTCGGACAGGTCGGAGGTGTAGCACAGGGCCACCTCCGCGACGGCCGTCCCGGTCTCCCGTACCGCCTCGATGGCGGGCCGCATCTGGTCGACGTCGTTGAGGGCGTCGAAGATGCGGAAGATGTCGATGCCGGTGGCCGCAGCCTCCTGCACGAACGCGTCGGTCACCTCGGTGGGATACGGCGTGTAGCCCACGGTGTTGCGGCCGCGCAGCAGCATCTGCAGGCAGATGTTCGGCGCGGCCTCCCGCAGCGCCGCCAGGCGCTCCCACGGGTCCTCGGCGAGGAAGCGCAGCGCGACGTCGTAGGTCGCGCCGCCCCAGCACTCCAGGGACAGCAGCTGCGGCAGGGTGCGGGCCACCACCGGGGCGACGGCGAGCATGTCCTTGGTGCGCACCCTGGTGGCGAGCAGCGACTGGTGGGCGTCGCGGAAGGTGGTGTCGGTGACGCCGATGGTCGGCGAGGCACGCAGCCAGTTCGCGAAGCCCTCCGGGCCGAGTTCGGCGAGCCGCTGCCGGGAACCGGGGGGCGGATCGCCTGCCGGGAGCGCGGGCAGCTTGGTCAGCGGGTCGACCAGGTCGGGCCGTTCCCCGTGCGGCTTGTTCACGGTGACGTCGGCCAGGTAGGTGAGCAGCTTCGTGCCGCGGTCGGCGGAGTGGCGGGCGGTGAGCAGGTGCGGGCGCTGCTCGATGAACGACGTGGTGACCCGGCCGGCCTGGAAGTCGGGGTCGTCCAGCACGGCCTGCAGGAAGGGGATGTTGGTGGCCACGCCGCGGATGCGGAACTCGGCCACGGCACGCCGGGCGCGGCCCACCGCGGTGTCGAAGTCGCGGCCCCGGCAGGTGAGCTTCACCAGCATCGAGTCGAAGTGCGCGCTGATCTCCGTACCGGCGTGGGTGGTACCGCCGTCGAGGCGGATGCCCGAGCCGCCCGGTGAGCGGTAGGCGCTGATCCGGCCGGTGTCCGGGCGGAATCCGTTGGCGGGGTCCTCGGTGGTGATACGGCACTGGAGGGCGGCGCCGCGCAGGGTGACCGTCTCCTGGGCCAGGCCGAGGTCGGCGAGGGTCTCGCCGGCGGCGATGCGCAGCTGCGACTGCACCAGGTCGACGTCGGTGACCTCCTCGGTCACGGTGTGCTCGACCTGGATGCGCGGGTTCATCTCGATGAAGACGTGGTTGCCGTCGCGGTCGAGCAGGAACTCCACCGTGCCGGCGTTGCGGTAGCCGATCTGCCGGGCGAAGCGCACGGCGTCGGCGCAGATGCGGTCGCGCAGGGCGGGGTCGAGGTTCGGCGCGGGGGCGAGTTCGATGACCTTCTGGTGGCGCCGCTGCACCGAGCAGTCCCGCTCGAAGAGGTGGATGACGTCGCCCTGGCCGTCGGCGAGGATCTGCACCTCGATGTGGCGGGGCTCGACGACGGCCTTCTCCAGGAAGACGGTGGGGTCACCGAACGCGGACGCCGCCTCGCGGGACGCCGCCTCGATGGCCTCGCGCAGCTGGGCGGGCTCCTCGACCCGCCGCATGCCGCGCCCGCCGCCGCCCGCCACCGCCTTGACGAAGACGGGGAACCCGATGCCGTCCGCGGCGCGGACCAGCTCGTCCACGTCCCTGGACGGCTGCGAGGAACCCAGGACGGGTACGCCCGCATCCCGTGCGGCGGCCACCGCGCGCGCCTTGTTCCCGGTCAGCTCCAGGATGTCCGCGCTCGGTCCGACGAAGGTGATGCCGGCCTCCTCGCACGCGCGGGCCAGGTCGGGGTTCTCGGACAGGAAGCCGTAGCCCGGGTAGACGGCGTCCGCTCCCGCACGGCGGGCCGCGCGGACTATCTCCTCCACGGACAGATAGGCGCGCACCGGATGCCCCGGCTGGCCGATCTCGTAGGCCTCGTCCGCCTTCAGCCGGTGCAGGGAGTTGCGGTCCTCGTACGGGAAGACGGCGACGGTGCGTGCGCCCAGCTCGTAGCCCGCGCGGAACGCACGAATGGCGATCTCGCCGCGGTTGGCTACCAGCACCTTGCGGAACATCTTGATCCCTTCAGCCTGCCGGTGACGGAGCACCCATGGTGTCGGTGGGACTGCGTTCACGCCATGTGAGCCGGGCCACTTGCGGCCTAGGCTGTCCTTGAGCCCGATGTGGTCAAGGGTGGTGTGAGCGAGGTGCCCTCATGACCGGCGCGAGTCACCGCGGTGCACGTGCCCCCGATGCGACCGGCGAAACGCCGGACCGCCGCACGTTCGCGATGGGTCACGCCGGGGTGTTCCAGGACCTGCTGCCGCTCGCCCTGTGGGTGGTCGACGCCGACGGGCTCCTCGTGCAGTGGTCGCTCGCCGCGCAGGACCTGCTGGGTCACACCCCGGAGCAGATGCTGGGGCAGGACGCCAGGCGCGTACTGGTGCCCGAGGAGAACCGGGAGCTGGCCGACCGGCTGGCCCGAGCGGTGTCCACGGGGGCGGCGGTGGTCGCCCGGCTGCCGGTCCGGCATCGCGACGGGACCCTCGTCGACATGGAGATGTGGCACTGCCCGATCGCGGACGGGCGGGGCGGTACCGGCGTGCTGGCCATCGCGGCGGAGACATCCGCGGTGGAGCGGATGCGGGACGCGCTGGCCGCCCTGGAGGGGCTGTTCACCCAGTCCCCGATCGGACTGGCCATGCTCGGCCCCGACCTGCGCTTCCTCCGGGTCAACGAGGCACTGGCCCGGATGGACGGCGTCCCGGTGGCGGCGCACGTCGGCAGACGGGTCACCGACGTCGCCCCCGGCGCCGGCGCGCTGGAGGCGGTGATGCGGCGGGCCTTCGACCGGGGTGAGGCGGTGGTGGACTTCCGCCACACCTCCGGCGCGGGTGACCCGGAGCGGCAGCGGACGTGGTCGTGCTCGTACGCCCCCTTGCTCGGCGGGGCCGGCCAGCGCATCGGGGTGATCGCCTCGCTGATCGACGTCACGGAGGGGCAGCGGGCCCACCTGGAGGCCGAGCGGGCACGGCGGCGGCTCGCCCTGCTGGCGGAGGCCGGTACACAGATGGGCTCCACGCTGGATCTGGCGCAGACGGCGCGGGAGGTGGTCCGCGTCCTGGTGCCGCGGCTGGCCGACTCCGCCGACGTCCAGCTGCTGGAGGAGGCGGTGGCACCGGACGAGACCGCCGCGTCGGCACACGGCGTGGTGCGCCGGGTCGCGGCGGTCTTCACCGATCCGGACGCGCCGGCCGACGACCTCGCGGTGGGCATGACCTTCCAGCTTCCGCGCGGCTCGGTGTACGAGCAGGTGATGAGTGCGGGGCGGCCCATGAACCTGTATCTGGCCGACATCGGACCGCTGATCCACACGCCCGGCGCCGACCGGCTGCGCGGGTATCTGCGTGCCCGTGTGGGCGCGGCGCGCCTGATCCCGCTGGTGGCCCGGGGCACGGTGCTGGGAGCGGTGGTGGTCACCCGGACCCGCGACCGGGAACCGTTCGACGACCAGGACGTCCTGCTGATCGACGAGCTGGTCGCCCGGGCCGCGCTGAGCATCGACAACGCCCGCATGTACAGCCGCGAACGTGATGCGGCCCTGACGCTCCAGCGCAGCCTGATGAACACCTCCCTGCCCACGGTCGGCGGACTGGAGCTCACCGGGCGCTATCTGCCGGCCGGTGACCACGAGGTCGGCGGAGACTGGTTCGACGCCGTGGCCCTGCCGGACGGCCGGACCGCCCTGGTGATCGGGGACGTGATGGGGCACGGCATCCACGCCGCGGCGGTCATGGGCCAGCTGCGCACGGCGGTGCGGACCCTGGCCCGCCGGGACACCGCGCCCGACCAGGTGCTGCGCTCCCTGGACGCCGCCGTGGCCGACCTGGGCGACAACGAGATGGCCACCTGCCTGTACGCCGTCCACGATCCGGTCGCCGGCCACTGTCTGATCACCAGGGCCGGCCACCCGCCTCCCGTGGTCGTCGACGAGCGGGGGACGGTCGCCTTCCTGGACGGACCGGCGGGACCGCCGCTCGGCGTGGGCCGGCAGGACTGGGAGGTGGAGCGGCTGGTCCTCGCGCCGCACAGCCTCCTGGTGACCTACACCGACGGTCTGATCGAGACCCGGGGCACGGATCTCGACCAGGGCATGCGCCGGCTGGCCCACGCGGTGCGGCAGCCCGGCCGTCCTCTGGAACAGGTCTGCGACGACCTCCTGGCCCTCGTCATGCCCGAGGTCGCGGACGACGACGTGGCGGTGCTCCTCGCCCGGGCACTGCCCCGGTGACCGGGTCCCGGACCGGCGGCGGCATCACCCGGGGGACCGCTCCGGTCGCGCCGACGAGGCACCCACAGCCGATACTGGAATGAGCCACTGCAAAGGCAGCATGCGGAACGGCAGGAGCGCCCGGGGCGCTTACCACGGCCCCGTGAACGGCGCGAGATGGGTGGGCGATGCACAAGACACCCCCGACGTCGCTCAGCGAGAGCCCGGAGGATCCGTTCTCGATCCACCGGTCCGCGTCGGCCGTGCTGGACGGCCGCGGGCGGGTCGTCGCCTGGAGCGAGCAGGCCACCACGCTCCTGGGGTACCGGGCCGACGAGGTGCTGGGCCGCCCGGTGCGCGACGTCCTGGTCGACAGCCACGACGAGCATCTGATCGCCGAGGCGACCGAGGCGTGTCTGGAGGAAGGCGGCTGGTACGGGCTGCTGCCGGTCAGCGACCGCACGGGACACCGCGTGTACGTGGGGTTCAGGGCACGCAGGGTGCAACGGCTGGACTCCACCGTCGAGTGGCTCCTCGTCGGCTCCCTCGCCGAGGACATCGTCCAGTGGCACATCGACCGGGCCGTGCTGGACGGGTTCTTCATCCGCTCGCCGGTGGGTGTCGCGGTGCTCGGCCCGGACCTGCGCGTTCTGCGGGTGAACCGGGCGATCGCACGGTTCGGCGGTCTGCCGACCGAGGCGTACCACGGGCATCGCACCTCCGACTTCCTGCTCGGCCCGGACTCGGAGCTGATCGAGGAGCGGCTCCGGCGGGTCCTGGAGACCGGTGAGCCCATGATCTTCGCCGAGCAGACCTGCCGGTTGCTGCGGGACCCCGGTAAGGAACTGATCGTCTCCGTGTCGGCGTTCCGCATGAAGGATCCCTCCGGCAAGGTGCTGGGGGTCACCGAGATCGTCGAGGACGTCACCGACCGCCATCGGGCCCGTCGGCGGCTCGCGCTGCTCAGCGAGGCCGGTGCGAGCATCGGCAGCACCCTGGACGTGGCGAGGACCGCGCGCGAACTGGCCGAGGCGGCGGTCCCCACCCTGGCCGACGCCCTCTCGGTGGATCTGCTGGAACCCGTGCCCCGCGGGGAGGAGCCCGCTCCGGACGCCATGGGCCCCTTGCGCCGCATGGCGGTACGCAGCGTCCGGCCGGAGGCGCTGCAGGTGATGTATCCCGTCGGCCATCTCTTCACGTTCCCCGAGGACACCGCGCCGACCCGCTGCCTGGCCGAACGGCGGGCGGTCCTGGAGCCTCTCCTGGAGGCCAACCGCGGGTGGTTCACGGCCGACGCGGAGCGCGCCGAGCGGGCCCTGGCGCTGGGCGTCCACTCGCTGATGGTCGTACCGCTGGCCGCCCGCGGGGTCATCCTCGGGCTGGTCTGCCTGTGGCGCTCGCAGCGGGCCGAGCCGTTCGAGCAGGACGACCTCACCCTGGCGGAGGAGTTCGCGGCACGGGCCGCGGTCTGCATCGACAACGCCCGCCGCTACACCCAGCAGCACAACGCCGCCGAGGCGCTCCAGCGCAGCCTGCTGCCGAGCGAGGTGCCCGATCACCCGGCGGTCGAGACGGCCCACCGCTACCAGCCCGCGCAAGCCTCCACCGGGGTCGGCGGTGACTGGTTCGACGTCATCCCGCTGTCGGGGCTGCGTGTCGCACTGGTCGTCGGGGACGTCGTCGGGCACGGCATGCACGCCTCGGCGACCATGGGCCGACTGCGCGCCGCCGTGCAGACGCTGGCCCACCTCGACCTGGCCCCCGAGGAGGTCCTCGCCCGGCTGGACGACCTGGTGGACCAACTGGCCCTCGAACAGCAGGCAGCCGACGGAGGCACTCCCCGGATCGTCGGCGCGACGTGTCTGTACGCGATCTACGACCCGGTCTCCCGGCACTGCGCCGTGGCTCGCGCCGGGCACCCGCCGCCGACCGTGCTGGGCCCGGACGGCCGGGTGCGCGCGATCGACATCCCCGCGGGGCCGCCGCTCGGCGTGGGCGGGCTGCCGTTCGAGACGGCCGAACTCGAACTGGACGAGGGCAGTCTGATCGCCCTGTACAGCGACGGCCTCCTCAGGGCCGAGACCCGCGACATGGATCGGGGCCTGGCGGTGCTGCGTGCCACGCTGGCCGGTCCAGCCAATTCCCTGGAGCACACCTGCAAAGCGGTCGAGGACGCCATGCTGCCCGACCGCCCCGCCGACGACGTCACGCTGCTGCTGGCCCGGACCCGGGTGCTGCCGGCGCAGAACGTGTCCACCTGGCAGCTCTCCGCCGAGCCCACCGCCGCCGGCCGGGCCCGGGCGCTGGTGCGGGACCAGCTGGCGCAGTGGGGCCTGGAGGACCATGCCTTCACCACCGAGCTGATCGTGAGCGAACTGGTCACGAACGCCTACCGGTACGCGGGGGGACCGGTCCTGCTGCGACTGATCCGGGACGGTCACCTCATCTGTGAGGTCTCCGACACCAGCAGCACCTCGCCGCACCTTCGCCAGGCCCGTGGCACGGACGAGGGCGGCCGGGGCCTGTTCCTGGTGGCCCAGTTGTCCGAACGGTGGGGAACCCGTTATGGCCGCGAGCGAAAGACCATCTGGGCCGAACAGCCGCTGGCGGCACGTCAGGAGGACCTGGGCGTCCGGCGTTTCACGACCGACGAACCGAGCTGACGGCGCCGCAGCGCAAGGCCGTCCTCGCCGCGCGAACGGCACGAACGGCTCTCCCGTCGTCCTTCACCCGGATGGCTGGCGCTCATGAGAGCCGGGGGGATTCCGGATTGCCGCATATGACGGAGGCCGGAGTGCGCGCTCTGCGAACGCGGCGGATGCTGGTGCTCCGCGGGACCTCGGGACAAGGAGAAATCCATGCAGAGCGTGCGGTTCGATTCTTCCGGTCGACAAGAGGTGGCGAAGGTTTCCTACACGGCCCGCCGCCTTGTCGAACTGGGTTACGGAAGCACGAGAACACTGGGGCTGAGCACGGGAAATGAGCCTCCACGGATGGGTGACCTGGTGCTGTGCAGGGTGGCCGAGATCGGTCAGCACCGATTCCTCGGGCAGGTGCACGGAAAGCGGAACCGGCTGTTCGTCGGCGACCGGATCGTCGTCTCCTACGGCGCGCGCTACGCCCCTGACCAGTTCGAGGCGGAGGTGCCCGCCGACCTCGGTCCCTGCGACCTGGTCGCCGGTGGCGGCATAGCGGGACGGGTCGTGTCCTCCCACTCCCGGATGAAGTCCCCCACCCGGGTGGAGCCCCTGGGCCTGGTCTGCGACGAGGACGGCGAAGTCATCAACCTCGCCCGCCTGGCCCGGCCCGTGGTGCCCGCCCTCGCTCCGCGCCCGCGCACCATCGCCGTGCTGGGCACCTCGATGAACGCCGGCAAGACGACCGTGGCGGCCGCCCTCATCCGCGGGTTGAGCCTGGCCGGCCACCGGGTCGGCGCGGCGAAGGTGACCGGTACGGGTGCGCCAGGGGATCCGACGCTGATGGCGGACGCGGGCGCGGCGCGGGTGATCGACTTCACCGATATGGGCTTCCCCACCACGTACCAACTGCCGATGCCGCAGGTGATCCGCATTCTGCGCAGCACCATCACGGATCTGACGAGTCACCAGGCGGACGCGATCGTGCTGGAGGTCGCGGACGGGATCCTGCAACGGGAGACGGCGGCGCTGATGCGGACGCCGGAGTTCCGAGCCGGCGTGGACGCCATCGTGTTCGCGGCCGGTGATTCGGTGAGCGCGGTGGCGGGGGTACGGCTGCTGCGTGAGGAAGGTCTTCCCGTCGCCGCCCTGAGCGGGGTGCTGACGGCCTCGCCGCTGGCCACGGCCGAAGCGCTGACCGGCGTGGACATCCCCGTGTACGCGGCGGCTGCACTCTCCGACCCTGCCGTCGCCACTCATGTGCTCGCGGGCGGCGTCACAGGCGGGAGCGTCGTGGCGGGCGGCGGTCTGTGCGAGGACGCCGGCCGGCTGACGGACCTCGGCGGACTGCCGCAGGAGCACGGGCGGCTTGCGGACCACGACGGCCCTCTGACGGCCGAAACCGTGGCGTGACGGCGGCGGGACGGCAGCGCGTCCGGATGCCGCACACGCTCGGCGGTGTGCGGCGCCGTCTGATGCTGCTGCTGGTACTCGCGGGTTTCGGCCAGGCGGTGTGCGTGGTCGGTTTCGCTCTCCTGGTGCACGGTGCGGCCTACCGCATCACGCACGGCGGGGAGGCGGGCTCCGGCCACGACCGCAACGCCTTGTACACGCACGTCGCCGGTTACCCGCCCACCGCGCTGGCCGTCGGGCTGGTCACGTCGGCCTGCGCGACCGTGTTGCTCAAGGCGGCGGGTGAACCGCTCGCCGAGCGACTGGCCCAGAGTTACGTGCACAGCATCAGGATGCGGCTGTTCGACCATGTCGCCGGCAGCGAGGCGGGTGGACCGTACCGGCGCACGGTCGGTGTGACCGTGCTGCGCTTCACCGGGGACGCCTCCGCGCTGCGGTTGTGGATCAGCAAGGGTGTGGCGCCGATTCTGGTGGACGGGGTGTTCGTGGCGTGCGCCCTCGGCGTCCTGGCGGTCGTGGCGCCGGTGGTCGGCGCGCTGTCGGCGGCGCTGGTCCTGCTCGCCGCGGCCACCGTCGCGGTGCTGGGGCGGCGGCTGCGCCGACGGGTAAGCGAGACCAGACGGTACAACGGCCGGCTGGCGGCCTTCGTCAACGAACGGGTCACCCACACCGCCGTCATGCAGTCCCTCGGCCGGGTCGAGCAGGAGCGCCGGGTCATGCGCCGGCGCAGCCGTGAGTACGGTCGGGCGATGGTGTGCCAGGCCCGTCTCACCGGAGCGATGTCGGCGACGGCCGAGGCGTGCGGCATCGGGATCCTGCTGATCGTGGTCACGGTGGGCCTGCTGGCGGGCACCGGGTGGGAAGCCCTCGCCTCGCTGCTGACGGTGGCGAACTTCCTCGGCGCACCCTTGTCGTCGCTGGTCCGGGTGCAGGAGCACTGGCAGCTGTCGCGCGTCGCGCGGCGGCGTATCGCCGAGGTCCTCGCGGCACCGGCGCCACTGGGCAGACTGCGCGGAGCCGAGCCGCTCGCGGACGGGCCCGGTCA
The DNA here is from genome assembly GCF_053594495.1 of Streptomyces sp. NPDC001920. Lineage (NCBI taxonomy): Bacteria > Bacillati > Actinomycetota > Actinomycetes > Kitasatosporales > Streptomycetaceae > Streptomyces > Streptomyces sp. NPDC001920. The sequence goes on from NZ_JBSFEP010000005.1 coordinate 315,077, forward strand.
GCTGGAACTCGCGGACGTACGCGTGGACGGTGTCCTTGAGGCGTCGGCCGTCGCACGCCCAGGGCAGCGGATCGTGCTGCAGGGCCCTCCCGGCTCGGGAAAGTCACTGCTGCTGCGTCTCATCGCGCGACTGCAGGATCCGCACGCGGGGGCCGTGCTGCTCGACGGCCAGGACCTCGCCCGGCACGACCCGGAATCGGTACGCCGGGCGATCAGGCTGACCAGCCCCGAACTGCCCCTGCTGCGCGGCACCGTGGATACGAACCTGAGGCTCGGTGAACCCAGGGACGAGGGCGGGGACGCGGGCCGGGGGCATGCGGACGACGAGTTCGTCGAGGCCCTGGAGGAACTCCTGCCCGAGGGCCTGGGCACCCGCGTGGGCGAGGGCGGGCACGGGCTTTCCATGGCCGCTCGCTACCAGGTGGCGATGGTTCGGGCGCTGCGCGGCGGGCCGCGGGTCCTGCTGCTGGACGAGGCCCGGTCCGAGGAGGCGCTCGGTTCCGATCTGGCGGAACGCCTGTTCCGGCGGTATCCGGGCACGGTCATCTACGTCACCGACGAACCAGCGCTCGCCGCGCGCGCGGACGTGGTCTGGCGCATGGACGACGGCAGGCTGACCGTGCACGAGCCGGTGGGGCGCATCGACGACACGGTGGGGCCTCCGAGGGAGCCGGACACATGTCCTCGCGTCACGCGCGACGACACGCCTGTGGATCACGCTCGGCACACCGCTCGCCCGCCCGGCTGACACCGTAGGACACCGGTGGGTTCCCGACGGCCGGGACGCACAGGACGGCGTGCGCAGCAGCGGGCGGCCAGCCGTCGGCTGACCGCCCGCCCCCTCCGTCACTGACAGAGGGCGTGTCTGAACTGCAGGCTCAGAACGCGCTGTTGTTGCAGCCCATCGTCGAGCCGAGGTGGGTGCCCTGGCTGCCCGCGTCGCCTTCGCCGTTGAGCGCGTTGCCCAGCGCACCGTTGAGCAGGCCGACCACACCGAGGATGCTGATGTTCAGGTCGTGCGACTTGCACTGGGTGCTCTGCTGGACGTGGTAGCTGTTGCCCGGACGACCGTCGCCCCGGCCCCAGCCGTCGGCGTGGGCGGTCCCGGCCGTCAGGAGCCCGACGCTGCCGAGGGCGGCGGCGAGGACAGCGGCCTTGCGAAGCTTGTGCATGCCATCTCCGAGGAAGTGAGGTGAATACTGCTCGTAAAGGAGCAAATTCTTACGACTCGGGAAGATTAAGTAAGAATTGCCCAAATCTCCCTTTGGCGCGCCGGGTTCGGTGATCTTGCATCCGGTCAGGAATCGAGAAGCGCGGTGTCACCGCCCTGACTAGCGTCCTCTTCATGACTTCCATCGAATTCGTCACCCTTGAGGTGACCGACGCCACCGCCGCCGCCCGGTTCTACGCCACCGCCTTCGGTCTGGCCGACGAGGTGCGGCTGCGGGCCTCGGACGCGCCGACGACCGGCTTCCGCGGGTTCACCCTGTCACTGGTGGTCTCCCAGCCGGCGGATGTCGACGCACTGGTCGACGCGGCGGTGAACGCCGGCGCCACCACGCTGAAGCCCCCGTCCAAGTCGCTGTGGGGCTACGGCGGCGTGGTGCAGGCCCCGGACGGGACGATCTGGCAGATCGCGTCGTCGTCGAAGAAGGACACCGGCCCCGCCACGGGGCGGATCGACGAGATCGTGCTCCTGCTCGGCGTGGAGGACGTGAGGGCCGCCAAGCAGTTCTACGTCGAGCACGGCCTCACCGTGGCCAAGAGCTTCGGCGGCAAGTACGTCGAGTTCGCCACCGAGTCGGGATCCGTCAAGCTGGCGCTGTACAAGCGCCGGGGCCTGGCCAAGGTCGCCGGCGTCGCTCCCGAGGGCAGCGGCTCGCACCGGCTCTCGATCGGCGGTGATGCCGGGCCGTTCACCGACCCCGACGGTTTCGCGTGGACCGCGTCGCGGACCGCCTCGCTGTGAACCGCCTCCGGACCGGAACGGGACTAGAACAGGGCGTTCACGCTCTCCTGGATGGTCGTCACGTCCGACGCGAGCGAGGCGGTGGCCTGGACACCGGGGGCGATGAAGCCGAGCCAGCGCAGCAGGATGTTGCGGCGCGGCTCGTCGCGGGTGAGCTCCGTCTGCACATGCTCGGCGGCCTCGACCAACTCCGCCCCGTCCTCGTAGTGCTCCTCGTTGCGGCGGAGTTCGTCCAGCAGCAGTTCCACCGCGGTACGCAGTTCCGCGACCGCCTCGGCATGCTCGGCCTGTGACTGGGTCCCGGTCAGTGTGGCGTGCCCGAGGGCGACCATGCTCTGCTCGATCCGCACGTCCCGGCCGGCCTGGATGCCGGTGTTCCCCTGCGGCCTGTGCACCCCGTGATCCGACATGACGTCACCTCTGTTTCACCGGCTGTGCCGGGTTCTTCGGGCCGCCTCCTCCTCCGGCGCGCACGCTGGACCCCTTGATGGAGATGTCCCGTCCCGCCATCAGACCGGAGTTGTAGATGGTGGTCTGCCGTTGGATGAGGTCGCTGGAGTCGATGTCGTGGTCCTCCAGGAACTGCACGAGGGCGTCCAGAACCCGGTGTTCGATCGTCTTGGAGTACAGCTCCTTGTCCAGTTCCTGGAAGTACCGGTAGAAGAGCCAGTCGCTGGCCTCCTCCCGGAGGCTGAACCGGGCGCCGTAGTCGAAGGTCCGCAGCCGGATCTCGCGCTCCTGTCTGCGCTGGTCACGGTGTCCGGCGAGCGGCTCGAAGAGGTCTTTGACGATCACGAAGGGCGCGCGGACCAGAAGGAAGGGGGTGCGCACGCCGGCATCGGCGGCCAGCCGGCACCACTGCCGGAAGGTGGGGGCGTCGAGGAGCCGGTCCACCGCCCGGTACTTCTCCCGGACGGGCGCGAGCAGACAGCTGGTGCCCTCGATGAACGCGGTGTCACCGCCGGACAGCAGCGCGCATCGCAGGAACAGGGTGCTGACCACTTCGCCGCTCCAGCCGGTGACCCGTATCGCCAGATAGGGCCGGGCCCTGCCCTTGGCGTCCTCGCGCAGCTCGCGCAGCAGGGCGCTCGAGACCTGTGCCCCGGGTGGTCCGGCCGGGTTGCGCAGAACCTCGGCGCGGGTGCGGTCGTCGATTCCGATCAGCAGGTCGGCCCCGTTGACCAGGAGCACGTCGGCGATGTCCATACCGGGCAGTTCGAGGGCCCGGACCCTGGCGGAGACATGGGCGTTGAGCTCGTGGACGGTGAACGGGATGACCTGCTTGCCCGCCTCAGGACGCCCGGTGTTCAGGGCGAACGACCACGTTCTGTAGGTCCCGCCGTGCCCCACGAAGGGCTCGTAGACCGAGGAGACCATGACGTTGCCACGGTCACGGAGTTCGATGGCCTCAAGACGCGCGGCGTCCTTGCGCCTCGGCTCCCGGGGGACGTACCTCGGGTCGAAGTTCTCCCGCTTCAAGTTCCGGGAGACGATGCCGTAGTGCACCGAGACCATCTCGGTGAGCACGACCACCCAGGCCACGAAGAGAGCCGGGAGGAGCAACGCCCCGTACGTGAGCGGCGCGGTGATCAGGACGGCGAGCAGCAGGAGGAGGAGAACGACGTCCCTCAGTCGCTGGCGGGCGCAGGCCGCGAGGGCATGTCGCAGCACGCAACCGAGGTCCACCCCGGGTGACGAGGCGGCGGCACGCCGCGGTTCGTGGACGATCCGGGCGACCGCCTTGCGAGCGAGCCCGAGGTCGGTGTACATCGCCGCGCACAGGTACCGGGTGACGTCATAGGAGAAGTGAGCGGGCGTCAGCCCCGGGGACGGCGACTGCGGCATGGGCGGCGGAGGCGGGGGTGGAGGTGGCGGAGGCGGGGGAGGAACCGGCGCACGCGCCCTGTCGGGCACGGACCAGTCGGGCCGCGGGGGCGGTGGAGGAACGGGAGGGCGGCCGTGAGGTGCGCCGCCCTGAGGGTCGACGGACGGGTTCATCGCTTCTGCCTTGGGATGCGTTCGCTTGCGGCACGGGTACGTCGACGCACCGTGCGTGATCGGCAGATCACCCGGGCAGTGTCTATTTTACTACGATTTACTCCATTGGCCTCCGTCGGCTTGTGCGGGGCGGGGGCGCCGCGGGACCCGGTCTCCGGTGCACTTCGGGTTGCGTGGTGGAGCGTCAGCCCACCCACCTCTACGGCCGCCCGACCCGCGGCGGACGGCCGTCGCCCGTGGTCGGCGGCGTCAGGACGGGGTGGTGGTGGCCAGTACGCGGTTGAGCGCGCTGTCGGGGCGGGCGGTGAGTTCCTCCCAGGTGCCCTCCTCCGCGATACGGCCGGCGTCGAGGACGGCGATGCGGTCGGCGCGGCGCATGGTGGCGGGGCGGTGGGCGATCACGATCGTGGTGCGGTGTCCCTTGCCGAGGGCGGTGGCCAGTTCGGCGTCTCCGGCGTTGTCCAGGTGAGCGGTGGTCTCGTCCAGTACGAGGACCTCGGGATCCGCCAACAGGGCACGGGCCAGAGCGATACGGGCCCGCTGGCCGCCGGACAGGGTGGCGCCGCGTTCCCCGACGCGGGTGTCCATGGGGGCGATCCGGTCGACGCCGCACAGCCGGGCCGTCGCGGCCAGGAGGTGTTCGTCCGCGTCCGGTGCGCCGAGGCGCAGGTTCTCCGCGAGCGTGCCGTGGAAGAGGGGGGTGTCCTGCCCCACCACGGCGACGGCGGCGCGGAGTCGGGCGTCGGCCAGGTCGCGCAGATCGACCGGGTCGCCGCCCTCGGGCAACAGGTGGATCGCTCCCGTGGACGGGTCCCAGAAGCGGGCCAGGAGGTGGGCGCAGGTCGACTTGCCGGCCCCCGAGGCGCCGGTCAGGGCCAGGGTCTGCCCCGCTGGAACCGTCAGATCGACTCCGTCCAGCACGGGCCGGCCTCCGTAGTCGAAGCTCACCCCCTGCAGTCGCACCCCCAGCGGGCCCGGCGGGAGCCGGCGGGGAGAGGCGGGCGGCGGGGCGAGTACGGGCGCGTTCAGGGCGGCGTCCACGCGGGTTGCCGCGGCACGCAGCCCCACGGCCTGGCTCAGTGCCCGAGCCGACTCGGCGACCGGGCCCAGCACCGACAGGGCGAGCGTCATCGCCGCCGGAGCCCAAGGGCCGTGCAGCCGCCCGGAGGTCACCGACTGCGCCGCCGCGGCCACCACCCCGAGGACCGCGAGCACGATGAGCGCGTCACGGACGGCGGCGGCCATGGCCTCCCACACTGCCTCGGCGCGCTGAGCATCGCCGACCTTCCGGCCCTGGGCGGCGAGTTGACGGCGTCGCTCGGTGAGTCCGCCGAAGGAGAGCAGCTCGCGCAGGCCGTCGACGGTTTCCACGGTGTCGGCCGACAGCTTCGCGGCGGCCGTCCGGGTGCGGGCCCCCCGCACCGAGCGGCCCGACGCGTCGGCGAAGGGCGCCACGGCGAGCAGCGCGGCGACCGGCAGCACCGCCGACAACAGCCACGGCTCCACCATGGCCAGTGCCGTGGCACCCCCGGTGAACACCACGCCGGAGGCGAGGAGTTGGGCGGTGGTGTGGGCGTAGAAGAACTCCAGTGCCTCCACGTCGGCCATCGCGGTGGCTGCCAGGTCTCCGCTGCGCCGGCCGGCCACGCGCGCGGGTGCGCTGCGGGCGAGCCCGTCGAATATCCGCACGCGCAGCTCGGCCAGCACCCGGTAGGCCAGGTCGTGCGAGAGGTCCATCTCCCGCCAGGTCGTCAGGGCCCGTACCACGACGAGCAGAACGAGGGCGGTGACCGTACCGGCCGAGGGGGCACGGTCCTCGATGACGGCCGTGCCGACGGTGTGCGCGGCCAGCGTCGACAGCGCGACGAGGGAGCCCTGTTCGAGGAGGGCGGCGGCACAGGTGCGGGCCATCATGGCCCGGTGCCCGGCGAGGGCCGGCAGCAGGGCGCGCAGTGCGCCGCGCGCGGGCACGATGGCTACGGCGGTGCCGTCGGGGGTGGTGCTGCTCATGCGGCGAGCCCTTCCTCGTGAGTGCGGCCGGCCGCGACGAGTTCGGCGTAGAGGCCCCCCGCTGCGACGAGGGCGGTGTGCGAGCCGATGGCGTCCACGCGTCCGCCGTCGAGCACCACGATCCGGTCGGCGTGCCGTACGGCGGCCAGCCGGTGGGCGACCACCACGACGGTACGGCCGCCCGCGGCGTCGAGCAGCTCGCGCACGATGTCCGCCTCGCGTCGTTCGTCGACCGCGCTGGTGGCCTCGTCGAGGACGAGTACGGGCGCGTCCGCCAGCAGGGCGCGGGCCAGGGCCAGTCGCTGGCGCTGGCCGCCGGACAGGGTGGCGCCGCGTTCACCGAGGACGGTGTCGTAGCCGTCCGGGAGGGCGGCGATCTCGTCGTGGATGCCGGCCGTGCGCGCAGCCCGCACGAGCTCGTCGTCCGTGGCGGCCGGCCGTGCGAGGCGCAGGTTGTCGGCGATGGTGGCGTGGAAGAGGTACGTCTGCTGGGAGACGACGGCGATGCCCTGCCGCAGTGAGTCGAGCGTGTACTCGGACACGCCGCGACCGCCGATGCCGATCCGGCCCCGCTGCGGGTCGCGGTGGCGCTGCAGCAGGGCGAGCAGCGTGGACTTGCCCGCTCCCGACGGGCCGACGATCGCCGTGGTGCGCCCCGCCTCGGCGGTGAAGGTGACATCGCGCAGGGCGGGGGCGTCGGTCCCGTCGTAGCGGAACTCGACGTTGTCGAAGCGTAGTTGGGGCGGGGTCGGCCAGTGTGCCCGCAGCGTTCCGGTGTCCGGGACCGGGGGTTCGGCGGTGCGCAGTGCCGCGAGCCCGTCCGCGGCCGACACACCGAGGTACCCGGCGTGCCACTCGCGTGACAGGTCGCGGACGGGTCGGAAGCACTCGGACGCGAGGAGCAGCACCAGGTAGGTGCCCATCGCCGCGGTGGCTCCGGTGACGGCCGACCAGCAGGCGAGCAGTGCCGCGGCGACGACACCGCCCTGGATGGCCAGATCGGTCAGGCCGGTGTCGACCAGTGACACACGGAACTTGGCGACGGTCGCCCGGTGCAGCGCCGCCGAACGCTCCTGGAGCCGCTGCCGGGTGCGCCCGACGGCGCCCGCGGCCCGCAGCGCCGGCATGCCCTGCAGCGCCTCCAGATAGTCGGCACCCAGCCCCTCGTAGGTGTCCCAGTGTTCCTTGCCGCGCTTGGCGAGGGCCCGGTCCCAGGCGCGCGGCCCGGCCAGGGCGAGCAGCAGGGCGGGGACGAGGCCCAGGAGCGCGCGCGGTTCGACGACGGTCATGACGGCGAGCAGCAGGGGCGGCACGGTGAGGGTGATCAGGAGCTGGGGCAGGTAGCGGGAGACGTAGGCGTCGACACCCTCCACTGCGTCGACGAGCGTGGTGCGGACGGCTCCGGCGCGGGCGGTGGTGAGATGCGCGGGCCCGAGCCGTCCGAGGTGGGTGAGGAGTTCGTCCCTCAGACGCACCCTCACCTCCGCTCCGGCCCGGGTGGCGGTACGCCGCTGCGCGCTGCCGAGAACGGCCCGGGCGGCGACGACGCCGAGCACGGCCCCGAGGAGCAGGGGGAGCCGGGCCGTGGCACCCCGGGCCAGGTCGGCGAGGGCGAGGGCGAGGAGCACGGTCTGGGCGAGATGCGTGAGGGTGACGGCCCCCTGCAGGAGGGTGGCCGCGAGCAGCGGGCGCCGGGCGTGCCGCGCGGCGCGGCGGAGCTCGGGGTGGACGATCACGAGGTCTTCTCCTCGGGGTGGGTGGTGCCGAGGGCCAGGCCATGGACGATCCAGTCCTCGCCCGGCGCGGCACCGAGCGCGGCGCCGAGGTCGGCCTGTTGCCAGGAACCGACGGGACGGGCTGTCAGGCCGTGCCGTACGGCGGCCAGATGGGCGAGGTGGACGGCGAACCCGGCGCGCAGGTGTGTCCGCCGGATCCGGGGGGCGTCTGCGTCCGTCGGGCAGCCGTAGCCGAGCAGGACGGCACCGGTCTCCGCGATCCACGCCTGTCCCGCCGCCCAGGCGGCGAGCGTCGGCCGCGCCTCCCCCGCGGCGAGGCGCCGCAGCCTGCCGTCCGGGGTCGGCGCGACGAGCTGTGGCCGCGGTCCGCCGACGGCCGCGCACCAGGAGAGTTCACCGGCGCTGGCCTCCACGGCGGTGGCGAGCACCGTCGTGAGAGCGTCTGTGGGAGGCAGGCCCCGCAGCGGAGGCGGGGCACTGCGGCGGGCCAGCAGCTCGTGGGGCGCGGGACGGAACCCGGCCGGGGACGGGTCGGGCCGAGACACGGTGGCCGGGGACGGCACGGCCCGAGACGCGGCGGCCGCGCACGATACGGACCGAGACGCCACAGCCGAGTCGGATACGGCCGCGGACGCGCCCCTTCTCGGTGGCCGGTCCGGGACAGCGTGCTCGGGCGGGCCGAACCGCACCACGGCCAAGGGCGCTTCGGTGAGCCCGTCCAGGTGCGGGACGGCTTCCGCGACCCCGAGGGCGCGACCGGCGAGCAACAGCGCCGCCGCCGCGTGCCCGGTGTCCAGCAGCGTCAGCGGCCAGGCGCGGTGGCCGTAGTGGGAGACCGTGCGGCGCGCGGTGACGGACAGTTCCACGCTCGCTCCGGGCGGCGTGTCGTCGGGTGCCGGCCCCAGCCGGTGTACGCGATGGGCCAGCGGGTCGTAGCCGTAGCGCCCTGGCGGCACAGCGCAGTCGGCGCCCACGACGAGCTGGGCGTCCACCGGGTGCAGCGCACCCGCCGAGGGCGCGGGCCGAAGCCGCCCGGCAGTGTCCGATGCCGCCAGCGACAGCCGGAGCAGCTCACTCAGGTCCAGCTGCCCGGCACCGGCTTCCGGCAACGGGCCCGCCGGTCCCGGCCATGCGCGGACGGCGGGACCGGCGGGTGTGTCCGGGCCGGGCCGCTCCGGGGAACGGGCGCGCGCGAGGGCGCCGGCGAGATCCACGGGCCGGCCTCACATGTGCGGCGGAGGAGCGAGCGTGAAGTCCTCCGGCCCGGACGGCGCGGTCGTACGCCACCCCCGTTCGACCGCCGCCTCGCCGAGACGCGGGCAGCCGAAGTACCCGAAGGCGGCGGGGGCGTTGGGCAGGAGACCGGAGACGAGCACCCGGGCGACGCGCAGCGGGGTCTCGGCCACGTCCTCGGTGGTGACGTCGAAGGTCATGACGCGGTGGCCGCCGTCCTGGAGCGCACGGCGGAGCCGGTCCGGGCTGCCGGGCTCCACCGCGTCGATGGACACCACCCCGTGCGCGGGCTCGGTGAACCGCCGCGCCTGGGCCGCCATCCGCTCGTCCAGCCACACCTGCACATGCGCGCCCAGGTCCCTGACGTGCGCGAAGTGTTCGCCGCAGGAGTCGAGGTAGCGGCCGTCCTCGCGGTGGTCCAGATAGAGGCCGCGGGCGAGGAGCCCGGCCTCGACAGCCTGGAAGACCCAGCCGCCGGGGTCGGTGAGGCCCTGGGTGAACACCCAGGTGTGGACGGCCTCCAGGACGGCCTTGCGGGCGGCCTCGGCCGGGTCGTACTTGCAGGCGAACCCGGCGGCGTGGATGCCGAGCCGGGGATCGTGGACGAGTGCGGCGACGCACGGCGCGAACTCCGAGGGCATCGCGACGAGCCATACCTCGAGCCCGGATCCGGCGAGGTCGTCGGTGAGTCCGGGCACACCGGCCGGGTCGATGCCGTGGGTCGGGCCGTCGAGGTGCCACCACAGCTCCAGCGCGTCCCGTTCGACGATCTCCAGCAGGCCGCGCTCGACGGCGTCGTCGAACCCCTGCCCGGTGGCGATGCCCGCGTAGTTGAGGTGGTGGGTACGGGGCAGTGAACGCAGCTCCCCCTGGCGCCAGTTGAGGTGGGTGAGGGCCACCGGCGCCCAGACCTCGGCGGTCTCCCCGCCGGGCAGGCGTTCTCGGCCGCGCGTCCACAGGGACGGGGTGTCGGGGGTGAGCGGGCGGTAGGGGAACTTCTCACGGCCGTACTGCCAGTCTGCGTAGGCGGGCAGTTCGTCCGGCCCGTACAGCCGCAGGCCCTTGTCGGCCAGTTCGGCGGCGGTGGCGCGCAGCGGTGCGTCGGGGTGACCGGGCGGCGGTACGCGGTTGCCGCAGTACCGTTCGACGCCCTCGGCTATGGCGGCGATCCGGGCGCCCTCGGGATCACCGAAGGTGGTGCCGAGCGAGACCCGGTCGGCGGGCCACAGCCCGAGCTCGCGCGCGTCGGCGATCTCGGCGGTGAGCGCGGTGTAGCGGGGCGGGGCCCCGACGGGGTGCTCGACGGGCTCGACCTTGCGGACGATGCCGCAGACGGGGTCGACGAGAGCTTCCAACGGCAGTGCCGTCATCGCAGTATCTCCTCTGCGGGGTCGATGGGGACGGGACGGGCACGGAGCGCGGACAGCCGCAGCTCCACCCGTCCGGGGTCGACGGCCCGCCGGGAGGCGAGCAACCGGGTGGCGGTGACGGGGTCCTCGCCGGTGTGCGGATTGCGGGCGTGGGCCGGGAAGTGGTGCCCGGCGATCTCGACGCGGAGCCGCGTGCCCGCCGTCAGCCGCCGTGCGATCCCGCCGAGCGCCACGCCGAACTCCGCGGCCCGGCCGGGAGGGTCGGCACGCCGTACGGCGCCGACGGCCAGCCGCTCGGCCCCGCCCTCCGGGGTGAGCGCGACGAGTCTGGCGAACCAGTCCGCGGCGGGCGTGTCGGCGGTGGCCCGCAGCCGTACCTCGGCGGGGCCGACGAGGTCCAGCGGACGCGGCAGCGGCGCGGAGACGAGCAGGCAGCGGTCGGGCGTGCTCTCGGTGGGGACGCGCAACCCGTCGGAGGCGAGGGGGCGTTCGGGGTCGGCTGTGAAGGAGGCACCGTGGACCGTGCGCAGGTGCGGACGGCAGGGCTCGCCCTCGACGCCGGCGGGAATCCATACAGGGCTGCCGCCGAGCCCGACCGCACCGCGGCGCCCGTGCCCGAGTCCGCCGGCGAGGGCGAGGCGGGCCCAGCGGGCGTAGAGGTCGCCGAGGCTCACCCGGTGCGCCGGCGTGGCGTCGGGACCGGGCGCGGCGACGAGGCCGTGGCCCCAGGGACCGGTCAGCAGGCGTGCCGAGGGCCCGCCCCAGCGGTTCCACAGCGTGACGGTGTCCTCGGCGAAGTGGTCGTGGTGACCGCCGACCGCGAGCAGCGGTACGCGGGCGTCCGATGCCAGGGAGGCGAACCGGTCCCGCTGGTGATGGCGCCACAGGCCCGGCCAGGAAGGGAGGTCGCGGCCGAGGCGCGCGGGCAGGTCCGTCACCGGCAGGTGGGTGAGCAGTCCCGGGTCCGCGGCGAGGGCCTTCACCAGGGCCTCCTCGTCGCAGTCGGGTCGGTCGCCGTGGGCCGCCCACCACCCGGCACGGGCCGCCAGCCGCTCCACGCCCGAGGGTTCACGTGCCGTCTCGGCGATGCCCAGGGCCGGTACGGCCGCGATGACGGCGTCGGGGCGGGCGTCCTCGGGGGTGCCGAGCGCCAGCGCGAGCGCGCAGTGCGCCGCGTAGGACGCGCCGGCCGCGACCAACCGCCCGTCGCTCCAGGGCTGCCGGCGGATCCAGCGGGCGGTCGCCGCTCCGTCGGGGGCCTCGTTCTCGTACGGGTGCCACTGCCCCGCCGAGGCGTGTCGGCCGCGCACGTCCTGGGCCAGTGCGGCGAACCCGCGCCGGGCCCAGCCGCGCAGTTCGGCGCGGTGCCGTCGCCGGTCGTAGGGCGTGCGGACGAGTACGGCCGGGAAGGGGCCGTCTGCGTCCGGGAGGTGGACGTCGGTGGCAAGGCCGTCCACGGTCGCGGTGAGCAGGCTCATCCGGCTTTCCCGGGCATGGCCGCGACGTCGGGGACGGGCAGGACGGGGTGGTCGGTGACCGTGAGCGTGCGCAGGTCGATCCTGCGGAGCCGGCGCCTGGCGGGCAGTGAGCCGTGGCCGGGGGTGTCGGTGGCCCACCGGGTGAGGTCGTCGGCGAGCAGGGCGGCGAGCAGTCCCGCCGCGGCGGCCGTGAGACGCACGGCTTCGCCGGACGTACGAGGGCCGGTCCAGTAGGCGTCCAGCTCGCGGTGGGCGCGGGTGGCGGCCCGTCTGCGTGCCCGTACGTGGGCCGAGGTGACGTCTCCTGCGGCGGCCGCGAGGGGTTCGACGTACGCCTGCCAGCCCTCGCGGTGACAGCGCAGCCAGGCGACACCGCGCTCGGGCAGCCGGTCGGCCGCGTCCCACAGCCCTTCGGGCACGGGCCCGTCGAGGCACCACACCACGGCGGCGGGCCGGCCGTCCGCCGCTTCCTCGGGGGCCGTCGGCCGGGGCTCGGCGCCCTCGGCCCGCAGGTACGCGGCCAAGGGCCCGGTGACCGCGGGCTCGCCGACGAGCCGGACGTCCCGGCGCTCGGCCGGCCAGGTCGTGGGCCGTACGCCGTCGGTCAGGTATCCGGCGTCTTCGAAGGCCCCGACGATACGGGCGAGTTCGGCGTCGGGCTCGTCGCTCGCCGTGCCGGCGAGCCGGTCGAGCAGCGCGTCCTGGTGTGCCTCACCCGTCCGCACGCTGAGGAACTCCCCGTCGGCCGTACGGACGGCGAGACCGCGTCCGGGCACGGTGACGACCTCGACCCCGGGTGCGAGCTGGCTGCGGGACACGTCGATTCTCCTGTCAGGAAGGGCCGTGGGGAGGTGGGGGTGGGCCCGCCCCGGGCAGTACCGGGTGGGCCCACCGTCAAGAGCACTCAGCCCTTGTTCACTCCTCGGTGTCGTCGAAGGGGTTCTCCACGAGCGCGTTGGAGTGGGTGGCCGAGGCGTGGGCCAGCTGGCCCGGGTCGGCGATCGGTGCGAAGACCTGCTCGTTCTCCATGAACTCTCCTTGTTTCTCAGGGGAGATGCGGCGTTCGGACGAGCGCCGCAGAAGAGAACCTAATGAATATGATTATCATTTACTAGTCCGGAGAGGGTGATCCGGGTAACACACCGGCCAGCCACCCTCAGGATCCTCGCCGACCCGGCCCGCCACCTTGAGGACGTCCGCGAGCAGCCCGGGGGTGACGACCTCCTTCGGAGCCCCGTCGGCCACCACACGGCCGTCCCGCAGCGCGACGATCCGCTCGGCGAACCGGGCGGCGTGCGCCAGGTCGTGCAGCACCATCACCACCGTGAGGCCCCGTTCCGCGCGCAGCCGCACCACCGTCTGCAGCACATCCAGCTGGTGGTGCAGGTCGAGGTACGTGGTCGGCTCGTCGAGCAGCAGGATGCGGGTGTCCTGGGCCAAAGCCATGGCGAGCCGCACCCGCTGCCGCTCGCCTCCGGACAGCGCGTCGACGTCGCGCTCGGCCCAGCCCTCCACCCCGACGTCGCGCAGGGCACGCCGCGTCACGGGGTCGTCCCCCTCACGCAGCATGCCGAGCGGGCCGCGGGCCGCGTAGCGACCCTGCCGGACCAGCTGACGTACGGTCATGCCCGGGACGGCCGGCGCCGACTGGTGCAGCAACGCCACCCGCCGGGCGGTGGCGCGCCGGGACAGCCGGGCGGCATCGTCCCCGCCGAGCAGCACACGCCCCTCGTCCGGTCGCAGCAGCCCGGCGGACAGCCGCAGCAGGGTCGACTTGCCACAGCCGTTGAGCCCTATGAGGGCGGTCAGTTCACCCGGTTCGACGCTCATGTCGACGCCACGCAGCACGGGTCGGCCCGGATAGCCGAAGCGGACCCCCTCCACGCGGATCCCCACGGACTCGGTCATGCTTTCCTCCGTCGACTTCAGAACGTACGGTCCGGCGCGCGACGCACCACGACCAGCAGCAGCGCGGCCCCGAGGCAGGTGGTGAGCGCCCCGACCGGCAAGGTGAGCCGGCCGAAGTCCAACGCGACGGCAAGCAGCCTCGACAGCAGCTGCGCCGCCGCGTCCGCCCCGCACACCACGGCCGCGCCCACCAGAGCGGCACCGGGCAGCGAGACCCTCAGGTCCGCTCCGAACAGGGCCACGGCGACATGCGGAACGAGCAGTCCCACGAACCCCAGCGCACCGACGGCGGCCACCGCACCGGCCGTCAGGGCCACCGCGCACAGCAGGGCGAGGCTGCGGGCACGTGGTGTCGACAGCCCCGCCGCGGTGGCGAGTTCGTCCCCGCAGCGCAAGAGGGTCAGCGGCCCGGCGAGCAGCCACGCCACGGCACCCCAGGCCAGCGCCCACGGCCACAGCAGGTGCCAGTGCTGCCACACCCGGCCCTCCGTCGTGCCGACGAGCCACTGGACGACGCTGCCCAGCTCCCCCGGCGCGACCAGCAGGACCATGGCGGTCAACCCGCCCAGCACCGCCGACACCAGGACCCCGTGCAGGGCGGTCTGCGCCGGGTCGCCCCGGCCCCGCCCGGCGAGCAGCCACAACAGCGCGGCCCCCGTGCACCCGCCGACACATGCGGCGACGACCACGGCGAGGGGTGATTCCCACCCGGCGAGGCCGAGTCCGGTGGCGGTGACGGCCCCGAGCACCGCGCCCGGCGTCACACCCGTGACCTCCGGTCCGGCCAGGGGATTGCGCAGTGCGGACTGCAGCACCAGGCCCGCGACACCGAGGCAGGCACCGGCGCCGAGGGCCACCAGCACTCTGGGCAGCCTGAGTTGGAACATGATGTGCTGTTGCGTCGCGTCGCCGCCTCCGCCGAGGACGTCCAGGACCGCGGCCGGGGACATGCCCCGTCCGGCGACCAGCTCGGCACCCGCGCATACGGCGACGAGGGCGACCAGCGCCCGGATGCGTCGGCTCATCGGGCTTCCCCCGCCCCAGGCACCCCGTCGAACCGGGCCCCTGGCTGTCGTCGTCCTCGGCCGTCCCCGCACTCTTGCGGGAAAGACCCGTTGCCGTGCGGCTGGGCGGTTGCCGAGGCGCTCCGCGCTACGCGTTGCCGGCCGGCCGGCCTCCGGTGGCCCGACCGAAGAAGGGCGACGCCGACCGGTACGCCGAGCAGAGCCGTCCAGGCGCCGACCGGTGTCTCGACGGGCGCCAGGGCCAGTCGCGCCGGGACGTCGGCGACGGCCACCACGACCGCCCCCCAGGCCGCCGACCAGGGCAGCCAACGCACCGCGTCCGCAGCCGGATCGAACCGCCGTGCCAGGTGGGGCGCGAGGAACCCCACCCACGCCACCGGCCCGCACACCGCCGTCACGGGTGCGATCAGCACCACGGCGATGGCCAGCGCGGCCAGCCGGGCCCGCTGGGCGCGCACACCCAGCGCCTCGGCGTCCTCGTCCCCCAGCCGCAGCACCGAGAGCACCGGCGCGCACAGCACGAGAGCGGGGACCGCGACGAGCAGCCAGGGCCACAGTCCGGTGACGTCGTCCCAGGTACGGGCGGACAGCGAGCCGAGCAGGAACCGGTAGATCAGCTGGAGGTCGAGCTGGTCGGCCATCACCATGAGCACGAGCAGCGCGGCCTGCAACGCGGCGGCGACCGCCGCTCCGGTGAGCAGTACGGCCGACGGGCTGCGTCCCATCCCGGCCGCGAGCAGCGTGAGTCCGCCGCCCACCACCGCCCCGCCGATCGCCAGCATCGGCTGGACGACGGCGGGGACGGACACCGCGAGCACCAACGGCGCGGAGACCCCGAACGCGGCTCCCGACGAGACCCCCAGCATCTCCGGGATGGCCAGGGGGTTGCGCAGCGCCTCCTGCAACACCAGTCCCGCGGCGCCCAGGCAGGCACCGGCCACCAGGGCCAGCACCAGCCGGGGTACCCGGAGTTCGGTGACGACGATCCCGGCCAGGGTGGCATCGGCGTCCCGGAAGGCACCGGGCAGCTGGTGCGGCGGCACGAGAGGCGTGCCCAGACTGAGCGCACATCCGGAAGAAGCCGCCAACAGCACCGACACCACCACGAGTTGCCATGTCCGTACGGACAGCACGGCCCCCCGCCGTGCCCCTGCCGCAGGAGGTGCGCTCACCGCAGCGCGGCCGTGGCCTCGTCGAGCACGATGCCCAGCGAGCGGGTGCCACGCCCCTTGGCCCACACCTCGGAGTTCACCTCGTGGACATCGCCGTTCCGCACGGCCGGGATCTTCCCCCACAGCGGGTTCTCGGCCAGCTTCTGCGACAGCTTGCCGTCCGCATCGCCGAAGCTGATCGTCTCGGAGAAGATCACGTCGACGTCGGCCGCGAGGATCTCCTCAAGGCTGTAACTGCCCTCCACGCCACGCGACTTCCAGGGGTACTCGGCGAGCTTGGGGAAGAGGCTGGCCGCCACGTCCGTCTCGGGGGTGGCGACACCGAAGTTCTCGTCGCTGCCGTAGATGACCAGGGCGGTCTTGTCGCTCCTGGCCCGCTCGGCTTCGGCGAGCTTGGTCCGGAAGGTCTTCTCCGCCTTCTCGCCCTCGGCGGTACGGCCGGTCAGCGCGGCGGTGTCGCGCAGGTACCCCACACTGTCCTGCCATGTCTCCGGCTGCATGGGCCAGAAGGTGGTCGCGCCCTTCAGCGCCGGGGCGAGCTTGCCGTGCGTGTCCTGCAGGCCGATCACCAGATCGGGCTTGTGGGAGAGGATCGCCTCCACCTCGGGGGCGATGAAACCGCCGGGGACGATGTCGACTTCCTTGGCCTTCGCCGCGCCCAGGAAGCGGGGGTGGGCGAGCAGCGCGCTGTTCGTGGCCGTCGGGACGATGCCGAGCTCGGTCAGGATGTCGTCGCAGAGCGCGAAGAGGCAGACGACACGCTCGGGCTTCTTCTGCAACGAGATCTTGACCCCGTTGGCGTCCGTCAATTGCAGGGTGGCCTTGATGTTCTCGACGGTCACGTCGGTCCTGGGCCCGGCCGCGGCGGCACTCGGCTCGCTCGCCGACTCGGTGGACGCGCCGCATCCGACCAGTACCGATCCCACTACCGCTGCGGCGACGCAGCTACGAACGAATCTCGACGGTGAGCGCAGCATCGATGCCCTCGCTTCTTCCTTGATGTTCCCCGGACCCAGCGAACATACATGATAATCATTTTCACTCTGATCCCTTTTCGACGATGGAGGCACCGATGACCGCCGGCCCACTGCTGCTCGTCTCCGACCACATGGAGGGGTGTCTGCTTGTCCTGACCGTGCCGGACGGCACGGAGACCGCTCGCCTGACAGGACGTCACATCTCCGAGCACGCGGGCTTCCTGGCACTGCCCGGCGGACGGGTGGCATGCGTCGACGACCGCAGGGGCGAACTGCTGGTGCTCGACCCGTTCGGCCCGGAGCTGGTCGAGAAGTCCGTTGCGGTGGCCGTGCCGGCCGAGCATCTCGCCGTGGACCCGTCCGGCCGGTGGGCGGCCGTCACCACGGGCCTGGGCAAGAACAGCGAGCCTTGGTCGGATCTGCTGACGGTGGTCGACCTCGCCACGGGAGACGCGGCCCGCGTACGCACGCGCGCGGGCGAGCCGGGAGTGACCGTACTCGGCGACGGGGAGCCTCTCCTCGTCCTGCGGCACAGGGAGCCCGGCGCCCTGGCCGTCCACCGGTTCGCCGACCTGCTCGCCGCGCCGCCCGGCTGCCCCGCCGTGTCCGCCCACACGCACCTCGCACTGCCCGACGACGGACACGGAGACGCACAGGACCCGGACCGCGGCCTGGTGTTCGCGGCCACCGGCGAGGGGGTGCACCGGGCGCGCCGCAAAGGCGACGCTCTGGTCGCGGAGCCGGTGATCCCGTGGGGGTCGCTCGCCCGAGGCTGGTATCTGCGGCTCGACCCGCGGCGACCCGCACTGTGGTCGACCCTGCGGGGCGGCCCGGCGGATCCCCTGCGATGGCCGGAGTGGACCAACCAGGCATGGCACCACGACCTGGACACCGACCGTACGACCCTGACGGACCTCGGCCCCGGGCTGGTCTTCCGGCTGGCCTTCGCCGAGAACCACACCGCCTTCACCCGCATCCATCCGGACGGCGACGAACTGATCCTGCTGGACACCGACACCGGGACCGCGCACCGCGCTCCCCTCCCGGCGATGCAGGGCGCGCCCCGCCGCGGCGGCACCCCCTGGGAGGGCGTCCAACGCCGTGCGGTGGCGGCATCACCGGGCGCCCACTGGGTTGCCGTCACCCGCGGCGGCCACGGCGAGGTGCACCTCTTCGATACCCGAACGGGCAGCGAGGCGGCCCGGTGGCAGCTGGACACGCCCTTGCATCACGGCGGCCACACGATGATGCGCACCCGGACCGACAGGGCCGAAGCCGACCCCGTGGGCCGGTAGCCACGGCGCACTCGGCGATCCAACCGGCCGGCAGGACGATGGGAGTGACGTGGGGTGAGCCCCCGCAGCACGCGACAGCGGGCGGCCGTGGCCGCAGGACTGACCCGCTGCCAGGACTTCGTGTCCGCACAGGAGTTGCACCTGCTGCTGACAGCGGACGGGACGCGGATCGGCCTGACCACGGTGTACCGGGCGCTGCGCGAACTGGAGACGTCGGGCGGGGTGGACGTCGTGCGCGACGACTCCGGGGAGCGGCTGTACCGGCGGCGGCCCCCCGAAGGCCACCGCCACTACCTCATCTGCCGCCTCTGCGGCCACAGCCGGCCGGTGAACGCCGAGGCCGTCGAGCGATGGGCCGGACGGATCGCGGCGGATTCCGGGTTCGCGGAGGTCAGGCACACCGTGGAACTCACGGGCGTGTGCACCGAGTGCGGACCCTCGACGGACGACGGCGACGACGCGGGAGAAGGCGCACGGTAGCCCGTCGGCGGGCGCGCGGAGACACCGTCGCGCCCCGATATCTCCGGCCCACCATCCGATGCCTCAGCGAGCGGCGTGACGCCCGGCGGTACACGTGGCGAGGTCCGCGTCCGTGCCGGGGCGGACCACCCGGCAAGGAGCGCCGACCTCCACGGTCATCGGGGGGCTGCTGCGGCTCACGACACGGCCGGCGCCGATGACCGACCCGTGTCCGATACGGACGCCGGGGGCCGCGAGACCGGGACGAGGGCCGCCGGTGCGGGCAGACCCCGAGCCGGCGCCGAAAATCGCACCGAATCGCGTACAACCGCCGACCCACCTCGAGGGTCTGGCATATGCCAGACCCTCGAGGTCTGGCATATGCCAGCGCCGCGTCCGCGGACCATGGCACCCCAATGGCCCGGGACACCGCGCGGTGTCCCCCGCATGCTCGGGAGAACGCCGCATGCCCACACGTGTACGCATCGTCATGGCCACGGCCGTGGCGGTCGCGCTGACCGGCCCTCTGCTGGCGGTCGGTGCCGGAACCGCCGTCGCCGCCGGCTCCGGCCTGCAGGGCGACTTCAACGGCGACGGCTACCGTGACGTCGCCGTCTCGGCTCCGCTCGCCACGGTCGGCGGCAAGTCCCGGGCCGGCCAGATCGCCGTCATGTACGGCTCGGCGAACGGCCTCAAGGCCACCAACCGGACCCTCGTCAGCCAGAACTCCACCGGTGTCCCGGGCGGCGCCGAGACGGACGACATGTTCGGCGCCACCACAGCGGCCGGAGACCTCAACGGCGACGGGTACGCCGACCTCGCCGTGGGCACCCCCGGCGAGGACGTCGGCAGCGACACCGACGGCGGCGCCGTCACCATCGTCTGGGGCTCCGCCACCGGCCTGGCGGGCGGCACCACCGTCGCCGACCCGAACGCCTCGGGCCAGGACAGGTTCGGCCAGTCCCTGGCAACGGGCGACTTCGACCCCGACGGCAAGACGGACCTGGCGGCGGGCGGCACGTCCGACAAGGTCTGGATCTTCAGGGGCGCCTTCACCAAAGCCGGCGGCAACGGCGGTACCTACTACGCCGTGCCGAACATCGTCAAGGCGAGCAACGCCGGTGCCCTGCAGCTGACCACCGGCGACTTCAACGGAGGAGGCGGCGACGACCTGATCGTGGGCGGCTTCGACGCCGACACCGGGTACAGGACCAACGTCCTCATCTACGCCTCGCCCACCGGCACCAGGCTGGAGGACGGCTCCCAGGACGACCTGGCGGCGGGCTTGATCACCGGCACCGGGGACCTCAACGGCGACGGCATGGACGACGTGGTCATGGGCGCACCCTGGGACGACGGCATCCCCGGTGCCGTCAAGGGCGGCAAGATCAGCGTCATGTACGGCAACACCTACCGCTCCTACCAGACGCACGTCATCGGCCAGGACTCCGCTGGCGTCCCCAGCGTCGCCGAGACCGGCGACCGCTTCGGCCTTGAGGTGGCCGTAGGCGACATCGACGGCGACGGCTACGCGGACGTCGCCGTCGGAGCGCCCGGCGAGAACCTCACCACCACGGCCACCTCGGTGATCGACACCGGGGCGGTCACCGTCCTGTACGGATCCGCCGCCGGCGTCACCGCCACCGGCAGCCAGTACCTGCACCAGGACACCGCCGGCGTGCCCGGCGGCAACGAGAAGTCCGACCAGTTCGGCGGCGAGGTCTTCCTCACCGACGTCAACGGCGACGGGAAGGCCGACCTGACCGTCGGCGCCAACGGCGAGAACGACTGGAACGGTACCGTTGTCGGTCTGCTCTCCGACGGCACCGCGATCGGCACCGCGGGAGCGGTCTCCTTCGGCCCGTCCACCGTCGGCATCTCCACCAGCGGATACCCGGAGTTCGGCAGCATCATGACCGGCTGACCCCTGTGCGGTCGCCCTCCGTCCGCACGCGATGGTGGGTCCCGAGACACATGTCCGGGGCCCGCCGGCCCACGAAGAAGGAGCAGTTCCCGCCATGCGGTACGCACGATCAGCCAAAGGCGCCCTGACCGTCGCCTCCGCCACCGCGGCCTGCCACGCCCTGATGTCCACCGGCTACGCGTGGGCCCGCGACCGCGAGGCCGCGAGCGGGGACGCGGTGCTCTCCGGTGCCTTCGAGTTCCTGCTCGCCACCGCCGCTTCCTGGGTTCTCATGCCCGTTCTGCTGTGGGGCGGCATGCGCGTGATGCGGGAGAACGGCAACGCGCTGCTCGTACTCGTCGGCGGGCTGGTCTGGGCCGGCCTCTCCGGCTACTTCATCGACGCCGTCGACCGCGCGGGCGGCCACATCCCGGTCCCGGCCCTCGCCGCGTACGTCCTCCTCGGTACGGGGCTGGCGGCGGTGGGCGGCCACACCACACGACCGCGCCTGCCGAGAACCGACGAACCACAGTGTTAATTTCATCGGACTGGTCGCATCGCCCGATACGTGGCGAACCGGACTGACGAAACCAGACCGGCGCACCAGACTTCGAACGGAATGAGGTGCTCGCAGATGCTGGTCCGTGCGTACGTGCTGTTCGAGGTGGAGCCGGCCGGCGAAGGCTCCGCACTCGACCGTCTGACGCACCACAGCCTCGGTGGCTGCAAGGTGCTGGCGACCGAGATCATGCCGAACGAGATCGTCGCCCATCTGGAGGCCGAGGGACTCGACAGCTTCAACGCGGCGTTGGCCGAGCTGCTGGGCGTCGGCGGGGTCAGGCGAGCCACGACCCTCAGACTCTCCACGACCGCATGACGTCCATGGGGGCGACGTTCGACGCGTGGTGGTGACAGCGGCGGTACGCCGCTCGCCGGCATGAGGCTGACCCCTTGTGACCGCGAGCGGCGTACCTGCGGACGGCGGGAGACCGGTCAGCGGGTGGTGCCGGCCATCTCCGGCTCCGGTGTGTCGAGGGCGTCGAGACCGCGCAGGATGTCCTCCACCCGCTGTCTGGCGTCGCCGAAGAGCATCTGGGTGTTCTCCCGGAAGAAGAGCGGGTTCTGCACGCCCGCGTACCCGGTGGCCATGGAGCGCTTGAAGACCACGACGTGGGCCGCCTCCCACACGTGCAGCACCGGCATCCCGGCGATCGGACTGTCCGGGTCCTCGGCGGCGGCCGGGTTGACGGTGTCGTTGGCTCCGATGACCAGGACGACCGAGGTGGCCGCGAAGTCGTCGTTGATCTCGTCCATCTCCAGGACGATGTCGTACGGCACATTGGCCTCGGCGAGCAGCACGTTCATGTGACCGGGCAGCCGACCGGCGACCGGATGGATGCCGAAGCGCACCTCGACGCCTCGTTCGCGCAGCTTGCGCGCCAACTCCGCGACGGGGTACTGGGCTTGGGCGACGGCCATGCCGTAACCCGGGGTGATGATCACCGAGGACGCGTCGCGCAGCAGTTCCGCGGAGTCCTCCGCGTTGATCTCCCGGTGCTCCCCCCGCTCGCCGTCGTCGTCACCCGTCGCCGTCGGGGCGCCGAATCCGCCCGCGATCACCGAGAGGAACGAGCGGTTCATCGCCTTGCACATGATGTACGACAGGTAGGCGCCTGAAGAGCCGACCAGCGCGCCGGTGACGATCAGCAGGTCGTTGGCGAGCAGGAAGCCCGAGGCCGCCGCGGCCCAGCCGGAGTAGCTGTTGAGCATCGAGACGACCACGGGCATGTCACCGCCGCCGATGGAGGCGACCAGATGCGCGCCCAGGGCGAGCGCGACCACGGTGACCGCGATGAGCAGTCCCATGTGGGGGCGCGCGACGAACGCCACGGTGAGCACGGCGAAGGCGGCGAGCGCGCCGAGGTTCAGGACGTGCCTGCCGGGGAGCATGAGCGGGCGGGACTTGATCCGCGCCGACAGCTTCAGGTAGGCGACGACGGATCCGGTGAAGGTCACGGCACCGATGAACACGTCGATGAAGACCTCGGCGTGGTGGATGCGCAGCAGCGAGCCGGTGAGTTCCTCACCGGCGTGACCACCGGCGTCCACGTCGAGGTAGCCGTTCCAGCCGACGAACGCGGCGGCGAGGCCGACGAGGCTGTGCATGATGGCGATCAGTTCCGGCATGCCCGTCATCTCGACGACCCGGGCGCGCCACAGTCCGATGCCCGCGCCGGAGACCGTGGCGAGGGCGATCAGCACGAGACCGGTGGTGGTGAGGGACCGCGAGGCGAGACCGATGGTGGCGGCGGTCGCGACGACCATCCCCGCGATGCCCCAGACGACGCCCGAACGGGAGGTCCGGTGCTGGGAGAGTCCGGCGAGGCTGAGGATGAACAGCAGTGCGGCGACGACGTAGGCGGCCTGTGCGGCCGTGTAGGTGGTCATCCCTGATCAGCCTTTCGAGAACATGGCGAGCATGCGGCGGGTGACGGCGAATCCTCCGAAGACGTTGATGCTCGCCAGCAGGATCGCGGCGAACGACAGCATGGTGACCCAGGTGTTTCCGTGCCCGATCTGCAGCAGCGCGCCCACCACGACGATCCCGGAGATCGCGTTGGTGACCGACATCAGCGGGGTGTGCAGCGCGTGGTGCACCTGGCCGATGACGTAGAAGCCGATGACGATCGCGAGGACGAAGACCGTGAAGTGGGTGATCAGCCGGGGCGGCGAGAAGGCGGTCACCAGGAAGAGCGCGAGCGCTCCGGCGCCGACGAGGGCGTACCCCGACCGCGGTGAGCGCCCTGGCTTCGCGGTGACGCCGGGCACTCCCTCGGATTCCGGGCCGTGCGTCGGGATGGGAGCGGGCGTGGCGGACACCTGTACGGGTGGTGGTGGCCAGGTCTTCTCACCGTCACGTACCACGGTCATCGACCGCTGCACCACGTCGTCGAAGTCGAGGACGAGCCGTCCGTCCTTGCCGGGGGTGAGCAGTTTCATCAGGTTGACGAGGTTGGTGCCGTACAGCTGCGACGCCTGGGCCGGGAGCCTGCCGGGCAGATCGGTGTAACCGATGATCGTGACGTCGTTGTCGGTGACGACCGCCTTCCCGGCGACCGTCCCCTCGACGTTGCCGCCCTGCGCCGCGGCCATGTCGACGATCACGCTGCCCGGCTTCATACGCGCCACGTCCTCGGCGGTGATCAGCCGCGGCGCGGGCCGGCCGGGGATGAGCGCGGTGGTGATGATGATGTCCACGTCGGCGGCCTGCTCGGCATACATCCGCGCGGCGAGCCGGTTGTAGTCGTCCGAGGTGGCCTTGGCGTAACCGTCGGCGCTCGTCTCCTGGCCGGCTCGTTCGGGCCGTACCTCCAGGAACTCCCCGCCCAGCGAGCGCACCTGCTCGGCGACCTCGGGCCGCGGGTCGGTGGCGCGGACCACGGCGCCGAGGCTGCGTGCCGCGCCGATCGCCGCGAGCCCGGCCACACCGGCCCCGGCCACCAGCACCTTGGCCGGCGGCACCTTGCCCGCGGCGGTCACCTGGCCGGTGAAGAAACGGCCGAAGGAGTGCGCCGCCTCGACCACGGCCCGGTATCCGGCGATGTTCGCCATCGAGCTGAGGACGTCCAGGGACTGGGCGCGCGAGATGCGGGGGACGGCGTCCATGGCGAGCACGGTGACCGGCCGCCGCGCCAGCTCCTCGACCAGTTCCGGGTTGAGGGCCGGGCCGATGAGCGCGATCAGCGTCGCTCCGTCCCGCAGCCGGCCGATCTCCTCGCTCGACGGACCGTTGACCTTCAGCATGATGTCGGCCCGCCACGGGTCGCCGAGACGGGCGCCCGCCTCCTCGTACGCCGCGTCGGAGAAGCGGGACAACTCCCCCGCCCCCGGCTCGACGACCACGTCGTACCCGAGGGCGACGAGTCTGGCCACGGTGGACGGTGTCGCCGCCACTCTGGTCTCGCCCGCGGTGGACTCGGCGGGTACGCCGATCCGCTGCGCTTCCTGCTCCGGTTCCCGTTCCGATGGGACCATCGTCTTCCTCTCTGATCGAGTGCCCTCCGCCGAAGGTCTGCCCTCAGTCGGCGGTCGGGAAGCGAGCCGGCTCCCCCGTGCGGCGGGCCGAGCCGCGAGTCCGGCCGGCGCCGGCCGCCGACGATCGAGTCCTTGGGCCGAGGCGTCCAGGCCGAGGCGCAGTAGCCTCGGGCCATGCCTGAGACCCCGGTGGCACGGTTCTACGACGGCCTGGCCGACAACTACCACCTGATCTACGCGGACTGGGATGCGAGCGTGCGCCGGCAGGGCCAGGCCCTGGACGCCCTGATCGGACGGGACCGGGCAGACGTGCTGGACTGCTCCTGCGGCATCGGCACACAGGCCCTCGGCCTGGCGCTGCGGGGGCACGACGTCATCGCGACGGACATCAGCCGCCGCGCAGCCGCCCGCGCAGCCCGTGAGGCCGCCCTCCGGAACGTGCCGCTGCGCACAGCCGTGGCCGACATGCGGCGCCTGCCCTTCTCCGACGCCCGCTTCGATGTCGTCGTCTGCGCCGACAACGCCCTGCCCCACCTGCTGACGGAGCAGGACGTCCACGCCGCCCTGACGGAGCTGCGCCGGGTGCTGCGTCCGGGCGGCCTGCTGCTGGCCAGCACACGTCCCTACGACGACCTGCTGCGCGACCGCCCCGTATCCACGCCTCCGCAGGTTTACCGTCCGACGAACGGTCAGGAACGGACCGTCACCTTCCAGCTCTGGCACTGGCACGAGGACGGCGAGCACTACGACCTGGAGCTGTTCCAGCTCCTGCCGTCCGGCGGAGAGTGGCGTGTCCAGGTCCACCGCACCACCTACTGGGCGCTCAGCCAGAACCGGCTGTCCGTTCTCGCGGCGGACGCGGGGTTCGTGGCGCCGAGGTGGCGGATGCCGCGGGAGAGCGGCTTCTTTCAGCCGCTGCTCTCGGCGTATGCCGCGGAGTAGGGCGGTCGAAGTCGCCACCGCCCCGCCGCCTGGTGAGGGACAGGCACGGGGCAGTGGGCTCCTGCGGTGGGGCAGTCGACGATGTTGAAGGTGGCGTCGGCGCGGCCCGTCTTGACGCTCGTGGACGCCAGTCGGGGCGTGGAGACTCTTCGCTTGTGGCGGGCCGGTTCGTTCGCGCAGCTCCGGCCCCGTGGGGTCGGAGCTGCCCGAGGGGTCACGGGACGCCGGTCCCGGTCACTGGGTGTAGAAGGTGGCGTCTGCCTGGGCGGTCGTCGTGCTCACAGCCTGGACGTACAGCAGGTAGTTGTAGTGGCGGATGTAGCGGCCCGGCAGGTTGAACGACTCGTAGGAGACCCCGGCGGAGTCCGCGAGACCGGCCCGGGCGGTGAAGGAGGCGTCACCGGCGAACAGCGACGTTCCGTCGTTCTTCTCCACCCACACCTCGTTGTTCTTGTGGCGCAGGAAGTAGCCGGGGAAGTTCGCCGACTCCAGGGAGACGGTGCCGGTGCCGGCGAGACCGGTGACCGTGCGGAACTGCGAGTCGGCCAGCGGGGCGACGTTCGCCTCGATCCTGGCGCGGTACTCCCAGTGCCGGATGAAGCGGTCGGGGAAGTTGTAGGAGGAGAGCCGGATCGGGGTGAGGCCGTCGGCGACGGGGATGCCGAAGTCGGGTGTGCCGTCGGCCTTCCAGTAGATCTTCTGGACGCGGGTGCGGCGGTTGGGGTCGTTGAGCGGGGAACCGCTGATGTCCCTGTAGCTGCGGTCGTGGTAGACGAGGATGTCGGACTTGCCGTCCTCGGAGACCGTGAACTGGTTGTGCCCGGGGCCGTACTGGCTGGTGGCGTCGTTGCTGGCGAAGACCGGGTTCGCGGTCTTGGTCCACGACGAGGCGCTGAGCAGATTCGCCGAGGCGGGCGCGGTCAGCAGGCCCATGCAGTAGGCGGCGTTGGTGGCGCTGGCGGAGAAGGTCATGAAGACCTTGCCGTTGCGCTGGATCACGGCCGGGCCCTCGTTGACCGTCTCGCCGCCGGCGGTCTCCCACGAGGCGGTCGGCCGGCTGATCATGACGGGCGTGCCGGTGATGGTCCACGGGTTGGCCATCTGGGCGATGTACAGGTTGGTGCCGCGGCCGACGGCCGGGTCGTTCTGCGCCCAGGACAGGTATCGGGTGCCGTTCACGACGAAGGTCGTAGCGTCCAGGGAGAACGTGTTGAGCGGCAGGGCGATGCGGCCCTTCTCCGTCCAGGCGCCCGTGATCGGGTTCGCGTCCGCGCACTCCAGGACGTAGGGCCGGATGTTCCAGATGTTGTTGGCGTCACCGGCGGCGAAGTAGATGTACCACTTGTCGTCGATGAAGTGGATCTCCGGTGCCCAGATGTGGGCGCCCATCGCACCGGTGGCGTGCTTGGTCCAGATGGTCGTCTCGGGGGCCGACGTGAGCCCCTGGATCGTCGTGGCCCGGCGCAGCACGATCCGGTCGTACGCCGGAACCGTGGCGGTGAAGTAGTAGAAGCCGTCGGCGTGCTTGAAGATGTGCGGGTCGGCCCGCTGCTCGGCAATGGTGTTCGTGTACGTCACACCGGGTGACGCGGGCACGGCGGCGTGGGCGGTACCGCCCGAGACACCGGTGACGGTCGCGGCGGCCGAGCCGGCGATCAAGCCGAGGACCGATCGACGGGTGAGTGCAGGTCTCACGGAGGACTCCCTCTGGTGCTGGCTGGGGCGGAGGTGGCACCTGCCCACAGTTTGCCGATATATCGAACATCGTTCGCAAACTCGACCAGAAGGTAGGTTCTGCGCCTGCCCCAGTCAACACTTCCGTCACATGAAGTCTCCCGGCGCACTTCTGCTCCGGCGCTTCCGCCGCCACCGTCGGCCGCTCGAACCAGGCCCGTCCACGGCTGGACAGACGCCGCGCCGACCGCCGTACGGAACTTCATGCCTGGTCAGACGCGGAAGGTCGCTGCTGAAACCAGTAGACGTGAAGGGGTGGTGAACCGTATGTTCCGCATACCGTGCGTGAGGTTCTGGGGAGGACCCGTACGGTTCTGCCGAATCCAGACACGGGGGGACACTCCACCATGCTGTGCACGCGATGCCACCACTTGGAGGCGACACCGGACGGCGTCATCTGCGCCCAATGCGCCGCGGCCGGGGCCCCGCACATGGCGCCGCCGCACGGCCACGACGCCCGGCTGAGCTCACCCGTCGGCCTCGGCAGGGCCGTCGCCCTGCTGCTCGGACTGGTCATAGCGACCGACCTGTTCGCCGTCTGGGCGGACATCATGTCGTACGACGTGCTGGGCACCCTCGTGGACGGTGACTTCAGCGAGGCCGTGCAGCGCAGGGCGGAGCGGGCGGACTCGCTGTCCGCGGCGGCCGGGGTCGCACAGACGGTCGCCCTCCTGTGCACCGGGGTGGTCTTCCTCGTCTGGTTCCACCGCGTGCGGGTCAACGCCGAGGTGTTCGATCCGTTCGGGCACCGCAAGAAGCGGGGCTGGGCCCTGGGCGGCTGGTTCGTGCCGATCGTGAACCTGTGGTTCCCCCGCCGCATCGCGCTGGACATCTGGGATGCCAGCGCCCCCTGGGCCACGCCCCGGCCGCACGGGCTGGTCAACGGCTGGTGGACGGCGTGGGTGATCAGCCTGTTCGCCGGCCGGATCTCCTCCACCACGTACCGCAGAGCCGAGACGGCCGAGGAGATCCGGCGGGCCGTGGGACAGGTGCTGTTCGCGGACGCCGTCGACATCGTCGCCGCCGTTCTCGCCATCTTCTTCGTACGCGCGCTGACCAGGATGCAGGACACGAAGGCCCGCAGCGGACCGGGCGTCCCGGTACCCGTCTCCGGCTGACCGCGGATGCGCGGGTGTGGACGGGAGGCAGCGGGGATGTGCTCCTGTCCACGATCGTCGCCGCCAAGGCGCGGCCGGGCGTCGCGCCCCGGGTGCAACCGGATCGGCGGCACGGAACACGCCCCGCCCGCCACGGTGGCCGCGCGCCTGCCTGAGGGCCTCACCCCGTGCGCCGGGACTCAGCACTCCCCGCCGACAGCACCCCGCTCCTGCGACCCGGAGCACCTCAGCGCGAGAGCCGCGATGTCGTCGTCGAGCTTCCCGCCCCCGTGCTGGAGCAGATCCCGGTGCAACCGGTCGAGCAGTTCGCGGGGCGGCCGCGGGCCCTGCTGCTGCATCCACTCCTGGAGCGGGAAGAACTGGCCGGCGTGGTCCCGGGTCTCCGACACGCCGTCCGTGTAGAGCAGCAACTGGTCGCCCGGGGCAAGGGCGACGCTGTCGACCCAGTAGCGGTCACCGATGAGCCCTGCGAGGTTGAGGGGCGGGGACGTGGTGGTGGGCTCCAGGACCCGGACCTTCCCGCAGTGCGCGATCAACGGCGGGGGGTGCCCGCAGTTGAGAAGCCGTACGCGGCCGCCGGCGTGCGGGATCTCGGCGAGGAGTGCGGTGGCGAAGTGCTCGGGCTGGTCATGGGCGGGAAACGCGGCGCTGTGACGTGTGACGGTGGTCTCCAGACGGTGGATGATGCCCTTCAGATCGGGCTCGTCGTAGGCGGCCTCCCTGAAGCAACTGATCACGGCCGACGCCGCCCCCACCGCGGACAGGCCCTTGCCCCGTACGTCGCCTATGAGCAGCCGGACCCCGTGTGGCGTGCCGATCGCCTCGTAGAAGTCGCCACCGATCCTGGCCTGCTCCTGGGCCGCCAGGTACAGCGACTCGATCTCGACGTCCTCGATGCGGCGCGGCAACGGGCGCAGCAGCACCTTCTGGGCCGCGTCGGCGACGAGCCGGACCTGGAAGAGGATCTCCTCGCGCTGAATGCGGACGTGACTCGCATATGCGGCCGCCAGGGTGACCGCGATGATCGCGGCCGACGTGTACTGCGTCCCCAGGTCGGTGTAGAAGAAGCTGAGGGAGACCATGGTCAGCAGGCAGAACGCCCCCAGCAGGATCGTGGGGAGCACGGGCCACATCGCGGCGGCAAGCGCGGGTGCGGCGGGCAGAAGGCGGCTGACGGCGATCTCCCTGGGGGTGGAGAACGCCAGTCCGGCGATGAGGACGGTCAGGATCACGGGTGACAGCCGGGCAGCTTCCCATCGGCCGCCGTAGGCGGTACGACGGCGCGACAGCCGTCCAAGCATGATCACAAAAATTATCATATCGACCAAAGCGGACATGTGGCGCGGATAAATCACACGTCGCGCGACAGATTGCGGAGGCCGCCCTCCGGGGGCGCCGAGGCCAGGTCGCGGATGACCGCACAGGCGCCCGAGGGCAGCCGCGGCGGGCGCGAAACGGCCGAGTTCGGTCGAGGCCGGCCGGGCCGATCGGACCGGGGTCGACTTCGCGAGCCCTAGCCGCCGGGAATCACCGATGTTAGAAAGGTCGCATGGCGAGGCGTTTCGCCCTTTTTCGGCACCTGTCAGTCAAGCGGCTGATCAGCAGGAGCACACGTAGCGTGGCCGGCCAGGTGCTGGTCTTCCAGGTGGCCCTGGTGGTGCTGCTCGTGCTCTGCGGCGTCATCGCCCTCGTCCTGCAGTCGGAGCGGGACACCAGCGCCGAGGCCAGGCGCCGCTCCACGGCCGTGGCACAGACGTTCGCGCACTCACCAGGCGTCCTGGCGGCCCTCGAGAGCCCCGATCCCAGCAAGGTCCTCCAGCCGCTCACCGAGAAGGCGCGCCGGGCCGCAGACGTCGACTTCATCGTGGTCATGGACACCAAGGGAATCCGCTACACGCACCCTCTGCCGGACCGGATCGGCAAGCGGTTCGTGGGCGAGATCGGGCCGTCGCTGGCGGGGAAGGTCTATGTGGAGAGCGTCGACGGCCCCCTCGGTCACGAGGTGCAGTCCACGGTTCCGATCGAGGACACCGACGGCACCGTGGTCGGTCTGGTCTCGGCCGGTCTGAAGGTCAAGAACGTCGAGAGTCAGGTGAACCGGCAACTACCGATCATCCTGGGCGCCGGAGCGGGAGCGCTCGTGCTGTCCACCGGCGTGACCGCGCTGGTGGGCAGGCGGCTGCAACGGCAGACCCACAGCCTTGCCCCGGACGAGATGACCTTGATGTACGCCCACCACGACGCGGTGCTCCACTCCGTACGGGAGGGCGTGGTGATCGTGGCCGCCGACGGTCGGCTGATGCTGGCGAACGACGAGGCACGACGGCTGCTGGAGCTGCCCGCGGACGTCGAGGGACGGCACGTCTCCGAACTTCCTGGGCTCGATCCCGAGACCAAGGCGCTGCTCACCTCCGGGCGCGAGGCCAGCGACGAGGTGCACTTCGCCGGAGACCGACTGCTGGCGGTCAACCAGCGGCCCACCGATCGCGGGGGAGGTCCCAAGGGGACCGTGGTGACACTGCGTGACTCCACCGAGCTGCGGGCGGTGACCGGCAGGGCGGAGGTGGCCCGCGAACGGCTCAGGCTGCTCTACGACGCCGGACTCGGCATCGGTACCACCCTGGACGTGCTGCGCACGGCCGACGAGCTGGCGCGGGTCCCCGTCCCCCGCTTCGCCGACTTCGTCACCGTGGACCTGTCCGACGCCGTCCTGCACGGCGAGGAGCCGGCCCCCACCGCGACGGACATGCGCCGTTCGGCCGTGTGCGGCCTCGCGGAGGACCATCCGCTCAACGAACGGGGCCGGCTGATCGACTACCTGCCCGCCACGCCCCAGGCACGCGGATACGGCAGCGGCCTCTCCCAGTTGGTGAGCGACCTGCCGACCGCCGCCGACTGGCGTGTGCAGGACCCCGAGCGCGCCCAGGAGATCATCGACTACGGCATCCGCTCCCTCATCGTGGCCCCCATCCAGGCCCGCGGCGTGGTGCTGGGCATGGCCTGCTTCTGGCGCACCGAACGGCATCAGCGCTTCGACGAGGAGGACCTGTCGCTGGCGGAGGAACTGGTGACCCGCGCCGCGGTCAGCATCGACAACGCCCGCCGGTACACCCGCGAGCACGCCCTCGCCGTCACCCTCCAGCGCAGTCTGCTGCCACAGGCCATGCCCGAGCAGAGTGCCGTCGACATCGCCCACCGCTACCTTCCCGCCCAGTCGGGCGTGGGCGGGGACTGGTTCGATGTGATTCCCCTGCCGGGGTGCCGGGTGGCACTCGCTGTCGGTGATGTGGTCGGCCACGGCCTCCATGCCGCCGCCACGATGGGACGCCTGCGGACCGCGGTGCACAATTTCTCCAGCCTCGATCTGCCACCGGACGAACTGCTGAGCCACCTGGACGACCTGGTCGGCCGTATCGACCAGGACGAGGCGGATACGAAGAGTGCCGCGGGCGTCGTGGGCGCCACCTGCCTGTACGGGATCTACGACCCCGTGACGCGCCGCTGTGTGATGGCGCGAGCGGGCCATCTGGCACCCGCGCTCGTCCACCCCGACGGAACCGTCGCCTTCCCGGACCTGCCGGCCGGCCCGCCCCTCGGCCTCGGCGGGATGCCCTTCCAGACCGCGGAGCTGTACCTCGCCGAGGGGACCCAGCTGGTCCTGTACACCGACGGCCTGATCGAGGACCGCAAGCGTGATCTGGACGTCGGCATGGAACTCCTGCGTGTGGCTCTGGCGGGCCACCCCGGCCGGCCACCCGAGAAGACCTGCCAGGACGTGTTGGAGAGCCTGCTTCCCGGACCCGGGCGCCCCAAGGACGACGTCGCCCTCCTCGTCGCCCGCACCCGGGGGCTGCCGTCCGACCGGATCGCCGACTGGGACGTACCGCCGGATCCCGCGGCGGTCGCCGGGATGCGGGACGCCGTTGCCGAGAAGCTCGAAGAGTGGGGCCTTTCAGAGCTCGGCTTCACCACGGAGCTGATTTTGAGCGAGCTCCTGACCAACGCAATCCGCTACGGCTGCGAGCCCATCCACGTGCGGATGATCCGCGACCGCACGCTCATCTGCGAGGTCGCCGACAGCAGCAGCACCTCTCCGCACCTGCGGTACGCCGCGACGACGGACGAGGGCGGCCGGGGCCTGTTCCTGGTATCGCAGATGGCCGAACGCTGGGGCACCCGGTACACCCCGCAGGGCAAGGTGATCTGGGCAGAACAGGCCCTGCCCGAGGTCGGCCGGCAGCCGTCCTGACACCGGCGAGGGCAGGACGGCGGCTCCCGCTTCGCGATCGGCAGCCGCAGCGTGGACGTGGGTGTCGCCCGTCTCGACTCGGGCCACTCGACAGCGGCTGTGGTGGGCGTATACGGCAGGGCCGCCGAGCCCAGCGTCGCCGGCGGCAGGCGCGCGTCGTCCGGCGCCACGCTGTGCGAGTCGGGCCGTAGAGCACAGGTCAGCCCCGCCCGCCCGGTGCGCGGCCAAGGCGACTCTCCCGGGCGGCAGTTGCCCGCCGTGGCGGCATAGGATCACCGGCCATGACCGACAGCAGACTGGGCGAGCTGATCGCCATCGGCTCGACCGACCACCTCGACGCGTACGACAGGACGCTCCTGGAGCGCCGCGCGCGTCTGAAGTCCGCTGGTGAGGAGCCGTTTCCTCTGGATCCTCGCGGCTGGTGGTTCGCCGTGCCCGGTGCGACGTACGAAGGGTGTTTCGAGGCACTCGGCCTGCACGACCGCTTCCCGGTCACGCTGGACGAGGGCGCCGACGTCGAGGACCTGCCGTTTCGCGGGGGTGCGCTCCCCACCTTCGTCACGCCCGAACTGGACGGATGGCGGCTGATCTTCGGCAATCTGGTCGATCTCGTCGGCCTCGACTGGGACGAGTGGATGGGCGCGGTGGAACGGCTCAGCGCCCACTGCGGCCAGGCACAGATGTTCTACGAGGACTCGGCGGCGGGTTCCGATGTCTGGGTGGTCGCCCACCGGGGCCGCATCCGCCGGCGATACGCGGCAGAGGGCTGCCCGGAGTGGACCGGCGATCCGCTCCCCGAGGAGGAACTCCGTGTCGGCGAGGCGGACTTCGACCCCGAGGTCGACGGTGCCTTCCCGAACGAGGACATGGCGGGCGTGAGTCCGGCCTGCGGGCGGCTCTCCGTCGATCCCCGAGACATCGGCCCGGCGACTCGTATGCGCGGCCACGGCTGGCTCGCCCTCCACGAACCGGGGGTCGGGCACCAGCAGTTGATCACGCTCGTGCACCGCTGAGTCACCGCACGGGGCTGCTGCACACGCATGTGCCCTCCGCCGACGCATGGCGGGGGTTTCGGAGGCAGCGACGGCCCGCGTGAACACCGGTGGCAGGAGGTCGCCCCGCTTGGTGTGTCCATGCGGTTCTCGTGACTTCCGCGGACGGACGACCGGCCGGGCCGTCCCGCGTGGGCGGGGCGGCCCGGCGGCCGCCGCGGACCGGCGCCCGGGGGGTCGGGATCGTGCCGGGCTCGGTCGGGTGGGTCAGGCTGTCGCCCGGATCAGCAGCAGGGCGATGTCGTCGTGGCGCGGTGCCGACACTTCGGCGTGGTGGAGGAGGGCGTCGGCCAGGTCGTCCAGGTCTTGCCGTCCTCCGTGTGCGAGTTGTTCGGCGAGGGTGCTGGTGGCGTCATCGATGTCGGTGCCGGGCGTCTCGACGAGACCGTCGGTGTAGAGGGCCAGCAAGGTGCCCGGGGGAAGGGGGAGCTCGACGTCGGGGTAGTCGACGTCCGGCTCGATGCCCAGCAGCAGCCCGGTCGGCAGGTCGAGCACTTCGCTGCGGCCGTCGGGGTGGCGTACGAGCGGTGGCGGGTGGCCCGCGGTGGCCAGCCGGGCGCGGTGCCGGGCGAGGTCGAGTTGGACGTAGAGGCAGCTGGCGAAAAGGCCGGGCTCCAGGTTGGTCAGGAGGCGGTTGGTCTTGGCGAGGACATCGGCTGGTGGTGCCGCTGTCGTGGCGTGGGCGTAGACCGCGGTGCGGACCTGGCCCATGAGGGCGGCGGCCTGGATGTTGTGGCCCTGGACGTCCCCGATGGTGGCGGCGGCACTGGCGGGGTGGCAGTGGATGAGGTCGTAGAAGTCACCGCCGATGTCGGTGCGGCGATCGGCGGGGAGGTAGCGGGCGACGGCCTCCAGGCCCGGGATCCGGGGCAGGCTGGGGGGCAGCAGGGCGGTCTGCAGGGTTCGGGCGAGGGTGTGTTCGGCGTCGTACAGGCGGGCGCGGTCCAGGGCCTGGGCGATGAGTCCGGCCAGGGAGGTCAGGATGGCGCGTTCCGGCGTCGGGAACGGGCGGGGCCTGTCGTAGGCGAGGACGAGTGAGCCGACGGTGCGGCCGGAGGTGATCAGGGGCAGGAAGGCCCAGGAGGCCATGCCGTCCTCGTGGACGGCCGCAGGGTAGGCCCGCTCCAGGTCGGTGAAGGTGGCGAAGAAGCTGGGGATGCCGGTGTTGAGCACGTGTGCGGCCGGGGTGCGCGAGGTCAGTGGTTCGCCGTCGAACCGGACCATCAGCTCCTCGGGGTAACCGCGATGGCCGAGGATGTGCAGACGGCCGCCCTGCACCGCCATGAGGGCCATGGCCGTCGGACCGAAGGCGGGCACGATCTGGTCGGCGACCCGCTCCACGACGTCACCGACCCCGACGGCCTCGGTGAGCGTGGCCGCCAGGTGCGTCAGGTGGTACAGGGCGGTCGCCCCGATCTGCTCCTCGGTTGTCGCGGAGGGCTGTCCGGTGTCCTCGGCCGGAGCGGGCCGGGTCGCGGCGGGAGCGATGTGGACGCTGATCCCCCGGTCGTCCGGATGGAGCTCGAAGGACAACCACTGGTCCGGCGGGCACAGCGCGGTGAAGGACGTGGGCCGGCGGCTGATCACCGCTGCCCGGTAGCGGTCCTCGAAGAGGGGGTTGCGCAGCCAGGTCAGTACCTCCCAGGGGCGCGTGCCCAGAAGGGCTTCGGTGCCGACGCCGAGCAGATCACCGGCGGCGGGGTTGATGTAGGTGACGCGGCCGTCCATGTCCAGCGCGCAGCACCCGGTCGGGACGCGTTCGGCGTAGTCGAGTGCGGCTGCCGCCCGGATCGGGTCGGGTGCGCGGGTCCGGGTCGGCGGCAGCAGCCACGGCTGGTCCGCGGGCAGCAGTGGACGGCCGCTGTCGGCCGCCTGCCGCACCAGCTGCGCGGCGCGGTGACAGCAGGCGCCGATCGCGTCCTGCTCGTCCGCACTCAGCTTCGGGGGGTGCTGGACGGGCCACAGCAGCACCAGCCCGCCGGACGCTCGCGCGCCTGAGGTGAACGGGGCCGCGGCCAGCATGATGTCGTAGGACAGCACGATTCCCAGGCGCGGATAGCGGCGCGCGATCTCCTCCTGGCCGGCCAGCCACACCAGACGCTGCTGCCGTATCGCGTCCACCACCGGAATCGGGTCGTCCATCGAAATCTGCAGCCAGGGGGCGGTGATCCGACGAGAGACGCCGCCCGCCGCGGCCAGCCGCAGCACCCGCTCCCCCGGCAGCATCAGGTACAGAAGGCCCAGCGACGCGCCGGTGCTTCGCATGGCGTCGGCCAGGACGGCCTGGAACTCTTCGGCGCCGGAGGCGGTCGAAGCGGCCGTGCGCCGCTGCATGCCCTCACCCGTGTGCCGGCGCATGCCCTCACCCCCCACCCCTCACCTGGCAGCAACGAGGACCCTCGCCCATATCGGGACAATACGCCGCCCTGTGGGGGACGGCATCCATGTCGGACGGTTCGGCGGCCGGGGGGCATCGCCGACCCGTCCATCAGGCCGCCAGCGCCGTGAAACCGCCGACGATCGAGCCGTAGCCGATATGGGCGACAACCGTCACCAGGGGGGTTCCCGGCCCGTAGTTGCGCAGGAGAAATCCGGGGGCCTCAAGCAGGGCGACCTTCGGAGCGCTGGTCAGCGGGCTGCCCATCCGCGGGTGGACGAGCGGCAGCAGGATGTTGACCAGTGCGGTGCCGGCGAACAGACCGTGCGCGAGTCCGAACAGCGCCCCCAGCCACCAGCCCGCCCGGCCGATCGCGGCGAAGACGGCGAGGTAGACGAACGCGAAGATCTGCCCGTTGAGGAAGTGCATCAGGTAGCCGACGAACTTCGCACGGGTGCGGTTGACGGTCACCGCCGTGCCCAGGAGGAACGGAAGGTCCATACGGGTCAGGCTCAGCTCGCTGGCGGCACGCAACGCGGTCGTCAGGGCCAACGTGCCGACGAAGGCTCCTGCCGCGGTGCCGCCGGCCCAGGCGCTCACGGCGCCGCGCCCGTGTCGTCGGCGGCATCGATGGCGCAGGCGGCGCTGATCAGCGCCAGATGGCTCAGTCCCTGGGGAAGGTTGCCGAGGAAGTCACCGGTGGCGGGGTCGATCTCCTCGCTGTAGAGGCCGACGTCGTTGGCCAGGCCGACCAGCTCCTCCATCAGGTCGACGGCCTGGGGGCGGCGTCCG
The DNA here is from genome assembly GCF_053594495.1 of Streptomyces sp. NPDC001920. Taxonomy (NCBI): domain Bacteria; kingdom Bacillati; phylum Actinomycetota; class Actinomycetes; order Kitasatosporales; family Streptomycetaceae; genus Streptomyces; species Streptomyces sp. NPDC001920. The sequence goes on from NZ_JBSFEP010000005.1 coordinate 351,909, forward strand.
GTGCGGGCGAGGGATTCGGCGAGCCAGAAGGAACAGGCCAGAAAGGCGCCTTCGGTGCCGCTGAGGCCGTCCTCCCCCGAGTACCGCTCGACGTACGGTCCGTGCCGCAACCGGTCGGCCAGTGCAGTGATCGTGACGTCCATCCGCCGCTGGTCACCCCGGTATCCGTACAGGTGGCCGAGGAGCACGGAGGCGTCCAGGTCGGCGCTGCCGGCGGAGCGGACGTAGCTGTCGAGGCCGTCCGAGAAGCAGCGGGTTTCGACGAAGGCGCGGATCCGGTCGCGCGCGGTGCGCCAACGGGCCAGGTGCCGACCCGGGATCAGATCGTGCTCGGCCAGGTCGGTGGCGCGGTCCAGGGCCACCCAGCACATCATCTTGGACTGGGTGAAATGGCGGGGCTGGCTGCGCACCTCCCAGATGCCCGCGTCGGGTTGCCGCCAGTTCGTGCAGACCAGGTCGGCGAGTTCCGCGAGGCGCCGGGCGACATCGGCGTCGAGGTGTCCGGCGGCGCGCGCGTACTGCCACGCCGTCTGCAGCAGCTCGCCGTAGGTGTCGAGTTGGAGCTGGCCGACCGCGGCGTTTCCTGTGCGGACCGGCCCCGAGCCGCGGTAGCCCTCCCAGGGCAGGGTCCGCTCCGGGGTGCGGTGGCCGCCGTCCAGGCGGTACAGCACCTTCAGGTGGGGGTGGGTGAGCTGGGAGGCGTGCATCAGCCACCAGAAGTAGGCGTGCGCTTCCGCAGGGCAGCCGAGCCGCAGGAACGCGGCGAGGGTGAAGGCGGAGTCTCGTACCCAGGAGAAGCGGTAGTCCCAGTTGCGCTCACCGCCGATCTGTTCCGGGAGCGAGGTCGTCACCGCGGCGGCGACCGCTCCGGACGGGGCGTGGACGAGCAGCTTCAGCGTGAGCAGGCTGCGCATGACCGCGTCGGACCACCGGCCCGGGTACATCCGGTCACGGGCCCAGCGCCGCCAGGCGGCGCTGGTGTCGTCCAGGCGTGCCTCGCACTCGGCGCGGGCCGGCAGAACGAGCGGTTCCTGGTCGGCGAAGGGCATCGCGATCAGGGCGCTGCGGCCGCCCGGAAGCTCGCATGCGCCGCTGATGGCCCGGCCGTCGCACTGCGGTGCGCCGGCGTCCCACGAGCAGACGGCGAGTGCTTTGGTTCCGGCTGTGGCCACGGGGACGCCCGAACGCCGGGCGAACCGCGTGCGAGCCATGCCGTAGCCGAAGCGTGGCCGCACGCTCCAACGCATCGGCACGGACCCGGACAGCCCGTCGATACGTCGCACCAGCTCACGCATCGGTGTCAGTGCCGCCTCGTCGTGCAGGGTGAGCGCGTCGGTGACGCCGACCGAGCCGCGAGCGGTGCTGAAGGTCGTCTGCAGCACGTTGGTGTGGGGCAGGTAGCGGCGCTCCGCCCGGTAGGGCACGGCCGGCTCCAGCGTGAAGCGTCCGCCGTGGTCGGCGTCCAGCACGGCACCGAACACGGCGGCCGAGTCGAGGTCGGGCAGGCCCAGCCAGTCCACCGAGCCGTCCCGGGCGATCAGGGCGGCGGTGCGGCCGTCGCCGATCACCGCGTACTCGCGCAGCGGGACGTAGCCACCGAGCCGCGAGCCGCCGGCCGCGGAAGCATGTGCTGCTGCTCCCGGAGAACCGCTGATGGCCCCCATGCGACCACGCTCCCATGTGCTGTGCCGTACCGCTCGCTCAGCCGGTTCGCCGGCTTCAGGTCAGCATGCCCGTGAGGGAGAGGAATTCGGCGCGGGAACGGGCGTCGTCGCGGAGCGTGCCGAGGAGGCTGGAGGTGAGCGTGCTGGAGCCGGTGGCCTGGACGCCGCGCAGGGTCATGCAGCTGTGCTCGGCCGCGATCACGACGCCGACCCCCTTGGGTTCGAGGTGAGCCTGCAGCCAGTCGGCGACCTGCTTGGTCAGGCGTTCCTGGACCTGGGGGCGACAGGCGAAGTGTTCGACCACGCGGGCGAGTTTGGACAGGCCGAGGATGCGGTGGCCCGGGAGGTACCCGACGTGGGCGGTGCCGACGACGGGCAGCATGTGGTGCTCGCACACCGTCCGGACGGGAATGCTGCGGGCCAGCACCAGCTCGTCGTAACCCTCGTCGTTGGGGAAGGTCGTCAGATCGAAGGGGCGCGGGCTGAACAGTTCGGCGTAGGCACGGGCCATGCGGCCGGGGGTGCCCCGCATGCTCTCGGTGTCGGTCGCGATGCCGAGCGCTGCGAGAAACCGGGCGGCGGCGCGTTCGGCTTCGGCGAGGTCGACGCCGTCGGTGTCGTGGACGACTCGCAGCGGGGCGGTGGACGCCCTCGCGGGCTGGGGCGAGGGGACCGCGGCGAAGCGGGCGGGGAGGTCGGCCGTGTCCTGCATGGAGGCGGCGGCCGAGGCGGAGATGTCCATGGGGTGCTCCTTGTGCGCGGGCCGGGTCAGGGGGTGGCGGGCGGTGGTGCGCCTTCGGAGCGCGGTGCGGCCCCGTGCGGTGGGGTGGCCGGCTGGAGGCGCACACAGCAGTGACCGGGGCTGGGTGACAGGCATGCCTGCAGGCCGGGTCCGTCGAGTCCGTCGAGCACGCCCCGCAGCAGATGCAGGTTCATGCCGCACACGGTCTGGGTGTGGTCGCGGGCGAGCGCGTGGAAAGGGCAGTTGCCCAGGACGATGGCGTCACCGTCGTAGCGGGGTTCGAACCCGTTGTCCTCCAGCAGGGCGAAGACGTCTGTCCGCTCCGGTCCGGCGATCTGCGTGCCGAGCTCGTGCGCCTTTCGGTGCAGGACGGTGCGCACCGGCTCGCCGGTGGCCTCGGATTCCTCCAGGGCCTGGGCGAGGAGGTGCCCGGCCAGCTCGTAGTGCCGCTCGGGCAGAGTGACGGTGACCTGTCGGGTGGAGCGTTTGTAGAGCTTGGCCGGCCGGCCCGCTCCGGGGCCGGTGCGTCCGCTGCGCCGCTCGTAGACGACGTCGAGGAGTGATTCGCCGGCCAGTCGATCCAGGTGGAAGGCCGCGGTCTGCCGGGCGAGGCCGAGGGCCTCGGCGGCCTCGTCGCGGCTGACCGGTCCCGGCTGTCGCACGACGTGGTCGTACAGCCTTCTGCGGGTCGGCTCGTCGAGCGCGGCGACGGCGGAGACGTCGGGGCTGGGTGCTTCTTTCGGTGCGTCCACGAACACCAGTCTAAAACACATGGGCATTGACTAAAGAAGGTTTCCGCGCTTCTATCGTTAGTAGAAGTTGTCGATAGAAGGAAGGGCGTCATGTCGTCCGCAACCACACCCCGCACGTCCGCCGCTCCCCGGCGGGCCGCGTTCACCGACCCCGGCTACCAGGCGTTCGTCATCCTGCGTACCGGGTTCGCCGTGGCGCCGATCCTGTTCGGGCTGGACAAGTTCGCCAACCTGCTCGTGGACTGGCCCGCCTACCTCGCGCCGTGGATCGACGACATCGTTCCCGGCAGCGCCCAGTCGGCCATGTACGCCGTCGGTGTCATCGAGATCGTCGCGGGCATCGCCGTCGCCCTCGCCCCGCGCTTCGGGGCCTGGCTGGTCGCCGGATGGCTCGCGGGCATCATCGTCAACCTGCTGACCGTCCCCGACTACTACGACATCGCGCTGCGCGACTTCGGCCTCCTGCTCGGCGCGGTCGCCCTCGCCCGGCTCGCCCAGCGGTACCACGGCGAGCGGCCGTCCGACTGACGGCAGCTCGCCCAGCGCTACGACGGCAAGCGGCCGTTCCGACTGACGGCAGCTCCCCCAGCGCTACGACGGCAAGCGGCCGCCGTCCGGCTCACTGCAGGCAGCGGCCGCTGAAGGGCGACGCAAGCGGGTGGGCACCGCCAACGGCTCACCCGCGGCCCTCGCCGTCCCGGGCACGACCACGCCGCGTTGCCGTGACCCGGGATCGCGTCGCCGGGCGTCTGATCCGTGCGGGTCCCAGTGCCCGCACGGATCAGACGCCCGCAGAACCGACCGGGTTCCGAGCAGAGCCCCCCTCGGCCCCTCCACGCCGAGATCCGGACCGGTCACGGGCGGGGCCCGGCTCCCACGGCGGCCCCCGAGTCGGCAGCACGGCGCGCGGTGGGTCCCTGCGGTGTCGTCCTTCCCGACAGCGGGGCGAGGGAGCCGGGGCAGCCGCCGGTCCCGGTTGCCGCCGGAGCACCGAAGGGCCCCGGGCACCCTGACCCCAGCCCCCAACACCGGCGCGCGCCCCGGCCGCGTCCTTGAGATCTTGTCTTCCAGGCCACCCGGAGGCGTATTCGAATTCTCCCGGACGTCATCGCACGACAAGAACTCGGCATTTCCTCGCACGTTCGCCATACGGGGACGCTCTGCGTGTTTCACAGCGGTGCGGTGTGCGGTGCGCGACCATACGGACGCCGACACCTCACCGACATCGGCATTGCGCGTGAGAACACCCAGACAGAAAGAAGGACGGACGTGTCCGGCAGCGAAAGCGAAAACCCAGCAATCGCCTCCCCCACTCCCACGCCGACTCGGCCCAGGACGAACCGGGACTGGTGGCCGAATCAGCTGGACCTCCAGATTCTCCACCAGCACTCTTCCCGTTCCAATCCGATGGACGAGGACTTCGACTACGCGAAAGAGTTCGCGACCCTCGACCTCGACGCGTTGAAGCGGGACGTCTTCGAGGTGATGACGGCGTCCCAGGACTGGTGGCCTGCCGACTACGGCCACTACGGGCCGCTCTTCATCCGGATGAGTTGGCACGCCGCGGGCACCTACCGGGTCGCCGACGGCCGGGGCGGTGGCGGCAGCGGCGCTCAGCGCTTCGCGCCCCTCAACAGCTGGCCGGACAACGCGAGCCTGGACAAAGCGCGCCGTTTGCTCTGGCCGGTCAAGCAGAAGTACGGCCAGAAAATCTCCTGGGCCGACCTTCTGGTCTTCGCCGGCAACTGCGCCATGGAATCCATGGGGTTCAAGACGTTCGGGTTCGGCTTCGGGCGAGAGGACATCTGGGAACCCGAGGAGATCATCTGGGGCCCCGAGGACACCTGGCTCGGAGATGAGCGCTACAGCGGCGACAGGGAACTCGCCGCCCCCTTCGGCGCTGTGCAGATGGGACTGATCTACGTCAATCCGGAGGGCCCCAACGGCACCCCGGACCCGATGGCCGCCGCCAGGGACGTGCGCGAGACCTTCGGGCGCATGGCGATGAACGACGAGGAGACGGTGGCGCTCATCGTCGGCGGCCACACGTTCGGCAAGTGCCATGGCGCCGTCGATCCCGCGTACATCGGCCCGGAGCCCGAGGCCTGCCCCATCGAGCAGCAGGGCCTCGGCTGGCGGAACACGTACGGCAGCGGCACGGGCGCCGACGCACTCACCAGTGGGCTCGAAGGCGCCTGGACCAACGAGCCGACCAGATGGGACAACGGGTACCTGGACAACCTGTTCCGGTACGACTGGGAGCTGACCACCAGCCCCGCCGGCGCCAAGCAGTGGACACCCACGGATCCCTCGGCCAGGGACACGGTGCCCGACGCCCACGATCCGTCGAAGAGGCACGCTCCCATGATGCTGACGACGGACCTCGCGCTGAAGCTGGACCCGGTCTACGGCCCGATCACGAAGCGTTTCCACGAAAACCCGGACATGTTGGCGGAAGCGTTCGCCAAGGCCTGGTACAAGCTGTTGCACCGCGACATGGGGCCGGTCACGCGTTACCTCGGCCCATGGGTCCCCGAGCCCCAGCTGTGGCAGGACCCCGTCCCCGCGGTCGACCACGAACTCGTCGGCGACGCGGACGTCGCCGCTCTCAAGAGCAGGATCCTCGCCTCGGGACTGTCCGTCTCCCAGCTGGTCACCACCGCCTGGGCGGCGGCGGCGAGCTTCCGCGGCACCGACAAGCGCGGCGGGGCCAACGGGGCACGCATCCGGCTCGCGCCGCAGAAGGACTGGGAGGTCAACCACTCGCCCGAGGTGGCCGAGGCGCTGCAGAAGCTGGAGCGGATCCGGCAGGACTTCAACCACTCACAGGCCGGCGGAACGAAGGTCTCGCTCGCCGACCTGATCGTCCTGGGCGGGTGCGCGGCCGTCGAGCAGGCCGCGAGGAACGCCGGGTACGACATCACCGTGCCGTTCGCACCCGGTCGCACGGACGCCACGCAGGAGCAGACCGACGTGGAGTCGTTCGCCGTTCTCGAACCCAGGGCCGACGGGTTCCGCAACTACCTCCGGGCGGGCGAGAAGTTGTCGCCGGAGACCCTCCTGCTGGACCGCGCCAACCTGTTGACGCTGACCGCTCCCGAGACGACGGTGCTGATCGGCGGCATGCGCGTCCTGGACACCGGCTTCAAGCGATCCCCCCACGGCGTCTTCACGCACCGGCCGGAGACACTGACCAACGACTACTTCGTCAACCTGCTCGACATGGGCACGGAGTGGAAGGCGTCGGTTTCGGACGAGAACGTGTTCGAGGGCCGGGATCGCGCTTCGGGTGAGCTCAAGTGGACCGCCACCGCGGTCGACCTCGTCTTCGGTTCGCACTCGCAGCTGCGAGCCCTCTCGGAGGTGTACGCGTCCCGGGACGCGGGAGGGAAGTTCGTGCGTGACTTCGTGACCGCGTGGGACAAGGTGATGAACCTCGATCGGTTCGACCTCTCCTGACCCCGGCGGCCCGGCGAAGGCGGGGACGCGAGTCGCTCGCGTCCCCGCAGCGCCCATGAGCGCGCGCACTCCACCCCGAGTGCGCGCCCGCGGCCTGCTCGCCGTCCGGCGGACCCGGACGGGGCTCTTACGCTCGGTTTCGCATTCAACAGCGAGCCCGCGGCTCAGTTTTCGCGGGCCGACCGATCGGGATACGCTGGGAATTGTTCGAGGCGCCAGGGGACAGATGGTCGATCGCGGAGGTCACCATGGATGTCGCCGTCGGAACATTCAACCTCAACAATCTCTTTTCACGATTCAACTTCCAGGCAGAGATTTCAGCTGTGCACCCGGTCGATGACGAGGGGCAGCTGACCTCCAGCTATGTCTTCGACGACCCGGAGAACGTACGCATACGTACGTACAGAGGCAAGCTGGTCAAGGGGATAGACCCCGAGGAGCAGAAAGTACTCGCCCGACGGATCAGGGAAATGAAGCTGGACGTGCTGGCCGTGCAGGAAGTCGAGGACATCGACACCCTGCGTTTCTTTGTTTCTCAGCACCTCGACGGCGCCTACCGTCACCTCTCATTGATCGAGGGCAACGATCCCCGCCTGATCGACGTCGCCGTCCTGTCCAAATTCCCGGTCGGGGCGGTGACCTCCTGGCAGCACGCGGTCCATCCGGACGTACCCGATGAACGCGTCTTCAGCCGGGACCTGTTGGAAGTGCACGTACTGGATCCGCGTGACCCCGACAAGCATCTGCTGACCATCTTCAACAATCACCTCAAGAGCCAGTTCATCGACCCGAACACCGACCCCGAGGAGGGCAAGCGCCTCGCCGACGAGCGACGCACCCGCCAGGCGGAGACCATCGTCCGGATCATCGGCGAACGGACCCGCCCCGACGGACGTTACATCGTGCTGGGCGACATGAACGACACTCCTGACGCACGGACGCTCGCCGAACTCGCCGAACCGACAGGCCCGTTGGGTCTGAAGGAGGCGCTCGCCCATCCGGAGGAGACCCGGGCACCCAAGCCCGACGACCCTCCGCCGCCTGCCTCGGGGTCGTGGACCCATCGGTTCAAGGAGAGCGGACAGCGAGCCAAATACGAGCTGTTCGACCAGATCTGGCTCAGCAAGAGCCTCACCACGCGACACAAGAGCTCTCACATCGACCGACGTACCAGGCACGGCGGTGACGGATCGGATCACGATCCCGCCTGGGTGGTCCTCGATCTGTGAGCCTCGATCCCCGTATGCATCACGGGCTTCGTTCCGGCTCGAGTACCGGCGGAAGGAAGAGTCATGCCTCTGAAGAACTACGGAGTGCTGGCGTGCACAGTCGTCGAGCGACGTCGTGAAGGGGCGCCCGACGACACCCCGCACTACCAACTGCATGTCACCGACAGCACGGGCACGCACTACCGCGGTGCGGTCAACGTCCTGTCCCAGCAGGCTCCTTCCGAGCTGCTGTTCCTGGCCATCGACGACTTCCGGCATCCCGTGACCGCCCAGCTTCCGCCGGCGGGCAGCGGTTGGACGGAACTGCAGTCACGGCCGGGAACGGCCAGCCTGGACTTCATCCGCGGCAACCTCTTCGCCCCGGAATCGATGCGGAAGCTGCCTCCTGATGTGGCCGGCCCCGACAACGACCTGTCCGACAGGCTGGACCACTACATCGAGCGCGCCATCGGCGATCCCACGGCCGCCCTGTACCTCTTCGGTGAGCGTTGGGGGCCCGAACGCAACAAGCGGGACAAGGTGTTCGACTTCGAGACCGGCAATGGGGTGCACGACATCCATATGAACCAGGGCAGTGTCGGGCGTTTCCGTTCCAGCAACGGCGTCTGGCAGGACGGCGCACTGATGCTCCACTTCCCCGCCGAATCGCGCTGGGTGGCCGTGTTCCTGGCGTTCCAGTCCCAGGCCTGGCACACCGACGACCAGACCGGCCATCGCATCGAGACCGCACCTGCCCGGCCCGTCCAGCGCGAGGCAGAGGTGCGCATCCTGGCCGCCATGGTCAACCCCCAGGGCCCGGCACCCGAGCGCGAGACGGTGACCCTCCTCAACGCCTCGCCCGAAGCCGTCGACCTCAACGGCTGGCAACTGGCCGACGAGGACGATCACATGCTTCCGCTGCCCGCGGAGCGGGTCGCCGCAGGCGCGACCGTGGTCGTCCAGGGCGGAAACGGCTTCGCACTCGGCAACCGCGGTGGGGCGATCACACTGCTCGACCCTTCCGGGCTCAAGGTCCACGGGGTGTCGTACACGGAAGGGGATGCGCGTCGCGAGGGATGGACGGTGTCCTTCTGACCCGGTCCTCGTGCGGAGGGTCGGCCGGCGGTGGCACCGGAGGTTCTCCGGACTTCCGTTCCGTGGTGACCGGCTGCCGTGCACCGGCAGCCGGTCAGGCACAACCGCCGCTCACCCCTGACGAGGCGTCAGCCGCCAGACCGTGAGGTCGAAGGCGAAGGCGGGGGAACAGGACAGCGGGACCCTCTTCCCGAACACGTCCACCGTGACCACCGTGCGGAGCCGCGTGTTGGTTCCCTTGGTGATCACATAATGGCCCGCCGGGTCCTCGACGACCTCGTGCACGGGTGTCGGCCGTGCCGCGGCCGCGTAGGTACCGCTGACGACGGCGTCACCCATCGGCTCGGCCGTGTCGTCCAGCTTCCTGAGCGGGATGTCGGCGGTGACCGTCCCATTCGTGAACAGGGTGGTGTCCTGCGGTCCGTGACCGCCGCCGTACTCCCCGTCCGGCGTCTCGACCGACAGGCTGGTGTGCGCGCCGAACGCGGAGTTCTCGTAGAGGTCCACCGCTACGGTGATGCCTTCGAACTGCCCGGTGCAGGACAGCGCATGGCCCTTCTCGACCGTCTTGACCGGCTTGGCTCCGCGCTCCGTCGCCGGAGCCGCGTGAACGGCGCCGCCGACGGTGACGGCCATTCCGGCACCGATGAGGCCGGCCAGCGCGAGGCGTGTCATGTTTCTCAACTGCGTTCTCCCCCTGGGCCCATGTGTGCGTTCGACGCATGGTGCGCACTCTGAGACACGCCAGTCGGGTGTTCGGTTGTACCGATCGGAAGGCGGCCAGGACCGCGCTCGGGAGGCGCTGGCGAGCAGGTGACGGCCCGGCGCCGGCAGACCGTCGCGTTCATCGTCGGTCGTGCCCGGGCGTGCGCCCTGTCACCGGCTGCTCCGTGGGCCGGAGGGCTGGAGGAGTTGGTCCACGGGTGCGTAGTCGTCGGTGAGCGCTCGGGCATCGCCGGTCCAGGAGGTGAGGTTGTCACCGGCGGTGATCTTCCAGCCCGTTCGCCGGGCGTCCAGTGCTTTCTGGGTCGCGCGGAGGTCCACCGGTCGTTCGGAGGCGAGCACCACCAGATTGCCGCCGTCGGGGGCGGCGGTCGAATCGAGGCCGATGTCGGCGGGTTCACCGATGACGGCGACGTGCTCGAAGGTCTCGCTGAGGGTGGCCGCTTCGGCACGCGCGAAGGCCAGATCACCGTGATCGATGAGGTTGGCGACATAGAGGCCGTCCTCGTCGAGCACCCGCCGTACGTCACTCATCGCTTCCACCGTGGTGAGGTGCCACGGCACGCTGACGCCCCCGAAGGCGTCGCCGACGACGAGGTCACGACTGCCGGCGTCCAGTCGCCGCAGTCCGAGCCGGCCGTCCTCGGCGCGTACGGCGATACCGTCTCCTGAACTCAGACCGAGCCGGTCGCGGTTGATGCGCACGACCCCGCTGTCGATCTCGGACACGAGACTGCGCGTCCCGGGCCGCGTGGCCGCGAGGTATCGGGGCAGGGTGAGCCCGCCGCCGCCCAGGTGGTGGGCGGCCAGTGGCTCGGCTTCGGGAAACGCGGCATCGACCACCGACGCGATGGCGCGCACGTACGCGAACTCCAGGAAGGTCGGATCGTCGATGTCGACGTAGGAGTGCCGCAAACCGTCCAGGACGAGTGTGCGGCCGCCGCTCCGGTCCGGATCCACGACGACACGTGCGCAGTGATACTTGGTCTCCGTGTCGCAGCCACCGGGCGCGACCGTGGTGGCGAGGCCGCCGGCAACGACCACGAGGCTGAGGGCGGGGGCACCGCTCCACCCGCGCGTCCGCCATTCGACCAGCGCGGAACCGAGCACCAGCAGTGTTCCGAGGCCGACCAGTATGCCGCTGACCGGCAACCGCGATACGAGGACGAAGCCGGTGAGGACGGTGCCGGCGATGGCACCGACCGTGCCGACGCCGGACAGTCGCCCGACAACGGTTCCGGTCTCGGCGAGGCTGGTCAGCCGCAACTTGGTCACGACCGGCGTCACCGCGGAGAGCAACGCGCCCGGCACCAGGATGGTCATCGACGCGATCAGCAAGAGCATCGCCGGTGCCCACTCCGCGGTGGTGCGCAGTACGGCGGGCGTGAGCGCCACGACCGCCCCCGACAACCCGAGCGAGGGGCCGATGAGCCGACGGGGATCGACCTGGTCGGCGATGCGCCCGCCCATCCAGGAGCCGAGGGCGATCGCGGTGAGGGCGATACCGATCACCATCGTGCTGGTCTCGAGCGTGAGGCCGAGGTACGGGGCGAGCAGCCGCAAGGCGACGATCTCGACCACCAGGACCGCGGCGGAGGACCCGAACACGAGCACGGCAGCGGCACGCGGACCCAGGCCGTGGCCACGAGGCGTGCCCTCGCCGGCGGACGAGGAAGACGATCCGGTCACGGCGACATCCTTGCACGCAACTCGGTGACCCAGCGGCGGTGTTCGACGCCGACGCCACTGCCGGACGGCACACGGCAGCGGGTTGACGCTTCCGCCTGGAACTGCCGCGCCCGGTGCGCCACCGATCACTTTCGGCCGTATCGCGGGCGTCGCCGCCCGATGCCCCCCGGGCACGGGTGGCAGGTGTGAGTTCTGCTCTTTCACGCCGGGCGCGGCGGCACCCGGCCACCCATGTCCCTCGGCCCGCTGGAGACCAGCACCGGCTCCTTGTCCTGCGATGACCGCCCTGACCTGGGGTGTTCACGGCACCTGGGCCCGAGGCACCAGGCAGTGAAAGAGTTTCCATCATCTTGCGAAAAATGCTGCAAAGAATTTCACGCCTTCTCCACACCCTTCTACGCTCGGGGGCACATGTTCATGAAGTGAAGGGAATCGGCCCGATCATGTGGATCACGCGTTCAATTTTCATAGCCCTCGCGGCAGTTCTGTGTGCGGCAACGTCCAGCTCAGCGGCGCCCGCAGCGACTCAAGCGGCAGAGCCGCGGCACCAGTCCACGCGATCGACACATGAACCGATCGCGGCGCCCGACTGCGTACACCTCACCGTGGACTGGCGCTACACCTTCGCGCGCAACGACTGCTCCAGCACCTACACCCTGAGGGTCGTCTACCTGGACGGAACCGAGGTCCCGTGCCGAACGGCGCCCCCCGGCGCCCTGATCACCTTCCCGGGGCGCGGAACGCAGGGCAACGAGGTCCTGGGCGCCGTCCTGTGCGACATCGTGAGCACCTAAGGAGCCGTGACTCCTGTCACCGATGCCCGTATGCTCATCAATGCCAGATTTTTCCGGAATCGCGTTGTCGATGAGTGAGGCGGAGCGTGGTTCGGTCCGGCGGCGAACCCATACGGACGGGGCGTGCGACAGGCGGCACAGGACCCGCCCGCTTTCGTGAGCGTTTCCTGCAGGGCGAACCCGTCGATGCGGGTGTCCGACCCTTGATCCTCAGTTCCTGGCAGCGCTCCCGGGCCCTCGGGCTGTCGCCGGACCAGTCCGACCTCCCGTTCCGGGAGGACTACGACAGCGACAGCCGGATCGTCCATGCCGCCGTGCCCGTTCTCGACCGGTTGCAGGCCCGGTTCGACGGCAGCGAGATGAACATCTCCGTCGCCGACGCGAGCGGGACGGTTCTGCTGCGCCGTTTCGGCAGGGCGTCGCTGGCCAAGAGCCTCCCCCCGATACAGACCGTCCCTGGGTTCGTGTTCGCCGAGCAGTCCGCCGGAACCAACGGAATCGGTCTCGCCCTGGCGGAACGGCAGCTCATCAGGGTCCACGGAGCCGAGCACTTCGCCGAGCGCTCCCAGGGCAGCGCATGCCGGGCACTCCCGCTGCGCGACCCGCTCAGCGGCCGCGTCGAGGGGGTCCTGTGCTTCGGCTATCCCCGCAGCGCCGAGGACCCCTCGCTGGACACGGTGATACGCAAGGCGGCCGAGGCCATCGAGAAACGCCTGCTGCGGCAGAGCTCGGCGCGTGAGCGGGCCCTGCTCCGGGCCTACCTGAACGCCAGGGCGCAGACCGCCACCGGTGCGCGCCGCAGCATCGCCGTGGAGGAACTGGCCGCCGGGCTGCACCCCCGTGACCAGGCGATCCTCATGGAACGGGCCGCCGAACTGATCGCTCGTGGGCAACGGGCCGCAGTCGACGTGTCCTTGCCCGGCGGCCGGCGCGTCACGCTCGTGAGCCTGCCGATGACGGGCGCCTCCGGGACGGCGGGCTTGGCCGTCGAAGCCGTGCTGCCCCTCGCCTCGCCACGCGAGACCCGGGCCATTCCACACCAGGCCGACGAGCCACTGGGCTTCTGCGCACCGCCCGCCGGCGCGGCGTCCGCAGGGATCTCCTTGGTACCGCCGCCCTCCGGATCCCTCTCCGCCGCGGCGCCTCGCCGGGGCACCGTGCCCGGCGACGGTCACCCGACCTCCCACGTCGTCGAGGCGACGGAGGACCACGACGACGCCGCGCCCCTCGCGAAAGGGCTCGTTCTCGTGGGGGAGCCTCATGTGGGGACGTACGCCCTGGCGGCGCGGCGCAGACTCGAGCTGCTGTCCGAGGCGGGCACCCGCATAGGGACCACCCTGGACGTGCGCCGCACCGCCCAGGAGCTCGCCGAGACCGCGGTGCCACGACTGGCCGACTTCGTCACCGTCGATCTGCCCGAGGCCGTACTGCGCGGTGAGGAGTCCGCAGACCCGCGCAACGACCTGCGCCGTACGGTCGTCCACGGCGTCGGGGACGACGGGCTCTTCGGCCAGGTCGACAAACATGTCGGATTCGGACCTACGGCGCCGCAGCTGCGGTCCCTGACGAGCGGGCAGGCAGTGCTGGAACCGGACCTCAAGGCCGCCGCGGTCTGGCTCGCAGGGGACCCGGAGCATCCCGAGCAGTTGCTGAGCCGGGTTCGGTCCCTCATCGCCGTGCCGCTGATGGCGCGCGGCCTCGTGCTGGGTGTCGCCTGCTTCTACCGCGCCGAGGGCTCCGCCGCCTTCGAGGACGACGACCGCTCGCTGGCCCAGGAACTCGCCGCCCGGGCCGCGCTGTCCATCGACAACGCCAGGCGCTACACGCGCGAACGAACCATGTCCCTGGCCCTGCAGCGCAGTCTGCTCCCGCACGGCCGGCCCGACCAGGACGCCGTCGACGTCGCCCATCGTTACCTGCCCGCCGAATCCGATGTCGGCGGGGACTGGTACGACGTCATCGCCCTGTCAGGCGCCCGCATCGGCCTCTTCGTCGGCGACGTCGTCGGCCACGGCATGCTCTCCGCCGCCACCATGGGCCGCCTGCGCACCGCCGCACGCAGCTTCGCCGAGCTCGACTTTCCTCCGGACGAGGTCCTCACCCACCTCGACAACCTCGTGGGACGCCTGGACCGGGAGGATCCCTCCTCCAACGGCGCCGGCATCATCGGCGCGACCTGCCTCTACGCCATCTACGACCCCACGTCGCAGCAGTGCGTCATGGCCCGCGCAGGCCACCCTCCACCCGCACTGGCCCACCCCGACGGCACCGTGACCTTCCCGGACCTGCCCGCCGGGCCTCCGCTCGGCCTCGGGTGCCTGCCCTTCGAGGCCGCCGAGGTCCATCTTCCCGAGGACAGCCGACTGGTCCTGTACACCGACGGGCTGATCGAGGACCGGAGCCGGGACGTCGACGCGGTCCTCGACCAGTTGCGCGTGGTTCTGGCCCACCCCGGGCGCACACCGGAGGAGACCTGCCAGGCGATCCTGGACACCGTCGCGCCCGCCACTCCCTGCGACGACATCGCCCTGCTCGTCGCCCGCACCCACGCCCTCGACCCGCATCGGATCGCCAGCTGGGACCTGTCCGCCGACCCGGCTCTCGTCAGAGAGGTCCGGGCATCCGCCCTGGGGCAGCTGGCCGACTGGGGACTGGACGAGGCCGCGTTCGCCGCCGAACTGATGCTCAGCGAGCTGGTGACCAACGCCATCCGTCATGGTTCCGGACCCATCCGGGTACGGCTGCTCCATGGCCGCACCCTGATCTGCGAGGTGTACGACACCAGCGACACCGCGCCCCATCTGCGCCGGGCTGCCACCACCGACGAGGGCGGCCGCGGTCTCTTCCTCGTCGCGCAGCTCTCACAGAGCTGGGGGACGCGCTACACCCCGGAAGGCAAGGTCATCTGGGCCGAGTGCGGGCTTCACGCGGCGTGAGGCGGCCGCTGAGCCGTTGGAGCCACACGAGGGCCATAGATGCCCGAAATATAGACATATCTACCGCTAATATCGCTCATGACAGTCGGGAAGAACCCGCCAGGCCGATCACCGGGGATGGCCGTGGAACCTCTGGTCCGTGTCCGTGGGCTCGCCAAGCGGTTCGGCGGGACCCTCGCGCTGGCCGGGGTCGACCTCGACGTCCACCCAGGCAGTGTCCTCGCCCTCCTCGGCCCGAACGGAGCCGGGAAATCCACCCTCATCAAGGTGCTCGCCGGCGTCCACCACGCCGACGCCGGGCAGATCACCGTGGACGGGCACCCGCTCGGGAGCCACGGCGCCTCCCGCTGCATGTCCTTCATCCACCAGGACCTCGGCCTGGTGGAGTGGATGACGGTCGCCGAGAACATCGCCCTGAGCACGGGGTATCCGCGCCGCGCCGGACTGATCTCCTGGCCGCGGACCCGGGAGCGCTGCACCGGGGCCCTACGGGCCGTCGCCGGACATCTCGACCCCGACACGCCGATCGCCGCGCTCACCCCGGCCGACCGTGCCCTGGTCGCCATCGCGCGCGCTCTGGCGGCACGGGCGAAGCTCATCGTCCTCGACGAGCCGACGGCGCGCCTTCCCGCCGCGGACTGCGCCCGGCTGTTCCACGTCCTGCACACCCTGCGCGACCGTGGGCACGGCATCCTCTACGTCACCCACCGTCTGGACGAGGTGTACGAGGTCGCCGACGCCTTCGCCGTCCTGCGCGACGGCCGCCTCGTCAGCCGCGGCTCCACGGCCGGGCACAGCCCGGCCCGCCTCGTGCACGACATCATCGGCATGGCACCGACCCCGCGCAGCCCCGCCCGGACGCCCGCCGACGGGCCGGCCGTCCTGACCCTCGACGGCGTACGGACCGCGGGGGCGGGACCGGTGAGCCTTGAGCTGCGGGCCGGGGAAGTACTGGGGCTGGTGGGCCTCACGGGTGCGGGCCACCGGGAACTGGGCCGAGCCCTGGCGGGTGCGCGGCCCCTCCTCGACGGACGGGCCAGTCTCGGTGGACGCCCCTACCGTCCCCGAGCGGTGGCCGAAGCCGTCCGTCGCGGGGTTGCGCTGGTGCCCGGTGACAGGCAACTGGAGGGCTGCCTCACCGAGTTGACGGTGCGGGAGAACCTCCTGGCCCATCCCCGTGCGGGTGGTCTGCCCACACTGCGCTGGATGGGCCCGCGCCGGGAACGCCGAGAGGCCGCGGCCCTGATCGACAGGTTCGCGGTGCGCCCCCGCGACGGCGAGGCCCCCATCGCCACCCTGTCCGGTGGTAACCAGCAGAAGGTCATGATCGGACGATGGCTCCGGGTGGACCTGCGCCTGCTGATTTTGGAGGAGCCCACGGCGAGTGTGGACATCGGCGCCAAGGCCACGATTCACCGTCTGCTCGACGAGGCACTGACCACCGGTCTCGCGGTCCTGCTCATCTCCAGCGACTTCGAAGAGGTCGCCGGCGTATGCCGGCGTGCCCTGGTCTTCGTCCGCGGCCACGTGGCGGCGGAGCTGAACGGCCCGTCCCTCACCGTCGCCGGGCTCACCCGGGCGGCGTCGACCCTGCCTCCTGCCGAGACAGCGACGAACCGGTGACCGCCTCGCCCTCCCCCGCGTCACCCCGGCGCCCGCGATCCGGACGCCCGGGACGGCCGAGCCGACTCCGTCAGCGGGGCGGACCGAGCAGTCCCGCCGGGCTGCGCGACACGGCCGGGCATCTCGTCGGCGCCTACGGCCTCCTTGCCTTGACCGCCCTGCTCTTCCTGATCTTCTCCCTGGCCCTGCCGCGCACCTTCCCGACCCTCCACACCGTCGACTCGATCCTGTCCACCCAGTCGATCCCGGCGGTGCTCGCCCTCGCCGCCATGGTGCCCATCGTGACCGGCGCGTTCGACCTCTCCATCGGCTACGGCCTGGGCCTGGCCCATGTCATGGTGATGCAGCTCGTCGTGCACGTCGGGTGGCCCTGGCCGCTTGCCTGCCTCGCGGTGATCATCGGCGGGTGTGCCGTCGGCGTACTCAACGGTGTCATCGTCGAGTTCGGCCGGATCGACTCGTTCATCGCCACCCTCGGCACCGGCAGCATGATGTACGCCGTGACCGGCTGGATCACCGACGGCGCCCGGATCGTCCCCGGCCCACAAGGTCTGCCGGCCGCCTTCACCGACGTCTACAACTCCACCTTCCTGGGGATTCCGGTCCCCGCCTTCTACGTGCTCGTGCTCGCGGCCGTCCTCTGGCTGGTGCTGGAGCGGCTGCCACTCGGCCGGTACCTGTACGTCGTCGGCTCGAACCCCCGCGCCGCGGACCTGCTCGGCATCCCGGTCCGCAAGTACACCGTGTACGCCTTCGCCACGTCGGGGCTGCTCGTCGGTTTCGCCGGAGTGCTGCTCGCGGCACAGCAGCAGATCGGCAACCCGAGCGTCGGCCTCGACTATCTGCTGCCCGCCTTCGTCGGCGCCCTCCTCGGCTCCACCGCGATCAAGCCGGGGCGCCCCAACGCCATGGGCACCCTGGTGGCCGTCGCCGTCCTCGCCGTCGGTCTCACCGGCATCGGCCAGATGGGCGCCGAATTCTGGACGGTGCCGTTGTTCCACGGCGGCACGCTGCTCCTCGCCGTCGGACTCGCCGGCTACGCCGCGCGCCGCCGACTGCGCACCGGCGCCACCGCGGCCAGAGACTCGCCGGCCGCGACGACACAACCGCCGTCCTCCCCCACTGAGGACGACGGCACCTCTGGCAGCACCACCCCCTGACCAAGGCCGGGGACACGGACCGCTCCCGGCCGCATCTTCCCGGCATCCCTCCGCGAGGAGCCACCGTGCACCCAACCCTCAAGGCCACCCCCGGCGTGCCCAGGGCGAGGTCCGCCGCCGCCGCGCTGTTGGTGGTGGCAACCGCCCTGGCCGGCTGTGAACGCGGCTCGTCCGGGGGGCAGGAGGACTCCGCCACCGCGCCCGGCGGCTGTCCCGCGGCCCTCGCCAGGGCCCAGGCGGCCGTCAGCAGGGCGGAACGGACCGACGTCCCTTGGAACGGACCGGCCAGCGGCCCGACCGCGGTCTCCGGCAAGAGCATCGTCTACGTCGCCCAGACCATGACCAACCCCGGCGTCGCGGGCACCGCCGACGGCCTGCGCAGGGCCGCGCGGGTCATCGGCTGGAAGGTCAGGGTCATCGACGGCGGTGGCACTCCGGCAGGCATTCAGGCGGCGATGAGCGAGGCGGTGGCGCTCAGGCCGTCGGGCATCGTCATCGGCGGCTTCGACCCCGAGTCGACCTCGCAGCAGGTGGCGCGGGCGAACGAGGCCCGCATCCCGCTCATCGGCTGGCACGCGGTCGCCTCCCCGGGCCCCAGCCGACGTCCCGCACTGTTCACCAACGTCACCACCAACGTCCAGGACGTGGCCAGAGTCAGCGCGCAATGGGTGATCTCCCAGTCCCGCGGCAGGGCCGGCGTCGTCGTCTTCACCGACGCCTCGATCCCCTTCGCCCGGAACAAGTCGGAGCTCATCAGGAAGGAACTCGCCACCTGCTCGGGTGTCAGGCTGCTGGCGTACGAGAACATTCCGATCCCGGACGCGAGCAGCCGCACGCCCCGGGCGGTCTCCTCGCTCCTGTCCCGCTTCCAGGACCGGTGGACCCACTCCGTCGCCATCAACGACCTGTACTTCGCCGATGCCGCACCGGCCTTCCGCGCGGCCGGCAGGCAGGGATCCGGTCCACCCTTCAACATCGGCGCCGGAGACGGCGACCCCTCCGCCTTCCAGCGCATCGACAGCGAGCAGTACCAGGCGGCCACCGTGCCCGAGCCGCTGTCCCTGCAGGGCTGGCAGATCATCGACGAGTTCAACCGCGCCTTCTCCGGCCGCCCCGCCAGCGGGTATGTGGCCCCGGTCCACATCAGTACGGCCGACAACACGGACGGCGCCACGGCGTGGGACCCGCCGGGCTACCAGGAGGGGTACCGAGAGCTCTGGGGCAAGTAGGCGCTCAGCGCGCCCGACACGCACGTCCGTCACCTCCCCCACCCGTCACGCAGTGCCCGAGAGTCCGGGCCGGTCGACGCCACCCTGCGAGCCTTGGAGCGCTGAGCAGCAGATGACTGATTCCCCGCCTCTTCCCTCCGTGCCCGGCAACGGACCTCGCGTCTCCCGTGCGGAGTTCGACTCCCTCTTCGACACGCTCAAGACCTGGGGGCGTTGGGCCGACGCGAGCCGGGGCGCCTGGAACCGGGTGACCGCCGAGCACGTCCGGCGTGCCACCGCACTGGTGCGCACCGGGACCGTCGTCCCGATGGCCCTGGCGTGGAACACGGTGCCGGGCCCGGACAACGGCAAGCCGGCCCTGCACTACATGTCCGAGCTGGGCGACATCGAGGCCCCTGAGCCCACCTGCCACAAGGACTTCATCGCCGTGGACTACCACGGCAAGGGCGTCAGCCACCTCGACGCGCTGTCCCATATCGCTTACCAGGGGCAGCTCTACGACGGCCGTACCGCCGCCGAGGTCATCGACGCCAAGGGCGCGCACTTCGGCGCCGTCGACTCGCTCGGCCCCCTGGTGACCAGGGGCGTCCTGATCGACATGCCCGCCGTCCTCGGCGTCCACTGGCTGGAGCCCGGCCGGGCCGTGCACACCGGCGACGTCCTCGCCGCGCAGAAGGCGCTCGGCGTGACGATCGGCGAGGGCGATGCGGTGCTGCTGCGCTCCGGCCACTTTCGCCGCCGCCGGGAACTCGGCGCCTGGAACCCGGACAACGCCAGCGCCGGCTTCCACGTGGACGTCATGCCGCTGCTGGCCGAGCGCCGGATCGCCCTGCTCGGCGGCGACGGCGACAGCGACGTACGGCCCTCCCCGGTCGAGGGGGTGTCCTCGCCCGTGCACGCGCTCGCCATCACCGCGATGGGCGTGCCCCTGCTGGACAACCTGGACCTGGAAGCACTCTCCGCAGCCTGCGCGCAGGCCACGCGCTACGAGTTCATGGTGGTCGTGGCCCCGCTGAACGTCCCCGGCGGCACCGGCTCGCCCGTCAACCCGGTGGCAGTGCTGTGAAGGGCCGGGGGACATCCGCGTCACATCACCGGGGACCTCCTCGACTGCGACGTACGACGCAACGCCTGGGCGACATCCGCCTCGGCGAACTCGACGCCGCCGGCGTCCATGAACAGACATGGTGGCCCCACGCACAACGACGCCCCGAAGTATGTTGCCCCACCACATGTGCCACGCGCATCCGCGGTACCAGCAGGACGGGCGGCAGCTCACGTCCTCCGCCGCCGCCTGCGGTGGTCCGGGCCGCGGGACGGCGCACTGCTGTGAACCCACCGGGGGGCGACGTCCCGTCGTCCCCGGCGCAGCCCCGAGTCACACGCTGAGCGCCGCTCGTACGGTCTGCTCGGACTCTGCCCCTCCCGCTCCCGAGGAGGTGACGCGTCCCGCTTCCAGCACGTAGTACTGCTGGGCGGCGCGCATGGCGAAGCCGACGTGCTGTTCGACGAGGAGGACGGACAGGCCGCCGCGTCGGGTCAGGGCGAGGATCGTCTCCTCGATCTCGGCGACGATGGAGGGCTGGATGCCCTCGGTCGGTTCGTCGAGGAGGAGGAGCCTGGGGCGGGTGATCAGGGCGCGGGCGATGGCGAGTTGCTGGCGCTGGCCGCCGGAGAGGAGGCCGGCGCGGCGGCCGGACAGTTCGCGCAGGGCCGGGAAGAGGTCCAGGGCCTCGGTGATGGCCTCCTTGCCGTCGGGGCGTCCGTCGGCGACGAGTTGGAGGTTCTCGGCGGTGCTCAGGTGCGGGAAGGACTGCTGGCCCTGAGGGACGTAGGCCATGCCGCGGGCGACCCGCTGGTGCGGGGCGAGGCGGGTGATGTCCTCGCCGTCCAGCAGGATCGTGCCGCCCGTCGGCTTGATCAGGCCCATGGCCGCCCGCAGCAGGGTGCTCTTGCCGGCGCCGTTGTGGCCGAGGACGGCCGCCACGCCGTCCTTCGGTACCGCGAGGGTCACGCCGTGCAGCACGGTCGTGCGGTCGTAGCCCGCCCGAACGGTGGTGATCTCCAGCATGGGCGTCACGCCTCCTCAGCGACAGGAATGGCAGCGGGCTCGGGTTCGCAGGCGCGCCCCAGGTAGACCTCCTGGACCTTGGCGTCGGCCTGGACTTCGGCGACCGATCCCTCGCTGAGGACCTTGCCGGCGTGCAGGACACTGACGCTGCGGGCGAAGGAACGCATGAAGTCCATGTCGTGCTCGATGACGACGACCGTGTGGTCTGCGCTGACCCGCTGCAGCAGTTCGCCGGTGGCCTCGCGTTCGTCGTGGCTCATGCCGGCGACGGGCTCGTCGAGCAGCAGCAGCTTCACGTCCTGCACGAGCAGCATGCCGATCTCCAGCCACTGCTTCTGACCATGGGCCAACACACCCGCCGGGCGATCGCGCAAGTCCGTCAGGCCGGTGGTCTCCAGCGCCTTCGTCACCGCCTCCGGCACACCCGTGCGGCGCCGCAGCATCGTCAACGGGCCGCGCCTGGCTCCCGCGGCGATGTCGAGGTTCTGCAGGACGGTCAGCTCCTCGAAGACGGTGGCCGTCTGGAAGGTACGGCCGATCCCCAGGCGGGCGATGCGGTGCACGGGCTTGCCCAGCAGGTCCTGGTCTTTGAATCGGACCGAGCCGGTCGCCTTCACCAGACCCGTGACCGCGTCGACGAGTGTGGTCTTGCCGGCGCCGTTCGGCCCGATGAGGAAGCGCAGGTCGCCGGGGTGGATGTCCAGGTCCACTCCATCGACGGCCTTGAAGCCGTCGAACGTGACCCGCAGGTCGCGGACGGTCAGTCCCTCGCCGCTCATGCTGTCTCTCCCGTCGGGGTCGTACCGGTACGGCGCTTGCGCAGGACGGTCACCAGGGACGCCAGGCCGCCCGGCAGGAAGCCGACCGCCACGACGAACAGCAGACCCTGGAGGTACGTCCACGCGGCGGGGTAGGCGTCCGAGAGCGTGCTCTGCGTCCAGGCCACCGCGATCGCGCCCAGCACCGCGCCCACCAGACTGGCCCGGCCGCCGACCGCCGCGCCGATGACGAAGCCGATGGACGGCACGATCCCGATCAGCGCCGGGGAGATGATCCCGACCGCGGGCACGAAGAGGGCACCGGCCAGGCCCGCCATACCGGCCGCGACGACGTACGCCACCAGCTTGACGTTGGCCGGGTCGTACCCGAGGAAGCGCACGCGTTCCTCGGAGTCCCGTACGGCGATGAGGAGTTCGCCGTAGCGGCTGACGAACAGCTGGCGGGCGGCGGCCATCAGCAGGAGCAGGGCGGCGGCGATGATGAAGTACACCGTCCGCTGGTTGACGGGGTCGCCCAGGTCGTAGCCGAAGAAGCCCTGGATGTCGGTCAGGCCGTTGGTGCCCCCGGTGGTGGCCTGCTGGCCGACGAGCCAGATGGCCAGGGCGGCGGCGAGCGCCTGGCTCAGGATCGCGAAGTACGCGCCCTTCACGCGGCGTCGGAAGACGAAGAAGCCGAGCAGCGCGGCCACCGCCATCGGCAGCAGTACGGTCATGGCGAGGGCGAAGGCCGGGTCGGCGAAGGGCTTCCACCACCAGGGCAGCGCGTCACCGGTGCCGTACAGCTGCATGAAGTCGGGCAGGGTCTGGCCGGTGGCGGCGGCGTCGGCGAGCTTGAGGTGCATGGCCATGGCGTAGCCGCCGAGACCGAAGAAGACGCCCTGGCCGAGGACCATCAGCCCGCCCCGGCCCCAGGCGAGGCTCACGCCGACCGCCACGATCGCGTAACACAGGTACTTGGCCAGGAGGTTGAGCCGGAAGTCGGACAGGACGAGCGGGGCCACGCCGAGGAGCAGGACGGCGCCGAGGAGGAAGGCGCCGGGTACCCGGAAGCGTTCCAGGAGGGACGCCGACGGCTGAGCGACGGACGTCGTCTTGGTCGGTGAGGTCGTTGTCGTCATGCCAGGCTCCGGGTGCGCAGTGTGTACAGGCCCTGGGGTCGCCACTGCAGGAAGGCGACGATCGCCACGAGCACGATGACCTTCGCGACGCTCACGGTCGTGGAGTACTCCAGCACCGACTGCAGCACGCCGAGGACGAAGGCCGTGATGACGCTGCCCTTGAGTTGGCCGATGCCTCCGACGACCACGACGAGGAAGGCGTCGACGATGTAGTTGGTGCCCATCGTGGGACCGATCGGGCCGACCAGGGTGAGTGCGACGCCGGCCACGCCCGCCAGGCCCGAGCCGATGAAGAACGTCGTGCGGTCCACCCGCTCGGTGGCGACACCGGACACCTCGGCGAGGTCGCGGTTCTGCACGACGGCCCGGATACGGCGCCCCAGCGGGGTGAGCCGCAGGATCAGCGTGAGACCGAGGACGCACAGCAGCGCGAGACCGAGGATGAACAGCCGGTTGTTGGCGAGGGTGATGCCCGCGACCGAGATGTTGCCGGTCAGCAGATCCGGGGCGGCGGTCTGCACGTTGGGGGCGCCGAAGATGTCACGGGCGAGCTGCTGGAGCATCAGCGAGACGCCCCAGGTGACCAGCAGGGTGTCCAGCGGCCGGGTGTACAGGCGCCGGATGAGCAGCCACTCCAGGAGCGCTCCCATGGCACCGGCGACGAGGAAGGCCAGCGGCAGGGCGACGAGCAGGGAGACGCCGGCGCTGCTGATGGACTTCTGCAGCACGTACGTGGTGTAGGCGCCGGCCATGATGAACTCGCCGTGCGCCATGTTGATCACGCCCATCTGCCCGAAGGTCAGGGTCAGGCCGAGGGCGATGAGCAGCAGGACGGCACCGATGCTGATGCCGGTGAAGGACTGGTTGAGGATGACCGTCATGAAGCGGCTCCGGGTCGGGGACGAAAGGTGCGGGCTTTCCACGGGCGTGACCCGGCCTCACGACGAGGCCGGGTCTTACCGGGAGAGGGCTCGGCTCAGGAGAGGCCGGAGGCCCAGGAGTAGCCCTTCAGGTACGGGTCCGGCTTGATCGGCTTGCCCGAGTTCCACACCTCGGTGATCAGTCCGTCGGAGCCGACCTTGCCGATGCGGGCCGTCTTGTGGACGTGCTGGGTGGCGCCGTCGACGGTGACCTTGCCCTCGGGGGCGTCGAAGGTGATGCCGTCGGAGGCGGCCTTCACCTTCGCCACGTCGAAGGAGCCGGCCTTCTCGACCATCGCCTTCCACAGGTAGACCGAGATGTAGGCGGCCTCCATGGGGTCGGACGTCGGCTTGTCCTTCCCGTACGCGGCCTGGTACGCCTTCACGAACTTCTCGTTCGCCGCGCCCGGAGTGGTCTGGTAGTAGTTCCAGGCCGTCAACTGGCCCTCCAGGTACTGGGTGCCGATGCTCTTGACCTCCTCCTCGGCGATGGACACCGACAGCACCGGCAGGCTCTTCGCGGTGAGCCCCGCGGACTTGTACTCCTTGAAGAAGGCCACGTTGCTGTCGCCGTTGAGGGTGTTGAACACGGCGTCCGCGCCGGCGTCCTTGACCTTGTTGACGATGGTGCTGAACTCGGTGGAGCCCAGCGGCGCGTAGTCCTCCCCCATGATCTGCATGCCGTTGGCCTTCGCGTACGTCCTGATCTCCTTGTTGGCGGTACGAGGGAAGACGTAGTCGCTGCCGACCAGGTAGAGCTTGGTCAGGCCCTGCTTCTTGAGGTAGTCGAGGGCCGGGATGATCTGCTGGTTGGTGGTCGCGCCTGTGTAGAAGATGTACGGGGACTGCTCCAGTCCCTCGTACTGCACCGGGTAGAACAGCAGCGACTTGTTCCGCTCGAAGACCGGCTTGACGGCCTTGCGGCTGGCCGAGGTCCAGCAGCCGAAGGTGGCGACGACCTTGTCGTCCGTGATCAGGGTCTGCGCCTTCTCGGCGAAGGTGGGCCAGTCGGAGGCGCCGTCCTGGCTGATGGGCTTGAGCTTCTTGCCGAGGACGCCGCCGGCGGCGTTGATCTCCTTGACCGCGAGCAGCAGCGCGTTGTGGACCGTCACCTCGCTGATGGCCATGGTGCCCGAGAGCGAGTTCAGCAGACCCACCTTGACGGTGTCGCCGGAGGTGTCCGCCTTCGCTCCGGCGGAGGACGTGTCGCTGCCGGTCTTGGCGCCGCACGCGCTGAGGGCGGCCGATGCGCCGAGGGCGGATACGCCGGCCAGGAGACCGCGTCTGCTGATGCTGAGCCCGGACATGCAAAACCTCCTTGCCCCGAAGGGCGGTGCGAAGTGAACGGAAGACTCTGGGGAGGGAATGGAGGGAGTGAATGGGACGCGCTTCAGTGGCGGCGGCGTTGGCGCACGGGTTCCCCAGCCGTTCCGGGGTGGCCTCCGGGCTGGTCGCTGAAGTGCGTCCACAGCCTGCGGCGGAACTGTTTCAAGCGCGTTTCGGCGCAATTGAAGGACAGTTTCCAGCGGAAGTATCTCCGTGGGTCAGAAATGAGAAAAGCCGCCGCTGGCGCCGCATGTTGACGGCGTCTCAGTGACGGCATTTATTGCTTCCGCGGGAAAGGATCAGATTCTGGGAATGCTCTGTCAAGACTGAGATGATCGGCGGTAGGCTCACGGCATCCCGGCCGCGGGGGACCGCGCGGATGCGAGCTGAGGAGTGCGATGGCGAGGCAGCCCCAGGAACTGCTCCACCTGCTGACACGGGCCGAGCGCCTCTCAGTGCGCCGAATTCAGTCCGTGCTCGAGGAGTTCGACTGCTCCATCGAGGCGTGGCGGGTACTCGACCTGCTCTCCGACGGCGAAGGCCACAACATGACGGCCCTCGCCGACCACGCCTTCCTGCCGGCACCGACCCTGACCAAGCTGATCGACCAACTCGTCGACCAGAACATGGTCTTCCGCCGCGTCGACCCCGCCGATCGTCGCCGTGTCCTGGCCCAGCTCACCCCACGGGGCATGCAGCGCTGGCAGCGGCTGTCCCGCGCGGTCCGGGCCGAGTGGGGCGAGGTGAAGCCCCTGCTCGCGGAGAACGATGAGGAGCACCTGAAGACCCTGCTCGCCCAGTTGGCCGGGGCACTGGAGGGCGGCGGAGTCACAGCAGCTCGTGTGGAGCGCGCAGTTGGGCGAGGACGTTGAAGTCGAGCCCCTCCGCCTGCGCCAGGTAGATGCGCTGGCGGACATGACGGCCGTCGAGGCTCAGCAGGCCGCGTGGGCCTTCGTACGCGACGTTCTCGGCGGCCGCTCCGATGGCGGACACGTCCAGGGTGCGAGCCCGTTCGATGAGCGCCGCGAGCAGCAGCACGCCTTCATAACAGGATTCGCCGAGGCTGCCGGGAACCGGAGCGTCCACACCGAAGCGGCCCGCGTACCGGCCGTGGAAGTCCATGGTGTTCTGGTCCGCCAGCGAGGCGAAGAACCCAGCCGTGCTGTACAGGTCGACGGTGGCTTCGGGGCCGCTGCCGAGCAGCATGCTCTCATCCATGAGCGTGCTCAGCCGCAGGCAGCGCTGGTCGAGCCCGGCAGCGGCGAAGGCCCGGTTGAAGCGGACCGCGTCGCTGCCCACCAGAAGCATGAGCACGGCGTCCGCGTCCGCCCGCTCGATGCGCCGCAGCACGTCGGTGAAGTCATCGGTCCCCAGCGGCAGGTACACCTCGCCGCAGACCCGGCCCCGGCCCTCGCGCGCGTAGCGCCGGGCGACCCGGGCGGTGCGCCGGGGCCAGACGTAGTCGTTGCCGACCACCAACCAGCGACGCACGCCCCGCGACTCCGCAAGCAACCGCATGGCGGGCAGCAACTGCCAGGCGGGCGTCTCGCTGGTCATGAAGACACCCTCGGTGCGCTCGCCGCCCTCGTACAGGGCCGTGTAGATGTAGGGCACCCGGTGCGCGATCCGCGGAGCCACCGCCTGCCGCACCGAGGAGATGTGCCAGCCGGTGACGCCCTGCACCGCACCCGTCGCCACCAGGGCTTCGACCTCGTCCGCGACCCGCCGGGGATCCGCACCACCGTCGACCTCCAGCAGCCGCAGCTCCTTGCCGAGCACGCCGCCCGCCTTGTTGATCTCCTCGGCGGCCAGCCGTCCGCACGCCTCGCAGGTGGGACCGAAGATCCCGGCAGGCCCCTGCATCGGGTACACAAGTGCGACATTCAGGGTTGACTCGTCGGCCGTGAACCACTCGGGGGCGTGGAGGCGGAGCGGCGGCCGGTGCATGGCCCCATGATTGCCGCACCCCCCTCACGGCCCAAGCGGTGGCCCGGATCGAGACCGATTCGTAGAAATAGGGCACGACTCGCCGTCTCGGGGCCGGGTCGGGTCTGCGCGAGCTCACGTGGCCGGGCCCACAACCGGATACGGCACGTACGTGCTGCTGTTCTGGTCGATCCGCAAGGGGCGGCCCAGTGGCGGAACGGCGCGCTGGGGGCAGTCGAGGCGTTCGCAGACGCGGCAGCCCATGCCGATGGGGGTGGCGGCGGAGGCGTTGGCCAGGTCGAGGCCGTCGGAGTAGACGAGCCGGTGGGCGTGGCGGATCTCGCAGCCCAGGCCGATGGCGAAGGTCTTGCCGGGTTCGCCCCAGCCGCCGCGATGTCGGGTGACGGCGCGGGCCGTCCACAAGTAGCGCTGCCCGTCGGGCATTTGGGCGATCTGGACATGGATACGGCCGGGGGCGGTGAACGCCTCGTAGACGTTCCACAGCGGGCAGGTGCCGCCGGCCCGGGAGAAGTGGAAGCCGGTCGCGGACTGGCGCTTGGACATGTTGCCGGCCCGGTCGACGCGGACGAAGGAGAAGGGCACGCCGCGCAGGCGGGGGCGCTGGAGGGTGCTCAGGCGGTGGCAGACGGTCTCGTAGCCGAGGCCGTAACGGTCGGTGAGGCGTTCGATGTCGTAGCGCACCTCCTCCGCAGCCGCGTGGAAGTCGGCGTAGGGCAGGATCAGCGCCGCGGCGAAGTAGTTGGCGATGCCGATGCGGGCCAGGGCGTGGGCGGGGGAACCGGCCGGGAAGTCCTCGGCCGCCTGCCGGTCGAGCTCGCCGCCGTACTCCAGCAGGGCGAGCTGGGTCGCCATGCGGAACGCGCGCTGCCCGGGGCGCAGTCGGTTGGACAAGTAGAGAGTGCGAGACGTTTCGTCGTAGTGGTGCAGGTGGTCGGCGGTCACGGCCGCCAGGCGTACGCCGTGGCCGTCGGCCAGTCGTGTGGTGAGGGCGCGCAACACCTCGCCGGGCCGGATGCCGATCCCCTCGGCCAACTGCTCGGCGCCGAGGTCGGTGTCATGCAGGTAGTTCTGGCGGCGGTAGAAGAAGTCGCGGATCTCCTCGTGGGGTGAGCGGGGTGCCGCCTGCTCGGCGTCCCGGCCGTCCGCGGCTCCGGCGAGGCGTTCGACCAGGAGCTGGTTGCGGCGGCCGAGGTCGAGCAGGACCTCGGCGACCGCGGGCATGCGGGAGGCGAGTTCCGCGAGGTCGGACGGGGAGACACGGGCCTCGGAAAGCTCTCCCGCCAGGGCCTCGCGCAGGTCGGCGACGAGTCGTGTGGTGTCGCGCTCGGAGAAGAACGTGGGATCGACGCCGAAGGCTTCGGTCAGCCGCAGCAGGACCGGCACGGTCAGCGGGCGGGAGTCGTGCTCCATCTGGTTCAGGTAGCTGGGCGAGATGCCGAGCACGCGAGCCAGCTCCGCCTGGCTCATCCGGCGCTCTTCACGCAACCGCCGCAGTCGCGCGCCCGCGTACGTCTTGCCCACCGCGCTCCTCACGTCGTCCGTCGTCCGGGACGGTGGCCAGCGTACGTGAACCAGCACCCCGGCAGTCTTTGCAACCTTGGCAGAACAGACCGCGAAGATTCGCAGAAGTTGGCATCCGTCCACGGTTGATGGCACCCAGTGCCAGTGCAAGAGTTCCAGTACGGCCCGCCGGACCTCCGGCAGTCGCGGCGCCACGTCGGGGCACGATTCGCGCCTTGACGTCGGGGATCCCGGCAGCGGCGCCTCGCCTCCGGGCAGACATTGCTCCGCTCCGCCCAGCAGCCGGGCGGCGGGCCGCGCTCCAGCGGACGACACACAGTGCCATCTCCTTGTCATGGCGTCCAGGGGATTGGCAGACCCGAACAACCGAGAGAGACGGTGAAGGCCATGACAGAAGCGAAGACGACGGCGGCCGAGGAGCTCACGCGGCACTGGGCCACCGATCCCCGCTGGCGGGGCATCGAGCGCACCTACAGCGCCGAGGACGTCGTACGGCTGTCGGGCAGCGTCCGCGAGGAGCACACCCTCGCCCGGCGCGGCGCCGAACGGCTGTGGCGGCAGCTGCACGAGCTCGACTACATCCACGCGCTCGGCGCGCTGACCGGCGGGCAGGCGGTGCAGCAGATCAAGGCCGGGCTGCAGGCGATCTACCTGTCCGGGTGGCAGGTCGCCGCCGACGCCAACCAGGCCGGCCACACCTACCCCGACCAGAGCCTGTATCCGGCCAACTCCGTCCCGCAGGTGGTCCGGCGCATCAACAACGCGCTCCTGCGCGCCGACCAGATCGCCACCGCCGAGGGCGGCGAGGACACCACCGACTGGCTCGCGCCGATCGTCGCCGACGCGGAGGCCGGGTTCGGCGGCCCGCTGAACGCCTTCGAGCTGACCAAGGCGATGATCGCCGCCGGTGCCGCGGGCATCCACTACGAAGACCAGCTCGCCTCCGAGAAGAAGTGCGGCCACCTCGGCGGCAAGGTCCTCGTGCCCACCTCCCAGCACGTCCGTACCCTCAACGCGGCCCGCCTGGCCGCCGACATCGCCGACGTGCCGACCGTCATCATCGCCCGCACCGACGCCCTTGCCGCCAACCTCCTCACCACCGACATCGACGAGCGCGACGCCGAGTTCGTCACCGGCGAGCGCACCGCGGAGGGCTTCTACCGGGTCCGTAACGGCATGGCTCCGGTCATCGCGCGCGGCCTGGCCTACGCGCCCTACGCCGACCTGATCTGGGTGGAGACCGGCACACCCGACCTCACCCAGGCCCGCGAGTTCGCCGAGGCGATCCACGCTCGGTACCCGGACCAGATGCTCGCCTACAACTGTTCGCCCTCTTTCAACTGGAAGACCGCGCTGGACGACGACCAAATCGCCAAGTTCCAGCGGGAGCTGGGCGCGATGGGCTACAAGTTCCAGTTCATCACCCTGGCCGGCTTCCACTCCCTCAACCACGGCATGTTCGACCTCGCCCGCGGCTACGCCGAGCACGGCATGACCGCCTATGTCGATCTGCAGGAGCGGGAGTTTGCCGCACAGGCGCACGGCTTCACCGCCGTCAAGCACCAGCGCGAGGTCGGAACCGGCTACTTCGACCTGGTCTCCACCGCCGTCAACCCGGCCTCCTCCACCACCGCCCTGGCCGGCTCCACGGAAGAAGAGCAGTTCCACTAGGCCGCCGGACCGGGCGCCTCGCCGCCCGGCCTGCACCTGGCCGGCGGAGGGCGGGCGACCGTCCCCGTCCCCCTCCGCTCCCGACCACTGACGGAGAACCCGATGTCCACGATCGCACCACCCCACCACGTCCGCGTCCTCGCCGCACCCGGCCACCGGCACGACGAGATCCTCACGCCCGCCGCCCTGGACTTCGTCGGCCGTCTCGCCGCCGTCTTCGGCCATCGTCGCGGGGAACTGCTGAAGGAACGCCGTCGGCAGGTGCTGCGGTTGGCATCGGGCTCTCCGCTCGACTTCCCCATGGTCAGCTCCGCGGTCCGGGCCGACCCCGGCTGGCGCGTCGCCCCACCCGCGCCCGGCCTGACCGACCGGCGCGTGGAGATCACCGGCCCGCCCGACCGCCGTATGACCGTCAACGCGTTGAACTCCGGCGCCAAGGTGTGGATGGCGGACTTCGAAGACGCCACCGCACCCACCTGGGCCAACATCGTCAGTGGTCAGCTCAACCTGCTCGATGCCATCGAGCGGCGCATCGACTTCACCACCGAGGAGGGCAAGGAGTACCGGCTCGCGGACCGGGACGATCTGGCCACGATCATGGTCCGCCCGCGCGGCTGGCACCTCGACGAGGAGCACCTGGAGTACGACGGCGCCCCGGTGCCCGCCGCCCTGGTGGACTTCGGCCTGTACTTCTTCCACTGCGCCCAGCGGCAGATCAACGCCGGGTATGGCCCGTACTTCTCCCTGCCGAAGCTGGAGAACCGCTACGAGGCCCGGCTGTGGAACGACGTCTTCGTCACCGCCCAGGAACTGCTCGGCGTCCCGCGCGGCACGATCCGCGCCACCGTCCTCATCGAGACGATCACCGCCGCGTTCGAGATGGAGGAGATCCTCTACGAACTGCGCGAGCACAGCGCGGGGCTCAACGCGGGCCGCTGGGACTACCTGTTCAGCGTCATCAAGACCTTCGGCCACCGCACCGACTTCCTCCTGCCCGACCGTGCCAAGGTCACGATGACCGCGCCCTTCATGCGGGCGTACACCGAACTCCTCGTGCGCACCTGCCACAAGCGCGGCGCCCACGCCATCGGCGGCATGGCCGCCCAGGTGCCGGGCAGGGATCCGGCGGCGAACGAGGCCGCGCTTGCCGAGGTGCGGCTGGACAAGGAGCGGGAGGCCGAGGACGGTTTCGACGGCTCCTGGGTCGCCCACCCCGCTCTCGTCCCCGTCTGCCGGGAGGTGTTCGACGGTATCCTCGGCGAACGGTCCCACCAGATCGACCGCACCCGTGACGACGTCGAGGTGGCGCCGGCCGAGCTGCTGTCGGTGCGCCGGATCAGCGGCCCGCCCACACAGGAGGGCGTGCGGACCAACATAGCGGTCGCCCTGCGCTACTTCGCGGCCTGGCTGCGCGGGCAGGGCGCCTTCGCCCTGTACGGGCTGATGGAGGACGCGGCCACCGCCGAGATCGCCCGGGTGCAGATCTGGCAGTGGCTGCGGCATCGGGTGATTGACCGAGAAACGGTCCTGCGGCTGCTGGACGACGAGATCGCGGCCGTAGGCGCCGAGCACCCGTGGGCGCAGGTCGACGAGATCCGCGCGCTCTTCGAACACACCGCGCTGTGCGCAGAGTTGCCGCTGTTCTTCACCCCGGACGCGTACACCCGTCACCTCGTGCGGCGCACGGAGGCCGGGGCATGAGCGGGGACATCCGGCGCGTCGGCGTGGTCGGCGGCGGGCAGATGGGCGCCGGCATCGCCGAGGTGTGCGCGCGGGCCGGGCTGGACACCGTGGTCTGTGAGGTGGACGCGGTCGCGGCCCGAGCCGCCCGGGACCGGGTGGCGGCGTCGCTCGACCGCGCGGTACGGCGCGGCAAGCTGGAGGAGGCCGCCGCGCGGGACGCGCTCACCCGCTTGGTGTTCACCGGCAGCCTGGAGGACCTGGCGGACCGGCAACTCGTCGTCGAGGCCGTCGTGGAGAACCCAGACGCCAAGACCGAGGTCTTCACGGCCCTGGACAAGATCGTCGAGGATCCGGCGGCGGTGCTGGCGACCAACACCTCCTCCCTGCCGATCATGCGGCTCGGCATGGCCACCGGCCGCGCGGACCGGGTTGTGGGCCTGCACTTCTTCAACCCCGTACCCGTACTGTCGCTGGTGGAGGTCGTGACCTCCCTGCACACGTCAGCGCAGACGGTCGCCGCCGTCGAGGACTTCGCGACCCGCACGCTCGACAAGAGGGTGATCCACTCCCGGGACCGGGCTGGATTCGTCGTCAACGCCCTGCTGATCCCCTACCTGCTGGCAGCGGTCCGGATGGCAGAGTCCGGCTTCGCCACCGCAGAGCACATCGACACGGGCATGGAGCTGGGCTGCGCCCACCCCATGGGCCCGCTGAAGCTGGCCGACCTGATCGGCCTGGACACCGTCGCCTCGATCGCCGAATCCCTCTACGACGAGTTCCGTGAACCGCTGTACGCACCGCCACCCCTGCTCCAGCGGATGGTGCAGGCGGGACTCCTCGGCCGGAAGACCGGCCGCGGGTTCCACACCTACGACCAGGGCTGAGGGCCTGTCACGGCGCGGGCTGAGGGGCCCGCTCCACCGCCGGGGTGAGGATCCCGAGCGGCGTCACAGGGGAAAGGGCGGGAAGCGCGAGTGCGGCGCTTCCCGCCCCGCGGCAACCACCGTCAACCCACCGGCTGGGGCAGCAAGCGGCGAGCCAACCTCGGCTGCTCGGACCCTCTCAGCCGCCCGTCCACGAGCCGTCATGGTGGTCTGACGCACAGCCGCGCCCTGAACTATGTTGCCCCACCACATGTGCCCCTGACCTGCACCTTCCTACGGTGTGCGAACACATACCCGTCCCCACCGCACACGAGGAAGTGGCGCACATGGCCTCCGCAACCACCGCTCCCCCACCGCCGGGCAACCTCAGGCGCATCGTCGCCGCCAGCCTCATCGGCACCACCATCGAGTGGTACGACTTCTTCCTCTACGGTTCCGCCGCCGCCCTCGTCTTCAACAAGCTGTTCTTCCCGGACTCCGATCCGCTCGTCGGTACGCTTCTGTCGTTCCTGACGTACGCCGTCGGGTTCGCCGCCCGGCCCTTGGGCGCACTCGTCTTCGGACATTACGGTGACCGGCTCGGCCGCAAGAAGCTGCTGGTGCTGAGCCTGTTGCTGATGGGCGGGGCGACCTTCGCGATCGGGCTGCTTCCGACGCACGCGACCATCGGGTCCGCCGCGCCGGTGCTGCTGACGGTGCTGCGCCTGGTGCAGGGCTTCGCGCTCGGCGGTGAGTGGGGCGGGGCCGTGCTCCTGGTGTCCGAGCACGGTGACGCGCGGCGGCGCGGTTTCTGGGCCTCGTGGCCGCAGACCGGCGCACCGGCCGGACAACTCCTGGCGACCGGCGTGCTGTCCCTGCTGACGGCCCTGCTCTCGGAGAGCGCCTTCGGGACGTGGGGGTGGCGGATCCCGTTCCTGCTCTCCGGCGTCCTGGTGATCGTCGGTTTGTGGATTCGTCTTTCTGTCGACGAGTCGCCCGTCTTCCGGCAGGCACTGGCACAGGCCGAGGCCCGTAAAGCGGCGCACACGGCCGACGCCGAGCGGATGCCGCTGGTCTCCGTGCTGCGGCACCACTGGCGTGACGTCCTGGTGGCCATGGGTGCGCGTATGGCGGAGAACATCAGCTACTACGTCATCACCGCGTTCATCCTGGTCTACGCCACCAACTCCGCCGGTGTCTCCAAGCAGACCGCCCTCAACGCCGTACTGATCGCCTCCGCCGTGCACTTCGCGGTGATTCCGGTCTGGGGTGCGTTGTCCGACCGTATCGGCCGCCGTCCCGTGTACCTGCTCGGCGCCGTGGGCGTCGGAGGGTGGATGTTCCCGTTCTTCTGGCTCGTCGACACCGGCGGCTTCGGCAACCTGATCCTCGCCGTCACGGTCGGCCTGGTCCTGCACGGCGCCATGTACGCGCCCCAAGCCGCCTTCTTCTCCGAGATGTTCGCGACCCGGATGCGCTACTCCGGCGCCTCGATCGGCGCCCAGTTCGCGTCGGTCGCGGCGGGTGCTCCCGCGCCGCTCATCGCCACCGCGCTGCTCCAGGACTACGGCAGCTCCACCCCGATCGCCCTGTACGTCATCGCCGCGGCGCTCCTGACGGTCATAGCGGTGGGCGTGGCCAAGGAGACGCGTCACCGCGACCTGGCCGACATCGAGCCCTCGGTGGACGCGGAGCCCACGCCGACCCGAGCGGCGGACGCGCACCGGGTCTGACCTGCGGTCCGTCCGGTGGCTGTGCGCATCCGACCCCCGTACGCCCGGCGTGCGGGGGTCAGTGCCGTGCCGAGCCCGACAACCGGTGCAGACGGAGTGCCAGTTGGATCTCCAGGGCACGGGCCGGGCTCTGCCAGTCGTCGCCGAGGAGGCGGCCGACGCGCTCCAGGCGCTGCGCGACCGTGTTCACATGGACGTGCAGTTCG
The DNA here is from genome assembly GCF_053594495.1 of Streptomyces sp. NPDC001920. Classification (NCBI taxonomy): domain Bacteria; kingdom Bacillati; phylum Actinomycetota; class Actinomycetes; order Kitasatosporales; family Streptomycetaceae; genus Streptomyces; species Streptomyces sp. NPDC001920. The sequence goes on from NZ_JBSFEP010000005.1 coordinate 386,821, forward strand.
TCCTTGGTGCGGGCCGGGCTCATGCCGCAGGCGAAGTAGGCGTCGAGGGTGCGCAGCAGGTCGGTGCCGCGCCGTTCGTCGTACGCGACGACCGGCCCGATCGTACGGCCGACGAAGCCCGTGATGTCCCTGTCCCCCGCCAGCAGCAGGCCGAGGAACCCGAAGTCCTCGGCGGCCGCGCCGTCCCCACAGCGACCCAGCAGCCGCAGGGCGTCGAGGCAGCGCCGGCTCTCCTCATAGGCGGCGGCCACGGTGTCCGGGTCGGTGGCCAGGTCCCCGACGGGCGCGGAGGAGCCGACGGTGACCGCCTCGTGGACGGCCGTGCCGAGGTGCCGGGCGGTACGGCGGGCCAGGGCGGAGGCCGTGTCGCCCGGTTCGAGAGGGAGGAGCAGTACCGTGCCGCCGTCGCGGGCGGCGGCCAGGCCGTGTCGCGTCGCGGCCAGATGGGACGCGGCGGACCACAGGCGCCTACGCGTGTCCGCTTCCTGGTCGGCGTCGGCCGCGGCGGCTCCCAGGCGGGCGGCGAGCACGACATGGGTGGCGTCGAGGTCGGCGTGCAGCCGCGCGGCGCGCTCGCGCAGCAGACGCGGGTCGCGGTCGCGGGCGTCCAGCAGGTCGTCCAGCAGTTCGCCCCGGACGCGCTGTTCGGCCTCGGCCGCGGAGCGACGGGCCAGGAGCAGCAGGGAGGTGACCATGGCTGCCCGCTCCAGCGTGCGCTGGTCGACGGGGTCGAGGCCGGGGTGCCCGCGCAGCACGAGCGCGCCGAGCAGTTCGCCGCCCGCGGACACCGCTGCGATCCAGTCGGCGCCGTGCCGTACGGCGTGGCCCTCGGCGCGGGATGCCTCCAGTGCCCGGGCGGGTGCGGCGGTGGCGTCGGCGAACTCCACGGTGCCGTCGAGGACTTCGGAGACCGCGGCGGCCACGTCGTGCACTCCCCCGCCGCGCAGGACGAGTTCGGCGAGCCGGTCGTGCACGTCCGAGGCCCGTTCGATGACTCCGCTGCGGTCGCGGATGATCTCGTTGGCCCGCTCCAGGTCGGCGAGGGCCGAGCGGGTCTCGGTGAGCAGGTTCGCGGTGTCGATGGCGGCCGCGGCGAGCGCGGCGAAGGAGCCGAGCAGCGCGATCTGCTCCCGCTCGAAGACCCGGGCCCGGCGGTCCGCGGCGAAGAGGACACCGATCACATGGTGACCCAGCATCAGCGGCACACCGAGAATGGCGACCAGCCCCTCGTCGCGCACACCGGAGTCGATGGCGAGGGTGTGCTGGAAGCGGTCGTCCTTGAAGTAGTCGTCGGTCACATAGGGGCGTGCCGTCTGCGCGACGAGGCCGCCGAGGCCTTCGCCCATGCCGAGCCGCAACTGCTGGAACCGGGCGGCGACCGACCCCTCGGTCACCCGCATGTAGGTGTCGCCCCTCTCCGGGTCGTTCAGGCTGAGGTAGGCGACATCCGTGCCGAGCAGTGAGCGGGCGCGCTGCACGATCGCCTGTAGTACGGAGTCCAGGTCCCGAAGTCCCGCGAGGTCGTGGGCCGTCTCGAAGAGGGCCGACAGCTCGGCCTCCCGTCTGCGGCGCCCCTCCAGCTCGGAGCGCACGCGCAGCGCGAGCAGCTTGGCCTGTTCGAGGGCGACGATCCGCTCGGTGGGCCTGCCCTCGGCCCGCGCGAGCAGCACCGGCTGCTCGTAGGCGTCGGCCGAGGCGCCCCGGGCCAGCAGTTCGAGGAACGGTGTCTCGGCGCTGCTCAGGGGTGCTCCGGCAGCGGTGGCGGAACGCTCGGCGGGGTGGACGTGATCGCGGGGCATGCTCACAGGATTGCTCATCTCCCCGCCGCCTCGTCAGCCCTGTGGACAACTCGGAAGTCGACAGGATGCTCGATGATCAGGCGTGTCAGTGCGCGGTCCAGCCACCGTCGAGGACGAGGGACGTGCCGGTCACGAAGGACGCGTGGGGGCTGCACAGGTAGGCCACGGCTTCGGCGACCTCCTCCGGTTCGATGAGCCGCTTGACCGCGCTGTCCTGCAGCAACACCTCGGTCAGCACCCGTTCCTCGGGGATGCCGTGCGCCCGCGCCTGGTCGGTGAGCTGTTTCTCGACCAGTGGGGTGCGCACATAGGCGGGATTCACACAGTTCGAGGTGACGCCATGGGCTGCGCCCTCCAGGGCGGCGGTCTTGGACAGCCCCTCCAAACCATGTTTGGCGGCCACATAGGCGGACTTGAAGGCCGAGGCGCGCAGCCCATGGACCGAGGACACATTGATGATCCGCCCCCAGCCCTGCCCGTACATATGGGGCAAGGCTCCACGGATGAGCCGGAAGGGAGCCTCCACCATCACGGTGAGCACCGTGTGGAAGACGTTGGGTGGGAAGTCCTCGATGGGGCGCACCAGTTGGAGCCCGGCGTTGTTGACGAGAATGTCCGTGCCGGCGGCGGCGAGCTCGGCGGCGTCCAGGTCGGTGAGGTCGAGGACGTGCGGCTCGACCGTACCCGCGAGCGTCCGTGCCGTCCCGGCCAGCGCCTCCAGACCCTCGGCGTCCCGGTCGACCGCTCTCACCTTGGCCCCGGCGGCGGCGAGCCGCAGCACACAGGAACGGCCGATGCCTCCGGCGGCACCGGTGACGAGGGCGCTGCGGCCGCCGAGGTCGAGCGTGAAGGACGGGGAGGGCGAGGACGCGCCGGGAGCCGGGAGGATGCTGGGCGGGGTCATGGCTCGACCCTAGGCACCGCCATCGCTGGGCCACATATGGTCGAAACCCATACTTCAGCCAGAACTCATGGGCTCGAACCATGTGGGTTCATCGGACAGTGCCTGCTTGATCCGGAACAGCTGACGTTCGCCCATCACCGGCAGCGCGTCCACGTCGAACCAGCCGACCTGCAGCGATTCGTCGTCGTTCACGCGCGCCTCGCCGCCGACGGCCCGGCAGCGGAAGGTGATGTCCATGAACTGGCACATGTCGCCGTTGGGGTAGGTGACCTCTTCGCCGGACCGCACGAGGACCACGCGCTCGACGACGCACTGCACGCCCGTCTCCTCGTACACCTCCCGCACGGCACAGGCCGCGGGCTGCTCACCCGGGTCCGGGATGCCGTTGATCACCGTCCACTTGTGGTTGTCCGCGCGCTGCCCCAGCAGGACCCGCCCCTCGTCGTCGAAGACGACGGCGCTCACGCCCGGAAGCCACAGAAGTTGGTGACCGGCGGCGGCCCGAATCGTGCGGATGAAGTCAGGAGTAGCCATGGCGTCGACCCTAACGGGCGAACGCCCCGCCCCCTGCGAGTTCCGGGGGGCGGGGCGTCCGTAGGGCCGGACTGCGCGGGCGATTCCGGTGGGCTCCCGCGCCGGTCAGGCGGGGTCGGCGACGCGCCGTGTGCGCACGCCGGCCCCGATCGCCCAGCCGAGACCACCCGCCGCGACGAGCACCAGGGCGATCTCCGGCAGGATGCCGAGTCGGGTCGCGGGCGTCTCGGTGGAGCGCAGCGGCACCTTCTGGACCAGTGAGTCGGCCACGAACATGCCGGTCTTCTGGGTGATGGTCCCGTCCGGCATGATGATCGCGCTGACCCCGCTGGTCACCGGAACGGTGACGGTCCGGCTGTGCTCGACGGCACGGACGCGTGACATGGCGAGTTGCTGGTAGGTCATCTCGCTGCGGTCGAAGGTGGCGTTGTTGCTCGGTACGGAGATCATCTGCGCGCCGTCCCTGACCTCGGAGCGCACGGTCCAGTCGAAGGCCGCCTCGTAGCAGGTGACCAGGCCGACCTTGGCGCCGTCCATGGTGAACACGCCCGGCTCGCTGCCCCGGCTGAAGTCCTGGCGGACCATCGAGGTCCAGTTCTCGTTGATCGCCCCGACGAGCGAGCGCAGCGGCAGGTACTCGCCGAAGGGCTGGATCTGCCGCTTGTCGTAGGTGTCGACGGGCCCCTTGGCCGGGTCCCAGAGGATCTGTTCGTTGAGCAGCTTGCCGTCCCGCTCGACGACGCCGCCGACCGAGATGGGCACACCGATGGCCTTGGCGGCCGTGTCGATGACCGCTCGGGCGTCGGCGTTGGCGAAGGGGTCGATGTCCGAGGAGTTCTCGGGCCACAGCACGAAGTCGGGCTTTTCGACCGTGCCCGCCTTGACCTCGGCGGCAAGGCGCTCGGTCTCCCGTGCGTGGTGGTCCAGCACGGCTCGGCGCTGGGCGTTGAAGTCCAGGCCCGCGCGCGGCACGTTGCCCTGGATGACCGCGACCGTCGCCGTGCCGTCCTCCGCCTTGTCGCTGACCAGTGGCCGCGCGGCCACCGCGCTCACCACCGGTACGGCCACGCTCAGCAGTGCCACCGCCGCGGCGGACCGCTGGACGGCCCGGGTGCGGCGCCGCTCCAGGACCAGGCGCACCGCCTCGTACGAACCGAAGCCGCACAGGACGACCGCGAAGCTGAGGACCGGTGTGCCGCCCACCGCGGCGAGGGGCAGGAAGATCCCGTCCGCCTGGCCGAAGGCGATCTTGCCCCAGGGGAAGCCGTTGAACGGCGCACGCGCGCGTGCCGCCTCGCCGGCGATCCACAGTGCCGCCGCCCACGCCGGCCAGCCCGGCAGTTTCGAGACCGCGGCGGTTCCCGCGCCGACGAGTGCGACGAAGAGCGCCTCGATCGCGACCAGCGCGAGCCAGGGACCGGGGCCGACCTCCACTCCCGTCCACACCAGCAGCGGCAGCAGGAAGCCGAGGCCGAAGAGGTAGCCGAGGCCGAGTCCCGCCTTCCAGCTGCGGCCGCGCAGCACCCATCCGAAGACGGCGAAGGCCGGCAGGGCCAGCCACCACAGGGTGCGCGGCGGGAAGCTGACGTAGAGCAGCACTCCGGAGAGCGCCGCGGCGAGGGCCGGAACCAGACGTGCGAGCCGGGCCGCCCGCGAGGCGGGGGCGATCTGCGGCTGCACCTGGTCCGACTCGTCCACGGAAGTTGCGGTGACGGTCACTCCGGGAGTGTACGGCGGTTGACCTCGGCGCGGACAGCGCGGTCGGGCGGCAGCGGGGCTCCCCGGCGGGCGTATGCGGTCGTGGTAGCGGAATGCCCCGGCCGAGCGCACGGCCTCGGTTCCGATGCCTTCGCGCGCGGTTCCCGTCTGCGTCCCTTCAGCGTGCGGCGCCCGTTTCAGCGTGCAGCGCCCGTTTCGGGTCCGCGGCGATCCCCCGGCAGCCACCTGACGCATCGTTCCTGCACGAGACGTCCACAAACCGCCCATCAGCGGTTACGGTATGCCGGAGCCTCAGCCGTACCGCCGGTCAGATCCGGGCGGAGGCGCTGGGGCCCGTCACAGGTCGGGGGACCGGGTTCGGGGGGCGGGGTGGGTCTCACGAAGACGACGTCTGCGGCAGGTCCGGATGAGGACGGCGACAGACGAAACGTTTCTGATGCCGCGGGCGTGGTGGTCCTGGGAGCTTGCGCCGTGTGGTCGCTGATCTCGGCTGCCGTACACGGCGGCCGACCCGAGGGTGTTCTGCTCGCCATCCTCGCCGTGGCCGCCGGTTACGCCGCCGGCCGGATCAGCGGAGCCCTGCTGCCGGTGGCCGCACCCTGCGCCGGAGCACTGGCCGGACCGGCACTGACGCTGGCCGTTCCGCATCTGTCCCCCGGGCCCCAGATCGTCGCCCCGCTGGGCCACGCCGGGGCGACGGCCGCCGTACTGACCCTCTCCGCCGGAGCCGCGTGCTGCGCGGCCTGGGCGGCCTCGGTACCGGTCCTGCGGCTGGGGCTGCGCGCGCTGGCCGTTGCGATCGCCCTGACGGCGGCCGCCCTCGGCTCGACCGTCGGCTTCGTCACCTGTACGGCTGTCGTCCTGTGCTCGATCGCCGCCGGACACATCCGCCGACGCGGCGCGGGGATCGCGGGACTGGTCCTGACGGCGACCGCGATCACGGCCCTGACCTGGGCGGTCGCCGCGAGCGCGGTGCCGGGCGGGTTCGCCTCCTGGCTGGAGAACCAGCTGACACCGCACCGGATCCAGCTCTGGCAGGACGCACTGCGTCTCGCCCGCGAGGATCTCGCCCTGGGCGTGGGTCCCGGACGTTTCGGGGAGCTCAGTCGGACGGCGTCCGGGACACTGCTCTCCGACGGCAAGCCGCACTCGGCGCCCCTGCAGCAGGCGGCGGAACAAGGAGGTGTCGGCGTGCTCATGCTGGCAGCGGCGTTCTGCTGGATGCTGTTCGCGTTGTGGCGCACCGCGCGCCCCGCCCCCGTCGCGCTCACGGCGGGCGCGGCTCTCACCGCCCTGGCGGCGATCGCCGCGGTCGGCAACGCGCTCAGTTTCACGGCGGTGTCGGTGGGCGCGGGCCTCCTGGCGGGCCTGGCCACGGCGCGCCCCATCCTCGGCGAGCCGTCCAAGACCTGTCGCTCGGACCAGGTGGACTGAGACAAACGGTTCCGTTCGGCCGACCCGAGCAGGGCCCGCGACGCCGGCATGCTCCGAACGACAGGCCCTGGGAGCGAGAGGGACGTGCACACGCTTGATGACCGGCTCGGGCCGTGACGCCGGCGGGCGGCGCGCGGACCGGACGCAGGACCGGACGCAGGACCGGACGCGCCTTCCGTGACGGTCCGCGGTGCCCTGGCCCGAACCGGCGTGATCGGCAGGCTCGCCCTCACACCGGCATGGCCGACGGCCTAAGGCAGGAACCCCTGGAGGTCAATGCGCCGGGCCGGGCGCCCGCGTCGGGATCCGGTCCCTGATCACCCTTACGGCCGCCTCCGCGTCGTCCACGGTGACGGTGAACGTGTGGCCGTCCCACAGCCGGAGCACCAAGCCCTCACCACGCCGTACGACGACCGCCGTGCCCTTCTCGGGCCGCCACCGGTAGCCCCAGCCACCCCAGTGACGCGGGGTGACGTGCGCGACGAAGTCGGCGCCGGCGACCTCGGACAGCGGAATACGGCGACGCGGCACACCGATGTGGCCGCAGCGCACTTCGAGGCACTCCTGGTCGACTCTCAGCGCGACGTGCACGAACGCCAGGGTGCCGAAGAGGACCAGCAGACCGGCCGCGATGCAGCCGACGACGGCCATGACGAGCGGTGCGACGCCGTCCGTCCACGGCGAGTCGATGGCGAGCTCGATGCCGAGCGCCATGCAGGCGGCGCCGACGAGCGCCATCAGCCACTGGACCCGGTTGGTGGCCCGCCCGGTCCAGACATCGGGGTGCGGTTTCCTACCGTGGGGGTGGTCCCTCATGCCTATGAGGTTACTCAGGTTTCGCTGTGCTGGTACCGCGCTGCGGAGGGTGACTGAGCCGACCGTGGCGGGGCGGACCGAGGGCTTCCGTTGCGGGAGCCGCCGGTCACCGGGCAGAAGTGATCGCCTGGAGGAGGCGGCCTTCCTCGTAGGCGAGGGCGGGCTCCGGCAGAGCTCCCTCGCGACCGCTGAGGATCACCGTCAGGGTGCCGTCCGCGGTGGCCCCGGGAGCGGGCTGCTCTCCGATGCGGCGAAACGCCTGGGCGGCGACCGCTCCGGCGGAACCGTGCAGGACGAGCGGCGGGAACCCGGGGCGCTGGACGGCGGTGCGGATGCGCTCGGCGACGAGTTCGTAGTGCGTACAGCCCAGGACGACGGTCGTCACGTCCTTGGGCGTCAGCGCGGCGGCGGCTGCCACGGCGGCCTCGATCGCCGTCTCGTCCGCGTGCTCGACCGCCTCGGCCAGGCCGAAGCACGGCACCTCGGTGACGTCCACGCCGTCGGCGAAGTCCTTGATGAGGTTGCGCTGGTAGGGGCTGCCGGTGGTGGCGGGCGTGGCCCAGATGGCGATCGGGCCGCCGCCGGCCGCGGCCGGTTTGATCGCCGGCACGGTACCGATGACAGGGATCCCGGGTTCGAGACGGGCCCGCACGGTCGGCAGGGCATGCACGGTCGCGGTGTTGCAGCCGATGATCAGGGCGTCCGGCCGGTGCGCGGCGGCCGCTTCGGCGACGGCCACGGCGCGCCGAGTGAGGTCTTCCGGAGTCCTCGGACCCCAGGGCATGCCGTCGGGGTCGAAGGAGAGCACGAGATGTGCGTCGGGTCGCAGCCGCCGTACCGCGGCGGTGGCCGCCAGCAAACCGATTCCGGAGTCCATCAGCGCGATCTTCACCCGGCCACGATAGACGATGGGCCCGTGCGGACCTGCCCGGTGGGGCAGACTGCGCTGGTGAGCGCGATCGCGTGGACTTCCGCCGTATCACTGGCCGCATGGGTGTGGCTGCTGCTCTGCCAGGGCTTCTTCTGGCGTACGGACACCAGGCTGCCGCCTCGGCGGGATCCGGGGGTGTGGCCGCCGGTCTGCGTCGTCGTGCCGGCACGCGACGAGGCCGCGGTGCTTCCCGTGAGCCTGCCGTCGCTGCTCGCTCAGGACTATCCGGGGCGCGCGGAGGTGTTCCTCGTCGACGACGGCAGTTCGGACGGCACCGGGGAGCTGGCGCGCGCACTCGCGCGGCGGCACGGTGGACTGCCGCTGACCGTGGACTCCCCCGGCGAGCCGCCGGCGGGCTGGACGGGCAAGCTCTGGGCGGTACGGCACGGCATCGGCCTGGCACGCGCGCGTGCCCCCGAGTACCTGCTGCTGACGGACGCCGACATCGCGCACGCGCCCGACAGCCTGCGGGTGCTGGTCGCGGCGGCGCGCACCGGGGGCTTCGACGTCGTCTCGCAGATGGCCAGGCTGCGGGTGGACAGCCTGTGGGAGCGGCTGGTCGTGCCGGCGTTCGTCTACTTCTTCGCGCAGCTGTATCCGTTCCGCCGGATCGGCAGGAACGGCGCGCGGACGGCGGCCGCGGCGGGCGGCTGTGTGCTGCTGCGCACCGAGGCGGCCGAGCGGGCGCGGATTCCGGATGCCATCCGGCACGCCGTCATCGACGACGTGGCGCTGGCGCGGGCCGTCAAGGGCGGCGGCGGCCACATCTGGCTGGGGCTGGCCGAGCGGGTCGACAGCGTGCGCCCCTATCCGCGGCTGCGCGACCTGTGGCGGATGGTCTCGCGCAGCGCGTACGCGCAGCTGCGGCACAACCCGGTTCTGCTGGCCGGTACGGTCGCCGGGCTCGCGCTGGTGTACCTGCTGCCGCCCGTGGCCGCGGTCGCGGGTCTGGTCGGCGGGGACTGGGCCACGGCGGTCGGCGGTGGTCTCGCCTGGCTGGTGATGACGGGGACGTACGTGCCGATGCTCCGCTACTACCGCCAGCCGCTGGGGCTCGCTCCGCTGCTGCCGGTCACCGCGTTCCTCTATCTCCTCATGACGGTCGATTCCGCGGTGCAGCACTACCGAGGGCGGGGTGCCGCCTGGAAGGGGCGTACCTACGCGCGTCCGGACGCCGTGCCCGACGAGGGGTGATCACGAGCGGCCGAGTGCCCGCTACTTGCGGCCGGGCGTCCAGTTCATGCCCCACCCGTAGGCGTGGTCGACCGTCCGCTGTGGGCTCACTCCCCGCTCGGGGATCAGGTAGCGCGCCTCGCGCTGCACGACCAGGTCGCTGCCGGTGTTGGTGATCAGGGCGAGCGCGCACACCGTCGAGGGAACGGTGCACTCGTCGAGCGAGAAGTCGATCGGGGCGCCGTGCTGCGGTGTGAGGGTGACCGTGGCGTGCAGGTCGGCGAAGGAACGCGCTCCTTCGTAGATGGTCACGAAGATCAGGATGCGCCGGAACGCCCGCTGGTGGTCGAGGTTGATGGTGAGGTTCTCGCCGCTCACGACGGCACCGGTGCGGTCGTCCCCGTCGAGGTGGATGTAGGGAGGGTGGTGCAGGGCGCCGTAGGCGTTGCCGAGGGACTGGATGACGCCCTTGCTGCCGTCGGTGAGCTCGAACAGGGCGCACAGGTCGAGGTCGAGGTCGTTGTGCATGGCGACCGGGCGGCCCAGTTTGGCGGCCCAGCCCGAGAACTGCTTGCGTACCTCCCAGTTGAGGTTCACGCGCATGGCGCCGGATGTGCCGCCCTGTTTGGTCAGGGAGACCGACGGGGCCGCCTTGGTGAGCGTCACCTTGCTGAGACTGACCGGCGGCGCCTGGGGCACGGCCGGGGGGCCCGGCGGGATGGCGGGCGGCGGCGTGGTCACCGGGGGTGCCACGGGTGGCGGCGTGGTCACCGGGGGCGCGACCGGCGGGGAGGGCTGCTGGGGCTCGTCGACCGTGATGCCGTAGTCGGTGGCGAGCCCTTCGAGGCCGCTGCTGTACCCCTGACCCACGGCGCGGAACTTCCACGCGCCCTGGCGGCGGTAGAACTCGCCGAGGACGAAAGCCGTTTCGACGGTGGCGCCGGGGTTGTCGAACCGGGCGACCACGGTGTCCCGGGCGGCGTCCTTGACCTCGATGTAGAGGTCCGGCACCTGACCGAACGCACCACCGTCGGCGGAGGCGGCGAGGATGACGGTCTCGATCGCGGGCTCCACGCGCGCGAGGTCGACCAGCAGGCTGTCGGTCACCCGGCCGCCGGCGTCGTGCTTGCCTTCGTGCCGCACGGCGCCCGAGGCGTGCTCGGGCTGGTTGTAGAAGACGAAGTCCCCGTCGGAACGCACCTTTCCACCGACCAGCAGGAGCGCCGAGGCGTCCGCGTCGGGCACGCCCGGCCCGGAGCGCCAGCCCAATTCGACTCGCAGCGCCGTGGTCGGCACCGGAGCATTCGATCCTTTCGGCATTGACATGTCCGCCCCCATCACGGGTCACCGCGCCAGGCACGCCCCGGCAGCTCATCGGGTTCTCCTGGGCAAACCTATTCCCCGGGCAGTGCCGGTCCTATGACGGGCCCGTGAACCGGGGGGCTCAACCGCCGGTAACCCGCCCGGAACTCGGCCTTTACACGATCGAGGCCCGGGTTTGCGTCCCATTTTGACAAGTTCGCTCGCATTGGCGATCCCGCGTCACTAGGGACGCATAAAACAACCCTCTTATCGGTCTCCCCAACCAGCACATCGTGGGCTTAACGTATGCGCCATGACCTCCCCCCGCTCCACCTATGGCGGCGGCTACTACTCCGCCTCCTTCCCGGACACTCCGATCTACGACTCGCTCGTGGCCGAGCGGGGCACCCCGCAGATCGCCCCGATCCGGGTCCCCGCCGCGTACGACACACCGGGCAGCGGTCTGCCCGCCCTGCCGTCCGCGCTGCCCGCCCTTCCCGCGGGACCGTCCCAGCCCTCCTACGGATACCCGCAGGCACCCCATCCCTCTCCGCTGCAGCAGGCGCCCGCGGCATACATCCCCCAGCAGGCGGCCGCGCCGCGTGGCTACCCGGGACCGCAGGCGCAGCAGCCTCGGCCGGCGGCCCCCGGCACGGGTTACGAGGCGATGCGCCCCGCGGCTCCCCGCCCCGCCGCTCCTTATCAGGACCCGTACAACAACCAGCAGTACCGCGGCTACTGACCCGTTCCCCGGGCTGTCGGCCTCACCTGGCACGATGGCCCCATGGGGCACGCTCAGCTGCTGTCGATCCACGTCCATCCGGTCAAGGCGTGCCGGGGCATCGCGCCCCGGGAGGCCGTGGTGGAGCCCTGGGGGCTGGCCGGTGACCGGCGCTGGGCGCTGATCGACGACGGGGGAGAGGTCGTGACGCAGCGCCGGCACCCCTGGCTCGCGCTCGTCGCCGCCGGCTTGCTGCCCGGCGGCGGCGTCCGGCTGTCCGCGCCGGACGCGCAACCACTGACCGTGCCCGTGCCCCGGCCGCTCGGCACGGTTCCCGTGCAGATCTTCCGCGACAAGGTCGAGGCGGTCCTCGCCGAGGACGAGGCCGCGCATGCCTGGTGCAGCGCCCGGCTCGGCACGCGGGTACGACTCGTCCACATGGACGACCCCGGCACCCGCCGACCCGTCGACCCCGAGTACGCGCTGCCCGGCGAGACCGTCGGTTTCGCCGACGGCTTCCCCTTGCTGCTCACCTCGGCGGCCTCTCTCGACGCCCTCAACTCCCTCGTCGCCCAGGGCGACCACGCGGACGAGGGCCCGCTGCCGATGGACCGTTTCCGCCCCAACGTGGTCGTGTCGGGCAGCCCCGCCTGGGCGGAGGACGACTGGTCGCGCATCGCCATCGGCGAGGTGGCCTTCCGCGTCCCCAAGAAGTGCGGTCGATGCGTGGTGACCACGACCGACCAGAGCACCGCCGAGCGCGGCATGGAACCCCTGTACACCCTGGGCAGGCATCGACGCCTCGACGGCAAGCTGGTGTTCGGCCAGAACCTGGTGCCCCTGTCCCGCGGCACGATCCGGGTCGGTGACCCGGTCACGGTCCTGGGCTGAGAAAGATTCCGCCGAGCCGCACGGCCCGGGAACCGGGGCCGGGGGCCGGTGCGTTGGGATGTCGTGAGAAATTCGTGAGGGGCCCGGGCGCAGGTGATGTCGCTCTCTCTTCGACGGGCCCGTCGGTGAACGGCTCGGGCAGGGGTTGTCACGGGACCGGGAAGGGGGGTGACCGGACGATGCGGTCGATCAGCGGACTCTGGCGCTGGCGGCGCAATCCGCTGCGGCGCAGGACCGATCTGGTCGAGGCCTGGGTCGCCCTCGCGGCCCTGTCACTGATCCTGGTCGTCGCGCCCTGGGCGGGCTTCCTGGTCGGCGGCCTGGCCCAGGACGCCCTGCAGAAGTCCGTCCGCGAACAGCGCGCCACCCGGCACTTGGTGACCGCGACCGTGCTCCGCGAGCTGGACACCCCCCGGCTGGACACCGACCCGGAGTCCGCCACGGGTCGCAGCGCGCGCAGCCGCGTCATGGCCGGCTGGACCGCGCCGGACGGCACCGTGCACCGAGCACCGCTCATGGCGCACCTCGAGACCCCTCGCCCCGGCGACCGCTTCACGATATGGACGGACCGCAAGGGCCTCCCCGTGCCCCGTCCCCTGGACTCCGCCACGGCGTCGACGCACGCCGTGCTCGCCGGATTCGGTGCGGCCCTGATAGCCGCCGGCCTCGTGGAGGGCGGCAGACGGCTGGTGCTGTGGCGCATGGTCCTTCGCCGGTACGCCCGTTGGGACCAGGCCTGGGACAAGGCGGGCCCCGACTGGGGCCGGACCGGAACCGGCAGCTGACGGCCTTCCCGCTCTGGTCAACCCACCGTCCGCGCGCACGCTACGGTGGACCGGCCGAACTCTTCGGCAGCAGAACCCGCGTACTACGAGGTGGGGGCACATCAACGCCATGGCACAGGGCACGGTCCAGGTGACGCACACCGGCACATCGCGGTGGCGGCGCCGCACGGGTGAGTACGCTTCGCTCGCCGCCGCCCTGGAGGCCGCGGCCGACGGTGACGTCCTCACCGTAGCCCCCGGCACGTACCGGGAGAACCTCGTCGTCCAGCGGGCGGTGACCCTGCGCGGCCCCGAGGGTTCCCCGGGCTCGGTGCGCATCGCGCCCGTGGACGGCGTGCCGTTGACGGTGCGCGCCTCCGCGGTGGTCCAGGACCTGCATGTGGAGGGCCAGGACGCGGCGGCGCCCGCGTTGCTGGTCGAGGAGGGGGCCCCGGAGCTGGCGGACGTCCGGGTCGTCACGCGGTCCGCGGCCGGGATCGAGGTGCGCGGTGGTGCCCGGCCGACCGTGCGCCGCTGCACGGTCGACAATCCCGCCGGCATCGGTATCGCCGTACTCGACGGCGGCGGCGGGGTGTTCGAGGAGTGCGAGGTGGTCGCGGCCGGCCAGGCGGGCATCGCCGTGCGCGGCGGCGCCCACCCTCGTCTGGAGCGCTGCAGGATCCACCACGCCTCGGGCTCCGGTGTGACGGCGACCGGAGAGAACTCCGCCCTGGAAGCGGTCGGTTGCGAGATCTACGAGGTCCGTGGTTCCGGTGTCCAGATCACCGGCCGGGCGACGGCCCATCTCACCGACTGCGATGTGCACCGCACGACCGCCGACGGAGTCACGCTGGACACGGACGCCGTACTGACCCTGGCCGACTGCCGGATCCACGACATTCCGGAGAACGCCGTCGATCTGCGGTCCCGCTCCGTGCTCACCCTGACCCGCACGACGGTGCGTCAGTTCGGGCGCAACGGCCTATCGGTGTGGGACCCGGGCACCCGCGTGGACGCCAACCAGTGCGAGATCTTCGACAGCACGGGCGACTACCCGGCGGTGTGGGTCAGCGACGGTGCCACGGCGGTTCTGGACTCCTGCCGGGTGCACGACGTGCCGGACGCCCTGTTCGTCCTGGACCGCGGCTCGCGCGCGGACGTCGTCGACAGCGATCTGACGCAGGTGCGCAACACGGCCGTGTCGGTGAGCGACGGCGCCACCGCGCAGCTCGACGACTGCCGGATCCGGGACGCGGCGACGGGCGCCTGGTTCCGGGACCACGGCAGTGGCGGCACCCTCAGCAACTGCACCCTGGACGGCATGCAGACCGGCGTCATCGTCACCAAGGGCGCCGACCCCACCATCGAGCGCTGCACGGTGGACTCCCCTGCGGAGGCCGGGTTCTACGTCTCGGCGGGTGGGCGCGGCACCTTCCTGAACTGCCGGGTGCGGGGCAGCGCGGGTTACGGCTTCCACGTGATCGACGGCTGCCGTACGACACTGCGCAAGTGCCGTACGGAGCGGTGCGCGCGCGGCGGATACGAGTTCGCGGACGGCGGCCCGGACGCGGCCTCCGGGGCGGGCCCCGAGGTGGAGGACTGCACCAGCGACGAGAGCGCGGGCCTGAGGCAGCCACCGGTGACGCCTGAGCCCGCCGTGCAGACCGTGGGCCAGTCCCCCGGCCTGCTGGGCTCGATCCCCGGCCAGCGCACCACCGAGCAGGAGCCTCTCCTCGCCGCCGAGCCGGAGAAGCCGGCGCGGACCTCCAAGGCCGTCCTCGGCGAACTGGACGCGCTGGTGGGCCTGGAGAGCGTCAAGCGCGAGGTGCGCGCCCTCACCGACATGATCGAGGTGGGCCGGCGCCGCGTGCAGGCGGGTCTCAAGGCGGCGTCGGTCAAGCGGCACCTGGTCTTCACCGGCTCCCCCGGCACCGGCAAGACGACGGTCGCCCGCCTCTACGGCGAGATCCTCGCCTCCCTCGGTGTCCTGGAGAAGGGCCACCTGGTCGAGGTCTCGCGGGTCGACCTGGTCGGTGAGCACATCGGCTCCACGGCGATCCGCACGCAGGAGGCGTTCGACAAGGCGCGCGGCGGTGTGCTGTTCATCGACGAGGCGTACGCGCTGTCGCCGGAGGACTCGGGCCGGGACTTCGGCAAGGAGGCCATCGACACGCTGGTGAAGCTGATGGAGGACCACCGGGACGCGGTGGTGGTGATCGTCGCGGGCTACACGGCCGAGATGGAGCGGTTCCTGTCGGTCAACCCCGGGGTGGCATCCCGGTTCTCACGGACCATCACCTTCTCCGACTACGGCCCGGACGAACTGCTGCGGATCGTGGAACAGCAGGCCGAGGAGCACGAGTACCGGCTCGGCCCGGGCCTCGCCGAGGCGCTGCTGGAGTACTTCACGGCCCTCCCCAAGGGCCCGGCGTTCGGCAACGGCCGCACGGCACGCCAGACCTTCGAGGCCATGGTGGAGCGACACGCGAGCCGGGTCGCCCAGCTCGACGAACCGAGCACGGACGACCTGACCCTGCTCTACGCGGAGGACCTGCCGGATCTGCCCTGAGGCCGCCGCTCGGGCAGGGCGAGCGGCGCCGCCGTCGCGTGCCCTCCTGGGCCATGGCGGTCAGCAGTCGGCCTCCGGCCGTTGTCCGGGGACCTCCGGTCGCAGCCTCGCCAGCAGTCGCTCCCGCTCCTCGGCGAACGCCGGGTCCGCCTGGTAGTCGGAGTGGCCGCGGATGGGAGCGGGCAGCGGGTGCTCGGCGGTACGGCCGTACGCCAGCGGGTCCTTCAGGGCGTCGCGGTCCACGGCGGGGCCGCAGGCGCCGGCCAGGCGGACCGGGCCGCCGATGGGGTCGGTGGGCCGGTGGAGGTTGCGCCAGCAGTCGACCTCGCTGTGCAGGGAGGCGAGCGCGGCCGGGCCGAAGTGGGCAGGGAACCAGCGGCCGTAGAGGCGCTCCAGCGGGGATCCGTAGGTCAGCAGCGCGACGCGCTTGCGGTCCGAGGGCCGCAGCTGCCAGGCGGCGGCCGCGGCGAGCACACTGCCTTGCGAGTGTCCGGAGATGACGAGGCGACGGCCCGGCTCGGCGCGTGTCCAGGTCGCCATCCGCCAGGTCAGATCGGGTACCGCCCGCTCGGCGTAGCAGGGCGGTGCGAAGGGGTGTGCGGCGCGCGGCCAGAAGGTGCCGACGTCCCACAGGATGCCGATGGTGCGGCGCGCGGAGGCGTCCTTGTAGGCGCGCCTGCCCCAGGTGACGAAGAGTATGAAGCCGACGCCGATCAGCCAGGAGCCGAGCGCCTGGGACGTCTCGGCGGCTCCGTGGACGAAGGCGTACGTGCCGTCGGCGGCCGCGCTCGGTGTCTTGTCGCTCGTCAGCGCGCCGACCAGGGCTCCGGCACCCAGGAGCAGGGTCGCGGTGGACGTGACGGCGACGACGAGCGGGGCGCGGTCGGTGAGCGTGGCCATCGCGCGTGTGCTCGCGATCCGGCGGGTGCGCGCCCTGTCCTGGGGCTCCCCGGCGTAGTCGAACTCGACCGTGCCGAGTTCGGTGCGGCGCAGCCGCCAGGCCCGCCACGCCAGCACGCCGAAGAGCAGCAGCAGCAGGACCAGCAGCGGTGGGATGACGGAGGCCTGCCAGGTCAGCAGGACCGGCGGGCCGTCGATGGACCTGCCCGTGCCGTCCAGCCAGTCGGAGACCCGTTGGGACACCCCGCCGGACATCACGCCCCCCAGGGCGCAGGCCAGCATCGCCACGGCCGGTCCGGCCAGGCCCCGCATCGCGGCGCGCGGGTCGGGGTCGGTGCGGTGCAGGACACGGGCGACGACGGCGAGGACGATCACGAGCAGGCCCTGGAGGAAGGCGAGGGCGCCGAAGGTCGCATCGCCCGGGAGGCGGCCCTCGGACCGCCAGCCCGGCCGCTCCCAGCCGGCGTACACCAGGGCGAGCGTCAGCAGGGCGAGGGCGGCGAGCGGCAGACGCCGTACGAGACGCTCGTCGAGTTCGCGGTCGAGGCAGTTCTCGCTGCGGCCCCGGCGGCAGACCACCCAGATCACGGCGACGGCCCCGACGACGATCGCCGCCTCCAGGAGCCGGCCCAGCACGTCGAGCAGGACGGGGCCGCCCGGCCGGCGGTCGAAGCGGGCCGCGGCCGAGCCGACCGCTGCGACGACGGTCAGCAGGCCGGCGGTGGTGTGCGCGGCGCGCAGCCGGGCGACCAGGCGGCGGCCGTACCAGAAGCCGGGGCGGCCCAGGGTGGTACGGCCGGGCTTCTCGGCGGGCTCGGGCTCGTGGGTCATGGGCTGCTGGGACTCGTAGGCGCTCCAGGTCCGGCGGGAGAGGTACCACAGCAGGCCGGTCAGCGCGGCGGGGACCAGGGATGCCAGGGCGAGCCGGCGTCCGGGGTGGCTCCACCAGCCGCCGTCGGAGACCACGGGCGACAGGAAGCCCAGCCAGCTGTGCCGCTCGGCGCACGCGCGCGTGCCCGCGCACTGCCAGGCCGTGAGGTCGAGGGCGACCTCGCAGGCGGCCGCGACCAGCAGCACCGTCAGCGTCAGCCCGGCGAGCCGCACGAGCAGGCCGTACAGCCGCACCGTCCGCTCGCGCCCCCGGGTGGTGGGGCGCATCCAGTGGGCGAGGTTGACCACCATGAACGGCAGTAACAGCAGCCACAGGGCACGTGCGCTGTTTCCCGAGGTCAGGTTGCACCAGACATACGCCTCGGGCACCGGTCTGCCCTGGTACTCCTCCGATCTGTCCTCCGCGTCGACGTCGTCGGCGCGCCGGAACACCGCGGCCGTGTCGTCGCCGCTGATCCGCACGGTGCGCGGATCGTCGAGCATGTCCTGCGGCGTGGTGCCGCCGACCCCGTGAACCAGCAGTTCCAGGGCGATCCGGGCTTCGTCGGGCCGCGGACCCGGGCCGTGGGGCCCGTTCGACGCGGCGCGCTGTTGCGCATGTTCCATGGTTCGCACTTCCCCCGTGACGAGCCGTCGGCTTCTGTCTGTGCGGGCACAAGGATCTCCGCTGATGAGGGTTCCTACACCTCTCGTCACGGAATCTCCCCGATCCGTGACACGAACAAGGGAACGGACCCCGCCGAAGTGACATGAGCGCGTCGTGACGGCCAGTGGCGCGACCCGTACCGACCCGTGCGAGTATGGGACCTCCCGCGCCCCGGGGA
This sequence comes from Streptomyces sp. NPDC001920, assembly GCF_053594495.1. Taxonomy (NCBI): domain Bacteria; kingdom Bacillati; phylum Actinomycetota; class Actinomycetes; order Kitasatosporales; family Streptomycetaceae; genus Streptomyces; species Streptomyces sp. NPDC001920. The sequence continues at coordinate 404,993 of NZ_JBSFEP010000005.1, forward strand.
GGGCGAGAATGTCCTTGTCGGAGGGGTTGCGCGGGTGAGTCGGACGACTGAGGCGAAAGGACCGGAGCGTACGTGAGCGAGAATCAGAACCTCCTCGCGGAGCAGCGGCGCGCCCTGATCCTGGACGAGGTGCGGCGCCGAGGCGGGGTCCGCGTCAACGAGCTGACCCGCAAGCTCGGCGTGTCGGACATGACGGTGCGCCGTGACCTCGACGCGCTGGCCCGGCAGGGAGTGCTGGAGAAGGTGCACGGCGGCGCGGTCCCGGTGGTCGAGGCGAGCACCCACGAGCCCGGGTTCGAAGCCAAGTCCGGTCTGGAGCTGACGGCCAAGGAGGACATCGCGCGGGCCGCGGCCGATCTCGTCGCGCCCGGTTCCGCGATCGCGCTGTCCGGCGGTACGACGACGTTCGCGCTGGCGCATCAGCTGGTCGACGTTCCCGACCTCACCGTCGTCACCAATTCGGTGCGGGTGGCCGACGTCTTCCACGCGGCGCAGCGCACGTCGGGGCCCCGCCAGGGCGCGGCCACGGTCGTGCTGACCGGTGGGGTGCGCACCCCGTCCGACTCACTGGTGGGCCCGGTGGCCGACCAGGCGATCGGAACGCTCCACTTCGACGTGCTGTTCCTCGGCGTGCACGGGATATCGGTCGAGGCCGGCCTGTCCACGCCGAACCTCGCGGAGGCCGAGACCAACCGGCGTCTGGTGCAGTCGGCGCGGCGGGTCGTCGTGGTCGCGGACCACACCAAGTGGGGTGTGGTGGGGCTGAGTTCGTTCGCGACGCTGGACCAGGTCGACACCTTGGTGACGGACTCCGGTCTGGCGACCGAGGCGCGCTCGGAGATCTCGGAGCATCTGCGGCGGCTGGTGGTGGCGGGCGAGCCCGACGAGGACGTCGACGTCTGAGGGTGCAGACATCTGACGAGGTGCCAGTTATGGTGGCGCTGCCCGGAGCGGCGTCGGCATAGGGGGTTTCGTCCATGGCTAACCTGCTGCGCGAGGTGGAGCTCGACTTCATCGAGCGCGCGCCCGTACGGCACGTCTTCGCGCGGGAGATGTCCGCCGCGCCGGAGGCCGTGTTCCACGCGCTCGCCGAGGACGTGCCCGGCTGGGCACAGTGGTTCTCGGCGGTCACCCTGGCCCGGCCGCTCGACGGTGGGGCCCGGCGCGAGGTCCGGCTGCGGGGCGGTACCCGCTTCGAGGAGACGATCCTCGTGGCTAAGAGCCCCGAGGTGTACGCCTACCGAGTCGACGTCACCAACGCGCCCGGGGCGCGGGCGATCGTCGAGGAGTGGCGGCTCGCCCCTGCGGGGACCGGCACACGGCTGCAGTGGACGTTCGCGGTGGACGGCACGGCTCCGTTCCGGTTCGCCTTCGGGCTCGCGCGGGCCGGCCTGGGCCGGGTGTTCCGGGACACCGTCACGACGCTGGACCGGCGGCTGGCGGTCGCGGCCTCCTAGGGCCTGTCCGGTTCTCGCGGGTCACTCGGGCCACACACCCGTGTCCAGCAGTTGGTCGATGGCCGCCGAGTACGGGGCGATGTCCAGGCCCTGCTCGGCCAGCCAGGTGTCCGAGTAGTACTTGTCGAGATACCGGTCCCCCGGGTCGCACAGCAGAGTCACCACGCTCCCCCGCCGCCCCTCGGCCACCATTTCGGCGACGATCTTCAGCGCGCTCCACAGCCCGGTGCCCGTGGAGCCGCCCGCCTTGCGTCCGATGGCCTGCTCCAGGGCCCGTACGGCGGCGACGCTCGCCGCGTCCGGCACCTTCATCATCCGGTCGACGGCGCCGGGGACGAAGCTCGGCTCCATACGGGGCCGGCCGATGCCCTCGATCCGGGAGCCGCAGTCGCAGGTGACGTCCGGATCGCCGGTGGTCCAGCCCTCGAAGAAACAGGAGTTCTCCGGGTCGGCGACGCAGATGCGGGTGTCGTGCTGCATGTAGTGGACGTACCGGGCGATGGTCGCGGAGGTGCCGCCGGTGCCGGCCGTGGCGACGATCCACGCGGGCTCCGGGAACCGCTCCAGTCTGAGCTGGCGGAAGATGGATTCGGCGATGTTGTTGTTGCCGCGCCAGTCCGTGGCCCGCTCGGCGTAGGTGAACTGGTCCATGTAGTGGCCGCCGGTCTCCACGGCGAGGCGTGCGGACTCCTCGTACATCTTCCGCGAGTCGTCCACGAAATGGCACCGGCCGCCGTGGAACTCGATCAGACGGCACTTCTCGGCACTCGTCGTGCGCGGCATGACCGCGATGAAGGGCACGCCGATCAGCTTCGCGAAGTACGCCTCGGAGACGGCCGTCGAACCGCTGGACGCCTCGATCACCGGGCGGCCCGGCCGGATCCAGCCGTTGCACAGACCGTAGAGGAAGAGCGAGCGGGCCAGCCGGTGCTTGAGGCTGCCGGTCGGGTGGGTCGACTCGTCCTTCAGATAGAGGTCGATGCCCCAGCGCTCCGGCAGCGGGAAGCGCAGCAGGTGGGTGTCGGCCGAACGGTTGGCGTCGGCCTGGACCTTTCGGACGGCCTCTTTGAGCCAGACGCGATAGGCGCCGTCGCTTCGGTCGACGTCGAGGGTCACGCCGGACGGGGTCTGCTGGACGGTGCTCACGGCGGTACTCCTCAGGCTCGGCGGCAACGGCGACTCGCGCGGCCGTCGCTTCGAGCATAGACATCTTCCGCACGCTTCTCACCTGCATAAACAGGCCTTTGAGAGCCTCAAAGTCACCCGTGGGTCGCCTCCTTCACCCCACCCCTGGGGGCGCATTCGCGCGAGTGCTCCGAGCGACCCCGTCCGGGGAGGCCACGCGGACTGGTGCTGGGCGCGGGACCGGGGCAGACTGCACCGGACGGGACGACGATCCCGGACGGGGGGCACACTGGATGACGACTGGAGCCGGTCGCATCCGCGAGGACACACCGGCACACCGACGCACACGAGGGGGCGGGGCATGGCGGAGGCGGAGTTCACGGCCACGGGCGTGCGCATCGGGAAGCGGCTGCGCTCGTTGACCCGGGCCGGGCAGGTACGGATCAGCGACGGCCGGCTGCAGCTGCTCACCAGCTACGGCAGCGAGATCGACAGCGCACCGGTGCAGGCGGTACGGGCCTCCAAGCCCTGGTTCGCCCCGGACGACCGGGCGCTGGCGGACATCAACGGCAAGCGCTACTCCCTGACCCTGGGTGATCACGACCCCGCCCCGGGAGAGCCGGGACCGCCCGCGGCACGCCGGTTCATCGAGGCCGTGCGCAAGGCTGCGGGGCGTAAGGGCTGAGTCACTGCGAGTTGCGGCATTGCAGCTCCTGCGTCACTCTGGTCTCACGTCACTCTGGGTTTACCGGCGATAACGCTGCGAACCAGCCCGCCGGCCACGACAGCAGGCGGCCGTTTCCTGAAGCACCCTGCTGGATCCGTACTCCGTGTTCTTCCGGACCTCTTCAGTCGGGGAGTCGCAGCCGTGATCAGCTACCCAAGCAGGCACTGCACGGTGGAGCTCCAAGCCCTGCCGTCGCGGATCGGTCAGGTCCGCAGAATCGTATCGGCGCAGTTGCGCTACTGGCACCTGGATCCGTTGATAGACCGCGCCGCGCTCGGTGTGACCGAGCTGTTGACCAACGTCCACCTGCACGCCCAGCCCGACAAGACGTGCACCGTCGAGATCGAGCTGCTGCTCGACCGGCTCACCGTCTCGGTGCGCGACAACGACCCGCGGCTGCCGGCCGTGGCGGACAGCGACACGCTCGCCACGTGCGGGCGCGGGCTGGCGATGGTGGCCGCCGTCAGCGAGAGCTGGGGCGTGCGGCCGGACGGCGACTGCGGCAAGGTCGTGTGGTTCACGCTGCCCGCGCCCGTGCCCACCGCCTCGCGGGGCTCGGGTGCGCGCGCACCGCGGCGGACGGCTGTCGCGGTCGAGGAGCCCGTACGGCGGTTCGCCGAGGTCGGAGCACGGGTGGACCTGCGCAGGCCGGAGCGTGCTCCCGCCCGGTCGGCCGTTGCGGGCTGACCGGGCGGTGACCCTTCGCGGCGGTCCGCCGGGGACGGTCACTCGGCGGCGACGGCTCGCAGCGCGTCCAGGCGTGCCGCCCGGCTCGCCGGCGCGGGCCCGCGAGAGTCCAGCGGTGAGGCCGACGAGGGCCAGGAGCACGGCCGGCGCGGGCGCTGCCCGAGGTGAGCGTGTCGAGACCGGCCACGCGGTGCGCCACGGCGGACCTGCCGGAGCCCGGGGGCCCAATGGTCGCGGTGAAGCGGCCGCCCGGGAAGCAGACACTCACCCCGTTCAGGGCCCGCACGCCGGTGCCGACGGTCCCGTACGCCGGCACGGCGTGGACGGCCCGGGCGGTGGTCCGGGCTGCGGGCGCGGTCGTCATGCGGCACCGCCCTTGCCGGCACGGCCGAACTGCTCGTCCAGGACGGACAGCCGGCGCCAGTACTCGTCCTCGTCGATCTCACCGGAGGCGAAGCGGCGGCCCAGGACGGTGAGGGGCGAGTTGCCGTCGGGGGTGGCGCGCCAGGGGCCGCCGTGTCCGCGCCCGCGCCACACCGTGCGACGCAGCAGTGCGATGCCGCCGATCACGACGGCCGCCCAGACCAGCGGGAAGAAGAGGATCCACGGGCCGGGCCCGCCGTCGGCGAAGTGAGCCAGGGTCTGCATGTCGAGTCATCTCCCGAGTCGGACCGGATTGGGTCGTCCGGTGATGCTTCGAGAGTCGCTCGGCGGTGGGGTGCGGGTCGTCGTACGGCCAGCGGCAGTGCGCGTACCTCGTGGGGAGTACGCGGGGTCGACCGCGCTGCTCCGAAGCGATCGGTGTGCCTGTGTCGAACCCGCCTCGACTTCTGTAACTACTAGTATGTACAGTGAGGGCATGAGCACCTCGGACACCTCGGAACGACTGATCGAGTCGACCCGCGAACTGCTGTGGGAGCGCGGCTACGTGGGCACCAGCCCCAAGGCGATCCTGGAGCGCGCGGACGCCGGGCAGGGCAGCATGTACCACCACTTCAAGGGGAAGCCGGACCTCGCCCTGGCGGCGATCCGGCGGACCGCCGAGGAGATGCGGGCCACCGCCGCCGGAGTACTCGACGGTCCGGGAACGCCGTACGAGCGCATCGAGGCGTATCTGCGGCGGGAGCGCGATGTGCTGCGCGGATGTCCGGTCGGGCGGCTCACGATGGATCCCGAGGTGATGGCGAGCGACACATTGCGCGCGCCGGTCGACGAGACGCTCGACTGGCTGCGTGAACGGCTCGCCGGGATCGTCGAGGAGGGCAGGGAACAGGGCCTGTTCGCCTCGGAGCTGGACAGCGAGGAGGTCGCGGCGGCCATCGTCGCGACGGTCCAGGGCGGCTACGTCCTCGCCCGTGCGTCGGGGTCGCCCACGGCCTTCGACACCGGTGTACGGGGACTGCTCGCCCTTCTCTCGTCGCGGTAGGAAGGCGGTTTGATGCTCGCGATGCGGTACGGACTCACCCTGCCCGCCGACTACGACATGGAGATCATCCGCCGACGCGTCGCCACCAGGGGGCACCTGCTCGACACGTGGGCGGGCCTGGGCCTCAAGGCGTACCTGGTGCGGGAGCGGGGCGTGCACGGGTCCCCGGTCAACGAGTACGCGCCGTTCTATCTGTGGCACACCGTCGCCGGCATGAACCGCTTCCTCTGGGAAGGCCCGTTCCAGGGCATCGTCGACGACTTCGGACGGCCGTCGGTGCGGCAGTGGCCGGGGCTGGCCTGCGCGGCCGGCGTCGCCGCCCACTCCCCCGCGCGCGGGGCGGTGCTCCGGCTGCGTCAGGTGCCTGACGGGGTGCTGCTCGCCGACTTCATGGCGGAGACGACCCGGGAGACCGAGCGTCTGGCCGCCGAGGACGGCGCGGTGCTCGCCGCGTCCGCCGTGGACGCCGGCCGCTGGGAGGTGATCCACTTCTCCCTCTGGGACAGCCACCTGCCCAAGGCCGACGGTGACACCTACGAGGTGCTGCACCTGTCCGCGCCGGGGCGGGACCGGCTGCCGGGCTGACGAGGGAGGGCGAGGAACATGGCACTGGAGATGCGCGATCGCTGCGAGCGCTGCGAGACGGCGGCGCTGCCGCTCGACGCGGCCGCCCGGATCTGCTCGTACGAGTGCACCTTCTGCGTGCCGTGCAGCGAGGCGATGCGGGACACCTGTCCCAACTGCGGTGGCGAGTTGGTCGCGAGGCCCCGCCGTTCATGACGTTCCGAACAGGAGACCCACAGACATGCCCTTCGTCCGCATAGACGCGCTGGGCACGAACCCCGAGCGCCTCGACGCTCTCGGCCGTGCCGTGCACGAGGCCCTGGTGGAGGCCGTCGGGATTCCGCCCGACGACCGGTTCCAGGTGCTGGTCGGACACGACGGCACCCACAGCACCCTGCGTTACGACCCCGCCTACCTCGGCATCCGGCGGGACGACGGCCTGGTGTACGTCACGATCACGATGCGCTCCGGGCGGAGTCCGGAGCAGAAGCAGGCGCTGTACCGGCGGATCGCCGAACTCGCCCACGCCTACGCGGACACGGAGCCGCGCAACGTGTTCGTCAACGTGCTGGAGAACGAGCCCATCGACTGGTCGTTCGGCGAGGGAGTGGCGCAGTACGCCCACTCCCCCGCCCCGGCCGACGCCCCGGCTCCGAGAGGGACGGCGTCGGCTTTGCGGGAGGGCTAGGTCGTGTCCGCAAAGTCCCGTCGTCCGCTCGGAGGGCGGGCCCTGCGGCGTATGGTGCGTGCTCTCGGCGTGCCGGGCGGAAGCCCTCGTACTGGTTGTACGTGGGCTTTCGCCCGGTGCGGCGAGAGTGCGTGCCAGGCGTCGCGGGGCAGGCGGGACTTTGCGGACACGACCTAGGGCGCGTATCGAGTCGTGATCATTTGGTGGTCCGGGCGAGGTCTTTGAGCCAGATCATCGAGGCGCGCAGGTGGAGGCCGGCGAGGTAGCTGTCTGGGGTCTTGTCGTACCGGGTGGCGATGCCTCGCCAGGCCTTGAGCTTGTTGATCAGGTGCTCGACGGTGTTCCTCTCCTTGTAGAGGCCGGTGTCGTGGCTGACGGGCCGGCCGCCCCTGGTGCCCTTCTTCTTTCGGTTGGCGGCCTGGTCCTTCTTCTCCGGGATCACTGCCTTGATGCCGAGTCTGCGCAAGTGGGCCCGGTTGCTGCGGGAGGAGTAGGCCTTGTCTGCGGCGACCGCATCCGGCCGGGTGCGGGGGCGGCCGACGGGGCCGCGGACCCGTAGCTTCTTCAGGACGGGGATGAACTGCGGGCTGTCGGCGGCCTGGCCCGCAGTCAGCCCGAACGCCAGCGGACGGCAGTTGCGGTCGGCGGCGAGGTGGACCTTGCTGGTCTGCCCGCCCCTGGAGCGTCCCAGGAGGGCGGCCTTCAGGCGGAGTTTTCGCCGACGCCGGATGCGTCGTCGTTCCTCCCGCCCGGGATCGAACTCGGCGTCCTGTCCGTCCTGTCCGTCCTGTCCGTCTTGCTCTTCGAGGCTGCCCCTTTTGACCTGGCCTTCTCCGCCTCGGTGGCAGCCTTCTCCAGTGCGGTGAGGACGTCCTCGCCCAGATGCATCCCGGCTGCGTCGTGGTGAGCGCGCGCGGTGGTGGAGTCGATGCTGACCAGGGACAGATCCACCTCACCCCGCTTCGCGGCTTCCGCGATCAGGCCCTCCAACAGCGCCTCAAAGACGCCAGCGTCCCGCCACTGCCGGAAGCGGTTGTGGACGGTCGGCCAGGCACCGAACTCCTGCGGCATCTCCCGCCACTGTCCGCCGGTCTTGAACCGCCAGATCACCCCCTCGAACTGCTGCCGCAGCCGCTCGGGATACGGGCCGTACTCGCCGATCGGCAGGTACGGCTCGATGAACTCCCATTCCTCGTCCGTCAGTTGCACTCGCGTCACACAAGAAGATCTACCCTTCCCGGCCGCGCCGCGAGCACGAAATCTAGGACTGCCACCGTCGCCATCGAATCGAACTGGGCTCAGCCGAGACCACGATGGGCGGCCCACAACTCCCCGGCACGGCTGGCAGCTTCGGCGACCAGGGCCGCCAGTTCGGGTTTGTCGGGGACAGGGAACGAGACGTATGCGCCCCGACCACCACCGACAGGTCGGCCATAGGCCTTTACGGCGAGGTGACCGTCCGGGAGAAGCCGGACGTTGAGCGTGGTCAGCGTGAACTCTTCACCGCGTCGAGTGTCCGTCCAGCGGAGCGCCTGCGGGATCGTGACATTGATCGCCAGAGCACTCACTTCCAGGTCGCTGCTCATGCACGGATGATCTCACGCGAGTCGCCGCAGGCAGCCGTCACCGGCTTATACAGCAGGCAGTTTGATCACGACTCGATACGCGCCCTAGGACCTGCTGTCGTCCAGCCTCTCGATGTGCGCCACGTTCCCCCGGTCCTCGGCGTCGGCGCTCGCCTCGGCCGCGAACCAGGCGTCGAGGATCTCCTTGAGCAGGGGCTCGGAGGTGAGACGCAGGCTGAGCGCGAGCACGTTGGCGTCGTTCCAGCGGCGGGCGCCGTCCGCGGTGTAGGCGTCCGCGCAGAGAGCGGCCCGTACGCCCGGCACCTTGTTCGCGGCGATCGACGCGCCCGTGCCGGTCCAGCAGCACACGACCGCCTGGTCCGCCGTGCCGGCGGCGACCTCGCGGGCGGCGGCCTCCGAGCAGGGGGCCCACTGGGTGTTGTCGCCGGGGCTCAGCGCGCCGTGCGTGACCACCTCGTGGCCGCGCTCGCGCAGTTCGGCGACGAGGAGGCGGGCCACGGGTTCGTCCATGTCCGAGGAGACGGAGATCCGCATGGGTCGAGCCTACCCGCCGGGCATGCGTCCGCCCGGGCAGCGGCCGAGCGTGGAGGTGAGCGGCTGGACGGCCGAGGAGGGACCGTGCCGGCCCTGCGCATCGAGCACCCGATCAAGGACTTCGCCACCTGGAAGTCGGCCTTCGACCGCTTCGCCCCGCAGCGCGCCGAGGCAGGCCTACGGCACCACCGCGTCCTGCGGCCGGTCGACGACACCGCCCACGTCGTCGTGAAAATGACCTCGACGAGGCGCGGACGCCGAGCGGTTCCTGGGGTTCCTCAGGACGACGGTGCAGGCGTCGTCCGAGAACGCCCCGGCGCCGGCCGGTGCGCCGCACACGCGGATCCTGCAGACCGCGCAGGAGGCCTGAGGCCGCAGGTCCGTGCCGCCGGGCCGATCCGAGGGCAGGCCCTATGCCAGGGCGCCGAGCGGGTCGTCCAGCACCGGCTGCCAGGCCAACTCGGCCGCGCCGACCAGGCTGTTGTGATCGAGGGTGCAGGCGAGGATCGGGACGCCACCGCTCTGGCCCCACAGGCTGCGGTCGGCGACGACCGCGCGCAGCCGCTCGGGGTCGGCGTCGAGGAGGGTGCGGTGCAGGCCGCCGAGGATGATGCGGTCCGGGTTGAGGATGTTGACCAGGCCGGCCAGGCCCAGGCCGAGGCGGTCGATGAGGGTCTCGGTCGCCCTGCGGACCGCCGGGTCGTCGTACCGGGTGCGGATCAGGTCCTTGGCCTGCTGGAGCAGGGACACCTCGGGGCCGGGCTCACGGCCGGCCGCGGTGAGGAGCGCCAGCGGGTCGGCTTCGACGTCCAGGCAGCCGAGGCTGCCGCAGTGACAGGGCCGGCCCTCGGGGTTCACGGTGAGGTGGCCGACCTCCAGGGCCAGGCCCGAACTGCCGGTGTGCAGACGGCCGTCCAGCACGAGCGCACCACCCACGCCCCGGTGCCCGGTGGCCACGCACAGCAGGTCACGGGCGCCGCGACCCGCGCCGTGCCGGTGCTCGGCGAGCGCGACGAGGTTGACGTCGTTGGCGGTGAAGGCGGGGCCGGTGATCCCGGCCGCGCGCACGCACTCGGCGAAGATACGGCGGACGGGAGCGCCCACGGGCCACGCCACGTGCAGCGGGTTCAGGGCGAGGCCGTCAGGTTCGGCGACCGCGGACGGTACGGCGAGGCCGGCGCCGACGCAGCGCCGCCCGGTCGCGCGCAGCAGGTCGGCGCCCGCTTCCACGACCGACCCGAGGACCTTGGCGGGATCGGCGTCCACGGTCTCGCAGCCCGGCGCGGTGGCCACGATACGGCCGCCCAGCCCGACCAAGGCCGCCCGGAAGCCGTCGGCGTGCACCTGTGCGGCGAGGACGACCGGGCCGTCCTCGGCGACCGCCAGCCGGTGGGAGGGCCGCCCCTGGGAACCTGCGGCGGCGCCGGGCCGGGCGTCGACCCTGATCAGGCCGAGCGCCTCCAGTTCGGCGGCGACCGCGCCGGCCGTGGCCCGGGTCACCCCGAGCTCGGCGGTGAGGACCGCGCGCGTGGGAGCGCGCCCGGTGTGCACGAGCTCCAACGCGGGCCCGAGCGCACCCCGCCCCCGGTCCAACCGCGTCCTTGGGGTGGTCCCTTCCCCCGCCGCCCGGGGGTCCGCCTTGCCGCTCATGAGGGCGAGTCTCCCATGATCCGCAGGAGCGACGGCCCAGGGTCTGTCGTTCGGATCATGCCGGCGCCGCGGGGTCCGGAACGCGCGTCCGCGGCGTTGTCGTCGGATGCCGACTCCCCCGACTCCCGACTTCGCCGGAGCGGGGGACCCCGTCGCGCCGACGCCCTCCTCCGCCTCGCGGCAACACCCCTAGCGCCCGCTCACCCTGAGCGTGATGTTCAACCGCCCGGTCAGCCCCAACTCCTCGGGTGCGGTGCCCGGATGCACCTTCGGCACGCCGTGATGGGCGAGTCGCGCCGGGCCGCCGAAGACGAACAGATCGCCGCTGCGCAGTTCGACGTCCGTGTAAGGCCGGCCCCGGGTCTCGGTGTTGCCGAAGCGGAAGACGCAGGTGTCGCCGAGGCTCAGGGAGACCACGGGTGCGTCCGAGTCCTCGTCGCTGTCGCGGTGCATGCCCATACGGGCGTCGGCGTCGTAGAAGTTGATCAGCGCGATGTCGTACGCCGCCGCCTGTTCGCCCACCGGGCCCGCTCCCAGCGCGTCCCGCACCGCCCGGCGGCCCAGCTCGCCCAGCCAGTCGGGGAACGGTTTCACCGGGGCGCCGTCGCCGTCGACGACCGTGCGGGCGTAACCGTACGGGTACCAGTGCCAGCCCAGGCAGACCTGTCGGGCGCTCATCGTGCCGCCGCCGGGTGTGCGGACCGTGCGCAGGCCGGCCGGCGGGCGCGCCCACGCGCGGCACGCCGCCAGCAGCTCGCGCTGACGCCCGGCGTCCAGCCAGTCGGGCACGTGCACCGCGCCGGGCGCGACCTGCGTACGCGCCCGCGGAAACAGCTCGGCTTCCATGCCTCCCATCCTCTCTCTCACCGGCCGTGAGCCGCGGCTGGACCGGCGGTCCGGGAGCGGGCCGGGGTCGCATAGCCTTGACGCACGATGAACGACCGTATGCACACGCCCTGGGGCGAGCTGGCGCTGACCCGTTTTCCCCAGGACCCACGCGACCGGCTGCGTGCCTGGGACGCCTCCGACGAGTACCTCCTGCGTTATCTGGCGCAGCAGGAGCTCCCGCTGTCCGGCACGGTCGTGGTCGTCGGGGACCGCTGGGGCGCCCTGGTGACAGCGCTGGCGGCGCACCGGCCGACGCAGATCACGGACTCCTACCTCACCCAGGAGGCGACCCGGGCCAATCTCGTCCGGCACGGCGTGGAGCCCGGCACGGTCCGGCTGCTCACCACGCGGGACGAGCCGCCCAGCCGCGTCGACGTCCTCCTGGTGCGGGTGCCCAAGAGCCTGGCGCTGCTGGAGGACCTGTTGCTGCGGCTGGCGCCGGCGGTGCACGAGGGCACGGTGGTCGTCGGCACGGGCATGGTGAAGGAGATCCACACCTCGACGCTGCGGCTGTTCGAGCGGATCATCGGCCCGACCCGCACCTCGCTCGCGGAGAAGAAGGCCCGGCTGATCTTCTGCACGCCGGAGCCGACTCTCGACCGGCCCGGCAATCCGTGGCCGTACACCTACACGCTTCCGGACGGGATCGGCGCGGTCTCGGGGCGCGCGGTCGTCAATCACGCGGGCGTCTTCTGTGCCGACCGGCTCGACATCGGTACGCGCTTCTTCCTGAGCCACCTGCCGGACGGCAAGGTCGGCGGACGGATCGTGGACCTGGGGTGCGGCAACGGTGTCGTCGGGACGGCGATGGCGCTGGCGAACCCCGAGGCAGAGGTGCTGTTCGTGGACGAGTCGTTCCAGGCCGTGGCGTCGGCGGAGGCGACGTACCGGGCGAACGGGCTGACCGGGCGGGCCGAGTTCCGCGTCGGGGACGGGCTGGCGGGCGTCCCGGCCGCAAGCGCGGACCTCGTGCTGAACAACCCGCCGTTCCACTCCCACCAGGCGACGACCGACGCGACGGCCTGGCGGATGTTCACCGGCGCCCGGCGCGCGCTCGGGCCGGGCGGCGAGCTGTGGGTCGTCGGCAATCGGCATCTCGGCTACCACTTGAAGCTGCGGCGGCTGTTCGGCAACAGTCAACTGGTCGCGAGCGACCCGAAGTTCGTGGTGCTGCGGGCGGTCAAGAAGTAGGCGCGCCGGTCGCGCCGCCCGCTGTGAACCGCGGGCTGTCCAGGCGGTACGAGGCGCTCTCGCGGCGCCGGATCACACTCGTCGTCCGCGGCAGCGGCCGCCCAGGTCAGGCTGCTCGCCCCGGCGGAGCGGGAGGGGCGGCCACGCTTCGGGTCGGCCCACCCGAGCAGGCATGTTCCCCGGCGTGTCAGGAAGCCGCCAGCACCCGGATGACGCGGGCCACCTCCCGGACCATCGCCTCGCGTCCCACGCTCAGGTACTTGCGTGAGTCGACGGCCTCCGGGTGGGCGGCCAGGAAGTCCCGGACGGCGGCCGTCATGGCGATGTTGAGGGCCGTGCCGACGTTGACCTTGGCGATGCCGCCCGCCACCGCCGCGGTCAGTTCGCCGTCCGGCACTCCGGAGGAGCCGTGCAGGACGAGGGGGACGTCCAAGGTGGCGGACAGGCGCTTGACGAGCTCGTGGTCGAGGGTGGCGGTCCGGGTGGTCATCGCGTGGGAACTGCCGACGGCCACGGCGAGGGCGTCGACGCCGCTGTCCGCGACGAAGGCGTGCGCCTCCGCCGGGTCGGTACGGGCACCGGGGGCATGGGCGTCGAGGGGCGGCTCACCGTTCTTGCCGCCCAGCCGCCCCAACTCGGCCTCGATCCAGAGTCCTTGGTCGTGCGCCCAGTCGACGGCGGCCTTCGTCGCGGCGAGGTTGCCGGCATACGGCAGTCGTGCCGCGTCGTACATCACGGAGCTGAACCCGGCGCCCGGGGCCTGGCGGAGCAGGCCGTCGCTCCGGATGTGGTCCAGGTGCAGCGCGACGGGTACGGCGGCCTGTTCGGCGGCGGTGACGGCGGCACGGGCGAGTGGAAGGAGCCGCCCGTGGCGGAACTTGACGGCGTTCTCGCTGACCTGGAGCACGACGGGTGAACTCACCGACTCGGCGCCGGCGACCACCGCCTCGATGTGCTCCAGGGTGATGACGTTGAAGGCGGCCACTGCGGAGCGGGCTTCGGCGGCACGGGTGACGAGCTCGCCGGTGGTCACGAGGGGCACGGCCTGTCCTTTCTCGGCACGTCGGGGTGTCAGGGGGCGAGGATCACCGAACGGGTGAGGTGGCGGGGGCGGTCCGGGTCGAGGCCGCGGGCCACGGCGACGGCGACCGCGAGCCGCTGGGCGCGGACCAGCTCGGCGAGGGGGTCGAGGCGGCCCTCGATCCACAACCCGCCGGTGGCGCGCACCTGTTCGGCGAGTCCTTCGGGTGCCTCTCCGAACATCCAGGTCGCGGTGCCGTTCGTGGTGATGCTGATGGGGCCGTGCCGGTACTCCATCGCCGGGTACGCCTCGGTCCAGGACAGCGACGCCTCCCGCATCTTCAGCCCGGCCTCGTTGGCGAGCCCGACGCTCCAGCCGCGGCCGAGGAAGGTGAACTGGACGCAGTCCACGAGTCCTTCGGGCAGGTCGGCGGCGAGCGCGGTGCGGGCGTCGGACACGGCGGTGTCCGTGCGCAGGCCTAGGTGGGCGCGGAGCAGGGTGAGGGCGGTGGTGGCGAACCGGGTCTGCACGACGGACCGTTCGTCCGCGTAGTCGAGGACCACGACGTCGTCGGCCGCCGCCATGACGGGGGTGTCCGGGTCGGCGGTGACGGCCGTGGTGCGCGTGCGCCCCTTCAACCGCCCCAGCAGATCCAGCACCTCGGTGGTGGTGCCGGAGCGGGTGAGGGCGAGGACCCGGTCGTACGACCGTCCGCGCGGGAACTCCGAGGCGGCGAAGGCGTCCGTCTCCCCCTGGGACGACTCCTCGCGCAGCGCGGCGTAGGACTGCGCCATGAAGTACGAGGTCCCGCAGCCGACGATCGCGACCCGCTCGCCCGGCGCCGGGAGCGACGCGCCGGCCCCGCGGGCCTGCGTCGCGGCGCGCGTCCAGCACTCGGGCTGGCTGTTGAGCTCGTCCTCGACATGCGTCATGACGCCACCCTTCCGGCCCACGAGGGCTGAATGATTGTTCTTGCAAGATATAGCCAGCTTTCGAGCAGAATCAAGCAAGACGGTGGAAAGGCGTGCGCTAAGGTCGCCGGGAGATCGAGGGATGGAGGTCGGATGTCGCGCGACGCCCGCTGGAAGGCGCTGCTGGAGTTGCTCGTCGAGCGGGGCCGGCTGGACGTCGAGGAGGCGGCCGCCGAGCTGGAGGTCTCGGCCGCCACGATCCGGCGCGACTTCGATCAGCTCGCCGAGCAGCAGATGCTGGTCCGCACGCGGGGTGGCGCGGTCGTGCACGGAGTGTCGTACGAACTGCCGCTGCGCTACAAGACAGCGCGGCGCGCCTCCGAGAAGCAGCGCATCGCCAAGGCGGTGGCCGATCTCATCGCGCCCGGCGAGGCGGTGGGACTGACCGGCGGTACGACGACCACCGAGGTGGCGCGCGCCCTGGCCGTACGGGGTGACCTGGGGTCCGGCTCACCCGCGCTGACCGTCGTCACGAACGCGCTCAACATCGCCAACGAGCTGGCCGTGAGGCCCCAGTTCAAGATCGTGGTGACCGGCGGGGTGGCGCGCCCGCAGTCGTACGAGCTCATCGGACCGCTCGCGGACGGGGTGCTGTCCCAGATCACGATCGACGTGGCGGTGCTCGGTGTCGTCGCCTTCGACGTCACGCACGGCGCCGCCGCGCACGACGAGGCGGAGGCGGCCATCAACCGGCTGCTGTGCGAGCGGGCCGAGCGGGTGGTCGTGGCGGCGGACTCCAGCAAGCTGGGACAGCGCGCGTTCGCCCGGATCTGCGCCGCCGAAGCGGTGGACACGCTGGTCACGGACACGGCGGCGACGCCGGAGACGGTACGGCGCTTCGAGGATGCGGGGCTGAGCATCCTGGCGGTCTGAGTCGTGAGCCCGGCCGGGACGCGGGCCCGACCCGTACCCGCCCGCCTCTTTCGCCCTAGGTCGTGTCCGCAAAGTCCCGTCGTCCGCCCGGAGGGCGGGCCGCGCGGCGTATGGTGCGTGCTCTCGGCGTGCCGGGCGGAAGCCCTCGTACTG